>CAJUJW010000004.1 GCA_910586735.1 uncultured Oscillibacter sp. | reverse complement strand
GGACCATGGCCATCGCCCAGCAGCTCTACGAGGGCGTGGACATCGCCGGGGAGGGGGCCGTGGGCCTCATCACCTACATGCGTACCGACTCCCTGCGCCTCAGCGAGGAGGCCCTGGCGGAGGCCAAGGACTTCATCCTGGGCCGCTACGGGGAAGCCTACGCCCAGACCCACCGCTACAAGGCCAAGGCCACCGCCCAGGACGCCCACGAGGCCATCCGCCCCAGCAACGTCCGCTGGACCCCGGAGGACCTGAAAGCCGACCTCACCGGAGAGCAGTACCGGCTCTACCGGCTCATCTGGAGCCGCTTTGTGGCCTGCCAGATGTCCAACGCCGTGTACGACAGCGTGTCCGTGGAGATCGAGGCCGGGCGGCACGACTTCCGGGCCAGCTCCTCCAGCCTGAAATTCGCCGGCTACACCGCCGTCTACGAGGAGGGCCGGGACGAGGAGAAGGAGGAGAAGGACTCCCCCCTGCCCGCCCTCCAGGAGGGGGACCCTCTGGACCTCAAGGGCTTCGCCCCCAATCAGCACTTTACCCAGCCCCCCGCCCGGTACACCGACGCCTCCCTCATCCGGGCCATGGAGGAGCAGGGCATCGGCCGCCCCTCCACCTACGCCCCCACCGTGTCCACCATCCTGGACCGGGCCTACGTGGAGAAAGAGGGCAAGTACCTGAAAATCACCAACCTGGGCCGGGTGGTGACGGAGCTGATGAAGGACAAGTTCACCGACATCGCCGACCTGAAATTCACCGCCCACATGGAGGAAAAGCTGGACTCCGTGGAGGGGGGGGACATCCCCTGGAAGGGGGTCCTCCGGGACTTCTACGGGGACTTTGACAAGAGCCTCAAGCAGGCGGAACAGGACCTGGAGGGCGTGCGCATCAAGGTGCCCGACGAGGTCTCCACGGAAATCTGCCCCGAGTGCGGGCGGAACCTGGTGGTGAAGATGGGCCGCTTCGGCCGCTTCCTGGCCTGCCCCGGCTTTCCGGAATGCAGCTTCACCATGCCCCTGGTGGTGGAGATGCCGGGCCGCTGCCCCAAGTGCGGCGGGCGGCTGATGAAGCGCACGGGCAAGAGCAAGAAAACCGGGAAACAGTACACCTACTACTGCTGCGAGCGGCTGAACAGCAAGGCGGAGTCGGAAAAGTGCGACTTCATGACCTGGGACGTGCCGGTGAAGGACGACTGCCCGGTGTGCGGGCAGACCATGTTCAAAAAGGCGGGCCGGGGGGCGAAGAAGCCCTTCTGCATCAACCCGGCGTGCTCCAACTTCCTGCCGGAGGACAAACGGGGCTATCCCCGCTACGCCGCCAAGAAGGACGGGGACACGGAACCCCCGGCGGCGGAGGAGGAAAAGCCCGCCGCCAAAAAGACGGCGTCGAAGACCGCCAAAGCGTCCCCGGCTAAAAAGGCAGCGGCGGCCAAGAAGACCACGGCAAAGAAACCCGCCGCCAAGAAGACGGAAGAGGAGGGCT
The DNA here is from genome assembly GCA_910586735.1 of uncultured Oscillibacter sp. Classification (GTDB taxonomy): domain Bacteria; phylum Bacillota; class Clostridia; order Oscillospirales; family Oscillospiraceae; genus Oscillibacter. Next base: position 62,764 of record CAJUJW010000004.1, on the reverse strand, counting down.
AACCCAGCTCTCTGGCGGCGGCGAAGGCGGCCTGAAACATGGCCTCGGTCTCCATACGGGCCCGGGCGTTCAAGGTGAGGATATACTGCCGGAGGAGCTCCTGGCAGCACTCCGGCAGGGCGGCGGAAAGCGCGCCGTAAAGCCGGGCCAGCTCCTGGGCGCAGGTGTCCCGCTCAAAGCCGACTATGTAGCGGTCCAGGCCGCATAAGCGGAGTTCGTCGCAGATGGTCTGCATTAAGGGTGACATAGGGTTGCCTCCTATAATTGAATCTATAATTCAATTATAGTGAATTTTAAATTCAAAGTCAAGGGGGTATTATGGAAATTTTTGCTGAGCGCCTGAAAAGTCTCCGCAAGGAAAGACGCTTTACGTCGAAAGAGGTTGCGGAGTATGTGGGCATTGGGCAGAGGGCATACCTCTACTATGAGTCAGCGGTCCATTACCCCGATGTTCCCGGCCTGATGAAGCTGGCGGATTTATTTGAAGTGTCCACAGATTATTTGTTGGGCAGGTCTGAGGAGAGATAGGAGGTGAACGCCCTATGCAGGTAACGGTAATAGGCGCCGGCCTGGCCGGCAGCGAGGCCGCCTGGCAGCTTGCCAGCCGGGGCATCCAAGTGACCCTCCGCGAGATGAAGCCGGAGAAAAAGACACCGGCCCACGAGACGGCCTACTTCGCCGAGCTCTGCTGCTCCAACTCCCTGCGCAGCGACCAGCTGGAGAACGCCGTGGGCCTCCTCAAGGAGGAGCTGCGCCGCTTAGGCTCCCTGATTCTCTCCTGCGCCGACGCCACCCGGGTGGAGGCGGGCGGGGCCCTGGCGGTGGACCGCCACGGTTTTGCCGCCCTGGTGACGGAACGAATCCAAAACCACCCCAACATCACCGTGGTCCCCGGCGAGGTGACGGACCTCCCGGAGGGGGAGGCCGTCGTGGCCTCCGGCCCCCTGACCTCCGACGCCCTGGCGGAACGCCTCCAGGCCCTCCTGGGGGACGCCTCCGCCCTCCACTTCTTCGACGCGGCGGCCCCCCTGGTCTCCGCCGAGAGCATCGATATGGAAAAAGCCTGGATGGGCTCCCGCTACGGCCGGGGCACGGCGGACTACGTGAACTGCCCCATGTCCGAGGAGGAGTACGACGCCTTCTGGCAGGCCCTTACCACCGCCCAGGAGGCGGAGGTCCACGGCTTTGAGGACAAGAAGGTCTTTGAGGGCTGCATGCCCGTGGAGGTCATGGCCCGCCGGGGCCGGGAGACCCTTTGCTACGGGCCCCTGAAGCCCAGGGGCCTGGTGGACCCCAGGACGGGAAAAGAGCCCTACGCCGTGGTCCAGCTGCGGCGGGACAACCGGGAGGGCAGCGTCTATAACCTGGTGGGCTTCCAGACCCATCTCCGCTTCCCGGAACAGCGGCGGGTGTTCTCCATGATTCCCGCCCTCCACGACGCGGAGTTCCTCCGCTACGGGGTCATGCACCGCAACACGTTCCTGAACTCCCCCCGGCTGCTGGACCGGTACTACCGCCTCAAGGCGGACCCCCGGATTTCCTTCGCCGGGCAGATGACCGGGGTGGAGGGCTACGTGGAATCCGCCGCCAGCGGCTTCCTGACGGGGGTGGAGACGGCCCGGAGACTCCGGGGCCTGCCCCCGGTGGACTTCCCCCAGGAGACCGCCGTCGGGGCCCTGGCCCTGTACGTGTCCAACCAGTCCGTCACGGCCTTTCAGCCCATGAACATCAACTTCGGCATCATGCCGCCTCTGGGCCGCCGGGTCAAGGGGAAGCGGAACAAGAACGCGGAGCTGTCCCAGAGGTCCCTGCAAATCATAGACGGACTGCGGGAGACCGTGCTGGAATAAACAGAGACAAACATAAGGGAGGGTCAGGCATGAAGATCATCGTGGACGCTATGGGAGGGGACAACGCCCCTCTGGCCGTGGTCCAGGGGGCCCTGGAGGCCCATAAGGAGTACGGTACCGAGGTCATCCTGGTGGGCCGGATGGCGGATATCCTGAAAGCCGTGGAGCAGTGCGGGGAGAAGAATCTCCCCACGGGGGTGGAGATCCGGGACGCCTCGGAGGTGGTGGAGATTGCCGACGACCCCGCCACCGCCTTCAAGCGGAAAAAGGACTCCTCCCTGACCGTGGGGCTGAACCTGCTGAAGGACGGCGAGGGGGACGCCTTCGTCTCCGCCGGGTCCACGGGGGCCCTGCTGGCGGGGGCTACCCTGGTGGTCAAGCGCATCCGGGGCGTCCGCCGGGCGGCCATGGGCCCCGCGGTTCCCACGGCGGAGGGCCGGGCCCTCCTCTGCGACTGCGGGGCCAACGCCGAGTGTACCCCGGAGTACCTCCTCCAGTTCGCCTACCTGGGGAATTACTACGCCAAGCGGGTCATGGGCGTGGAGCGGCCCCGGGTGGCCCTGCTGAACATCGGCGCGGAGGCGGAGAAGGGCGACAAGCTCCGCCAGGAGACCCACGCCCTGCTGACGGCGGCGGGGGAGGCCGGGCGGCTGAACTTTGTGGGCAACCTGGAGGCCAGTGAGGCCATGCTGGGCGGGGCCGACGTGCTGGTGGCCGACGGCTTCACCGGCAACGTCATGCTGAAAGCCCTGGAGGGCACCAGCAAGTTCCTGCTAAAGGAATTGAAGAAGATGTTCCTCTCCAGTACGAAGACCAAGATTGCCGCCGGGCTGGTGAAGGGGAACCTGGCGGAGATGAAAAAACTGCTGGACCCCAGCGAGGTGGGGGGCACCCCCTTCCTGGGCATCTCCAAGCCCGTCATCAAGGCCCACGGCTCCTCGGACGCCCGGGCCATCCGCAACGCCATCCTCCGGGCGGAGGAGTACGCCGCCAGCGGCTTCATCGCCGACGTGCAGGCCAACATAGAATTGATGAAAGTGGGGCCGGATAGGCAAAATTTGCCGGTTGCCCCTTGACAGCACGGCGGCTGTTGCCGTATGATAGGCTTCATGATGAGAGTGCAGCCTCAAGGAAGAGTCAAGACTTTGAAGGAGTGAAACGGCAATGTCAAACGAAGAGATTTTCAACATCCTGCGGGAGCTGGTGGCGGAGCAGTTCGCCAAGGAGCCGGAGGAGATTACCCTGAACACCGCCTTCGAGGGGGACCTGGGGGCGGACTCCGTGGACCTGGTGGAGCTGGTCATGGCCATGGAGGAGGAGTTCGAGGTCGGCGAGATTGAGGAAGAGGAGCTTTCCACCCTGAAAACCGTGGGCGACGCGGTGAACTATTTGGCCGCCAAGCTGAACAAGTAAAGAGCGCGCCCGCCGGGCGCGGAGAAGGCCCGCCCCGTGACCGCACGGGGCGTCCTTTCAGGGAGGACTTGCCGCTATGCAGGAACTGGAGAAAAAACTGAATTACTGGTTCCAGAACCACGCGCTGCTGGAGGAGGCCCTGTGCCACAGCTCCTACGCCAACGAGCACCGGGCCGACCATCTGCGCAGCAACGAGCGCCTGGAATTTCTGGGGGACTCCGTGCTGGGCTTCGTGACGGCGGAATTCCTCTTTGCCCAGCACCCGGACCTGCCGGAGGGGGACTTGACCCGCATCCGGGCGGCCCTGGTCTGCGAGCAGAGCCTCTACGAGGTGGCCAGGAAGCTGAACCTGGGGGCCTATCTGCGCCTGGGCAGGGGAGAGGAGTCCGGCGGCGGCCGGACCCGGACCTCCATCCTGGCGGACGCCACGGAGGCGGTTTTCGCGGCGGTGTACCTGGACGGGGGCATCGCCGCCGCTTCAGCGCTGATTCACCGGGTGCTTCTGGACGCGGAGCGGGAAGAGGTGGTGGAGGAGCGCCGCCGGGACTACAAGACGGCCCTCCAGGAGCTGGTCCAGCGCCAGGCGGACCAGGTGCTGACCTACCGCATGGTGGGCGAGCGAGGCCCGGACCACGCCAAGACCTTCGCGGCGGAGGTGCTGCTGAACGGCGGGCCCATCGGGTCCGGTTCCGGCCACAGCAAGAAGGAGGCGGAACAGGCCGCCGCCAAGGCCGCCCTGGAGAGTCTGTCCGAATAGCGCTTCCCTGAAAACCTGTGAAAACGAACGAACCCCGGCGGACGATAGTCCGCCGGGGCTTTTGCGCGTTTCAGGGGTTCCTTAATTGTCCCAGTCGATATACTCAAAGCCCGTGGCCGGGACGATGCCGTGCTCGGGGAACTCCGCGCCCTCCAGCACGAAGGTGCAGCGGATGTGGTCCCGGACGTTCAGCAGCACCGCCAGGGGCACCTCCGAGGCGTTGAAGTCCAGGTAGCCCAGGCTGTTTTCCATGCGGACATAGTAGTGGGTGTCGCCGCCGATGACGGAGCTGCGGATCTCCGCCACGATGCCCTCCTGTTCCTGCGTGTTCCCGGCGGCGGGCTTCTGCTCTCCGGCGGCGATGAGGCCCCGGTGGGCCAGGGTCTGGCGGTAGTTGGACTCGCACTCCGCCACCGTGCTGCCCGTGGAGACCACGTCGTACTGCTGGACGTTGACCATGGCGAACATCTTCACCAGGCCGTCCGCGCCTTTCAGGGCCATGAAGTAGCTGGGCTGGCCCGCGATGTTCAGCAGCAGGGGGAAGGTGGCCTTGTAGTTCATCATCTGGACCTGGCTCTGGGCGGAGTCCATGGCGGAGAACTCCTCCGCGCCGGCGATGGGGTAAAAGCGGGTGTCCTTGGTCCGCTGGTTGGAGAGGATGAAGCCGATGTTGGACTCGTCCGAGGTGACGGAGGTGACGCCGGTGTACATATACACGTCGTCTTCCAGGGCGATATAGTTGTATCCGTCGGTTGTCACCGTCACGTCCTTCTGCCCGAGGATGGAGTTCAGGAAGCCGTTGTGGTACATGCCGTAGAAGTCATACTGCTGGACAATGATGTCGGCGGAGTACAGCCGATCCACCCAGTTGGGGACCTGCTCGTAATACTCGCTTTCGCCGGTGACGGCGTTCACCAGCACCGCCCCCTTCACATCCACGCCGCCAAATAAGCCGATGGTCCGCACGATGCGGGAGCAGACCCAGTAGGGCGTGCCCTCCTCGTCGATCTCAAAGACGGGCTCGTCGAACATCATGGTGGGGTAGTGGAACCGCAGGTGCCGGTAGAGGTTCCGGCCGAAGTGCTCGGCGATGGTGTACTTCATGCCCTCCGGCAGGCGGATCACCTCCGCCTCCTGGCTCACCATGTCGATGATGATATAGGCGGGCAGGCCGTCTCCCCGGTTGGTGAACCACTTGATGAGGTCCCCGTAGCGCAGGGAGGTCACCCGCACCGGGCGGCCCTGGTAGTTGATCTGGGTGTAGGTGGGCAGAATCTCAAACTGGGACACCATGTCCGCCAGCTCGCCCAGCTTCCGGGTGCCCAGGCGGGCGGCGGAGTCCGCGTCCAGCATGGGAATCTGGTCGTAGCTGATCTCCTCCACCTCGGCGGTGAAGTCCCCCGGCTGGATGGAGAGGAGCTTGGAATAGCTCCCCGCCCGGAGGACCACCCAGCTGCTGAGGGCCCCCAGGGCCAGGGCGGCGACAAGGGCCAGCACGGCCAGGAAGGGGATGGTACACTGCTTGCGGACGAAGTGGAAATAGCCCTTCACGCCGCCGTCGGACTGGAAGCCGGAGGTGAACATGGCGCAGACGCAGTACACGGCGCAGAGGAGGAAGACGAAGACGTAAAACTCCTCGGCGTGGAAGTTCAGGGCGGGAAGTTCCAGGTAAAAATAGACCAGGCCGAAGACCAGGGTCACCACCAGGTTGATGAGGGTACGGCTGAAAGCGTTGCCCACGGCCCGGCGGGGCTTTCTGGGTTTTCTCGGGCGGGGGTTGGGATTGGCGGCGCCCTGGAAGCCCTCGGGGTTGAAGCCGCCCCCGAAGGCGTTGGACCCGCCGAATTGGAATGTAAACGGCATAGGACTGCTCCTTTCTTTTTCTCCTCTCAATATTTTACAGCGAAAGTGTGAACAAATCAAGTTTGCCCCATCCGGCGAAAAGTATTTTTGCCATTTGCCAGAGCCGTTTTTTCAGACCGCGGACAAAGGCCCATGGAAAAGAAGAGGAACCCGTGACGGGTTCCTCTCGGGCTGTCTTCTTTTTGCAGGTATGTATTATCAGTCCTCTTCCTCCTCCGGCGGCGCGGAGGGCTCCAGCTCCTCCACATGGGGCGTGGAGGGCTGTTCCGGGACCATGGTGGTCCGGCCGTTGAGGCGGCCTCCGTTCTCAATGACAAAGGAGACGGTGGTCACATCGCCGTTGATGGTGCCCGTGCGCTCCAGCTGGACATGGTCGTGGGAAATCAGGTTGCCCTCCACCCGTCCGGCGACGCGGATCACGTCCGCCTCTATGGGGCCCTTCACCCTGCCGGTGGGCGTCACGATGGCATAGCCCTTGAGGTTGATTTCACCTTCCACGGTGCCCTCAATCTGGACCACACCCTCCCCGCTGAGCTTCCCGGAGATCAGCACGTCTTTTGCGATGACGGTGTTGTTCCTGGGCTCGGGGAGATCGGGGAGATCGGCGTTCTCCCGCCGGTCAGCGTCGGTCTGCGATTCCGCCATGGGGGCGGCCTTGGGCTGTCCTCCAAAAAAAGCCATTTCATCCACCTCACTTGTGAAATTATGGTTAGTATACCATGGCGCGGCGGGGAATACAAGCCTGGGAAGGGACAAATCCCCCGGCAGGCCGCCAAAAAAGCCGGGTGGATTTTGGAGGGCGGAGAAAGAACCGGGGCGGAAGCCGTCGAACCCCTCTACCGGCCCGCCCGGCGGATCATGCGGACCCCCGCCGTCAGCATGGGCAGGGCGAAGAGGCACAATGCGCCGTAACAGATGGCGCCGTAGCCCTTGTCAATGAGGTCCGTCAGGCCGAAGGTGGAGACGCAGATTCCCAGGGCCGTTACCGTCCCGGTAATCAGGGGCCGGGCCAGCCACGGCCAAGAGGAACGGGCAGACCCAGCGGGAGTATGCTGGGCCAGCTCAAAGGACCGCCCCCGGAACAGGGCCCGCTCAATCCGGTCCTCCAGGGCCTTGATGAAGCCGGCGGCGGTCTCCACCAGGGTGCCGAAGAGGACGATTTCAAAGAGGGCGTACAGCCAGGGCGTCTCCAGCCGCTCAAAAATCGCCGTCACCGGCGTCTCGGAGGCCAGGGCCGCCGGCAGGTCGCAGCCCATGGCCAGCAGAAGCGGCAGGGCGGGGGCCGCCCCCAGGAGCCCGGCCAGGACGCCGCAGGTCACGGCCTCCCGGCGGGTTTTCAGGTCCCGGAGGGTGTAGAGAATCATGGAGACGCAGAGGAGGTTGTAGGCGGCGTATTTCAGCCCGCCGGAGAGCCAGCCGGGGGTGATTTCCCCCCGCCTGAGCTCGGCGGCCACGGCGGGGCCGAAGCGGAGGAACACGGCGGCCAGGAACAGGGTGAACACGGCGTAGAGCACATAGGCCCAGAGGGACAGGGCCCGCTCGATGGCCTCCGTGCCCCCCAGCACCAGAACCACCACGCCGAAAGAGAGCAGGGCCACGCCTACCCAGGGCGGCAGGCCCGTCAGGGCGTGGAGCGCCGCCCCGGCGGTGGCGTTGACCACCCCCAGGACCAGAAGGAGCATGGCGTAAAAGCAGAGGTCGTAGAGAAACCCGGCCCGGCCAAGGAGACGGTGCATCATGGAGCCGTAGTCGTAAGTGCGGAAGACCCGGGCGAACTCGAAGGTGACGGCGCACAGAATCGCCCAGACCGCCGCCGTAACCCCCAGTCCCAGCAGACCTCCCAGGAGGCCGTGACTGCCGAAGTACCGGGCGATTTCCGCCCCGGTGCCGTAGCCGCCGCCGATCAGCACGGACTGGAAGACCAGTCCGGGAGTCAGATACCGGGTCCGCCGCCCTCTCATCGCCCAAGTCCCCCTTTGTTCCGTTTGTCCCATACATATGGCGGCGGGACGCCGGGTATGCGGGAAAGTTCGCATAGGGGACAAAGGCGGCCACATAGGCTTTTTTGAAAGAGGTGATGTCAGATGACAATCCATGTGGTGGCCCCGGGGGAGACGGTGGACTCCATCGCCGCCGGGTACGGCGTGGCCCCCGGACGCCTGGCGGCGGACAACGAGCTGCCCCCCGATTTCGCCCTGGCGGTGGGGCAGACGCTGGTGGTGCGGTTTCCCCGGTCGGTCCACGTTGTGACGGAGGAGGAGACCCTGACCTCCATCGCGGCGCGGTACGGGACCACGGTCCGGCAGCTGTGGCGGAACAACTGGGAGCTGGGCGGCGGAGAGAACCTGGTTCCAGGCCAGCTGCTGGTGGTCTCCTATTTTGACGAGAAGCTGGGAGAGGGCCTGTTCAACGGTTACGCCTACCCCTTCATTTCCCAGGAACTTCTGGAGGCGCAGCTGCCCTACCTCTCCACCCTGGCCCCGTTTACCTACGGCATCACGGAGACAGGGGGCCTGCTGCCCCTGGACGACGAGGCCATGCTGGAGGCGGCGGAGGAGCGGGGGACCCGGCCGGTGATGCACCTGTCCACCCTGACGGAGGCGGGGCAGTTCGACACAGGCCGGGCGGAGTTCATTCTGACGGACTACGAGGCCCAGGGGCGGCTGGCGGCGGAGGTGCTGCAAACGGTGCTGCGGAAGAACTTCGCGGGGCTGGACGTAGATTTCGAGTATCTGCCCGGCCAGCTGGCGGGGGCCTACGGGGCGTTTCTGGGGCGGCTGCGGCAGCTGCTGGCGGCCCAGGGGCGGTTTTTGTGGGCGGCCCTTGCGCCCAAGACCAGCACCCGCCAGCGGGGACTGCTGTACGAGGGGCATGATTACGCCGCCGTGGCGGCGGCGGCGGATGGAGTCCTTTTGATGACGTACGAGTGGGGCTACACTTATGGGCCGCCGCTCGCTGTAGCCCCCCTCCCCAACGTCCGGGCGGTGCTGGACTACGCCGTCACGGAAATGCCCGCGGAAAAAATCTTCCTGGGCGTGCCAAACTACGGCTACGACTGGCCCCTGCCCTTCATCCAGGGGGAGACCAGGGCACAGTCTATCTCCAACCAGCGGGCCATCGAGCTGGCGGTCCAGTACGGCGTGGAAATCCAATACGACGAGACGGCCCAGTCCCCTTTCTTCCACTACACCGACGCCGGGGGGACCAACCACGAGGTCTGGTTCGAGGACGCCAGGAGCATGGACGCCAAGCTCCGCCTCGTGGCCGAGTACGGCTTCCGGGGGGCGGGCTTCTGGAACCTCATGCGGCCCTTCTCCCAGACCTGGCTGGTGCTGGATTCACTCTACGACATTGAGCAGGTTTGATTTTTCCCCCGCTTTTCCCATAAAACGCAAGGGGTCCGGCTGTAAAGCTAGACCCCTTGACAATATTTCTGCCGCAAGATATATAGAGGCGCTGGGGCCCTCAGGCCAGGAAGCCCTTGAGGATGCAGTCCTCGGCCTCCTCCTCGGTGAGGCCCAGAGTTTCCAGCTTCAGGAGCTGGTCCCCGGCGATCTTGCCGATGGCCGCCTCGTGGACCAATTGGGCCTCGGTGCAGTTGGCCGTGATGGCGGGGATGGACTTGATTTTGGCCTCCCCCATGATGATGGAGTCGCACTGGACGTGGCCGAAGCACTGGGCGTTGCCCACCATGCGGGGGTAGAACACCTGCTGGGACTTGTCCTGGGCCACGGACCGGGAGATGACCCGGCCCTTGGAATCCTCGCCGTCCAGGATGATCTCCATGTCGCTTTCCGCCGTCTGGTCCCCGTGGGTCAGCAGCCGCTCCGTGACCACGGCCTCGGCACCCTTGCCGCAGACAATCTTCGTTGTCCGCTTGGTGGAGTCGATGCCCCGGATCTGGACGGTCTCCATTTGGATGGAGGCCCCCTCCTCCAGGTAGACCACGGTCTCCGGGTTCATGACCCGGCCGCCGGTGCCGTCCCCCTCGCCGTAGTGCCTTTCCGTGTAGCGGACCTTAGAGCCCCTGCCCACGTAGAAGGTGTGAACGCCGTCGTGCCGGGATTCCTGGTCTCCGCAGTTATGGATGCCGCAGCCCGCCACGATGTCCACGTCGCAGTTTTCCCCGATGAAGAAGTCGTTGTAGACCATCTCGTGGAGGCCGGATTTTGTGATGATGACGGGAATGTGACAGGTCTCCCCCACGGTACCGTCCTTGACCCGGATGTCGATGCCGGGCTTGTCCTCCTTGGAGGAGATTTCAATGTGTTCCGTGGACTGGCGGCCGTCGCAGCCGGAGTCCTTGCGGATGTTGAAGGCCCCCACGGGCTTGCCGATGAGGTCCGCGATTTTCTCCAGTAAGCCCCGATCGATCTCGGTATCCATCATTGCGCCATCGCCTCCTTTGTCAGCACCGGGCACCCGCCCAGGGTGTCCGCCAGAATCCGGGGCAGAATCTCCGCCGGGGTTCCCCGGTGGCGCAGCCGCCCGTCGCCCACCACGATGACCTCGTCCGCCAGGGAGATGATGCGCTCCTGATGGGAAATGATGATCATGGTGGCCCCTCCGGCGGCGTGGAGCTGCTCGAAGGTCTCCGTCAGCCGGGCGAAGGACCACAGGTCGATGCCCGCCTCCGGCTCGTCGAAAATCATGAGGGATCCGTTCCGGGCCAGGATGGAGGCGATTTCAATCCGCTTCACCTCGCCGCCGGAGAGGGAGGCGTCCACCTCCCGGTCCAGGTAGTCGTTGGCGCACAGGCCCACACGGGTCAGGTACTGGCAGCAGCGGTCCTTGCTGAGCCGCTGGTCCCCGCTGGCCAGGGTCAGCAGGTCCCGGACCGTCAGCCCCTTGAACCGGGGGGGCTGCTGGAAGCCGTAGCTGATGCCCAGCCGGGCCCGGTCCGTGATGCCCATGCCGGTGATGTCCTGCCCGTTCCAGAGAATTTGCCCGGCGGTGGGCTTCACCAGGCCCATGATGCTTTTGGCCAGGGTGGTCTTCCCGCCGCCGTTGGGGCCGGTGAAAACCACCAGCCGCCCGTCGCCGACGGTCAGGGAAATATCGTTCAAAATGCCCAGCTCCCCGCCGTCCTCGCGGACCGCGTAGCTGAGGTGTCTCAGTTCCAGCATAAGGGTACCTCCTTTGCTTGCTGTGTCAGAGAGCATTCTACCAGATATAACGGGAGAATGCAACGAATGCCTTGGGATTTCCCCTACATTTTACCCAAAAGCGCCCTTCCTATCTGTTGCAGGCGCAACAGTAACGGTTTTTTTACCTTTTGCATAGACTGGGGAGAAAAGGAGGGACCCCTCATGGAACATATGACCCAAACCCCGGAAGTGTACGATTTCCGCCAGTACGACCGCATCTGGCAGCGGGTAGCCCCGAACCTGGAGCCCTACCCCGGCATGTCCGTTCAGCCGGCGGCGGCCCGGTCGGAGGTTTCCGCCGCGCCCGCCGCCCCGGCGGCCTCCACGCTCCCCGCCGCGCCGGAGACCCCCGCCGTTCCCGTTCCGGCGGGGTCCGCCGCCGCGCTGCCCGGCGCGGAGCGGAATCCCTGCTGCATGGGCACCGAGGCGGCGGAGATGCTGAACGTGATCTCCGGCTACATCGAGGCGGCGCTGTCGGACCGGCGCTATCTCCTGGCCCTGGCCCGGCAGGCCCCGTCCTGGGCCCGGAAGGATCTGCGGGACATGGCGGCGGACCTCCAGGACCAGGCCCGGCGGCTCATGGCGGCCCACTACCTGATTACCGGCCAGTGCTACCGGCCCAGCGTCAGTACAGAGCGCATCTACGTGGGCCGCTGGTGCCCCGCCCTGCGGGAGCGGTATCACGCGGCGGCGTGCAGCGGGCTGAATTACGCCCGTTCCGCCGAGGACAGCCTGGACCCCTGCCTGACCAAGCTCTTTGAGGAGCTGAGCAAGCAGTCCTACGGCCACGCCGAGACCCTGATGGGGCTTCTCCAGCGGAGTCTGCAAGGCATGTAAAGGGAAAGGCCCTCCGTCACGGAGGGCCTTTTTTCGTCCTTACAGCTTCATCCCCATGCCCGCTTGATTTCCTCCCGCTCGTGCCGGTTCTCCACCCAGTTTTCCAGATAGCCGCAGTCATAGCAGACGTAGCGGGCCACCGGAATCCGCTTCACCGTGGCAAAGCGGGTGATGCAGATGCTGTTGGCGAGGTAGCGGTGGGCGTCGTGCGGCACACGGATAATATCCGTGTAACCGCAGACGGGGTAGCGTTTCGTGTTCTTCATTTACTTCCGGTCCCTCCACATTTTCCAGAGCCGGTCCGCGAGGGGCAGCAGTAAGAGGAGCAGAAGCAGATTGTTGGGCACACGCGGCATAGCGCGCCTCCTTTCAGTTCACCTGGTAGAGCTTCATGGACAGGGGGATGGAGACCGCCGTGGCAGCGGCCGCCGCAATGGGCATCAGGGCCATCAGCGGCAGAGAGATGCGGGGGAGGATGTCCGCCGAGTCCAGGACAATGCCCGTCCCGATGGCCGCCCCGAAGATCACCACCATAAAGATCATCCGGCCCCGCTCCACGCCGAAGCGCATGACCGCGGGCAGGGTGACTGCCAGGGAAATCACGCCCAGGCAGAGGCTGGTCAGCACGATGGAGGCGTCCACCTCGTTTTCGAGGAAGTGCCCCAGTACCATACGGGCCGCCAGGCACAAAAGGCCAGCCGCCGCCATGCACAGCCAGCCCAGCACGTACTTGCTCAGCACAATGTCCCGCTTGGAATAGGGCATCATGGCCGCCAGCTGGTTCCAGTGGCTCCTCTCGTCATAGGCCATGGCCGTATAGGGCAGCATGGAACACCAGACCACCAGGAACACGATGTTGAACGCGCTGTTTATCATGGACAGCAGCAAAATGATGACGACATAAATCCGCATCTGTTTCCAGATTACATAGAAATCCTTCTGAATCAGCGCTTTCATTTTCTTGCTCCTTTCACCATAAAGAGAATGATGTCCTCCACGCTCGCCCGTTCCAGCTCCAGCCCCGCCGGGACCTCGTCCCGGCGCACCAGGGCCCGAACGCCGCCGTAGCCGTGGGTCTCCTCCCGGCCCACGATGGCCTCCTCCCGGAGGCTCTCCAGTTGTTCCGCCGTGCCCGCGAAGACGCCGTAGGTCTCCAGAAGCCGGTCCTTCTCGTCGCAGAAGAGCAGACGCCCCTGGTGCAGGAAGGCGATGTAGTCGCAGAGTTTTTCCAGGTCGCTGAGAATGTGGGAGGAGATTAAAATGGAGTGGTCCTCCTCCCGGGTGAACTCGATGAAAATCTCCAGCACCTCGTCCCGGACGATGGGGTCCAGGCCGCTGGTGGCCTCGTCCAGAATCAGGAGCTTTGGCTGGTGGCTCAGGGCCACGGCGATGGCCAGCTTCATCTTCATGCCCCTTGAGAAGTCCTTGAACTGCTTTTTCTCCGGCAGGTCAAAGCGGCGGAGGTAGCGCTCGTAGGTCCCCTGGTCCCAGCGCTTGTAGGTCCCCGCCATGACCTTCCCCACCTGGAGGGTGTTCAGGGTTTCGGGGTAGTAAGCCTCGTCCAGGACGACGCCCACGTCCTCCTTCACGTCCCGGAACTCCGGGCTGGACGCGTCCACCCCCAGGACCCTGGCGGCGCCGCCGTCGGGCCGGAGGGCGTTCATCAAAAGGCGGATAGTGGTGGATTTGCCCGCGCCGTTTTCGCCCACCAGGCCGCAGATGGTGCCGCTGGGCACCGTCAGGCACAGGTCCTGGATGGCGAAGCCGGGAAAGCTCTTGTGGATATGGTTCAGTTCAATGGCGTTCATAGGTTCTCCTCCTCTAGTAAGACGCGCAGCATGCCGGCAAGCTCCTCCACCGTCAAGCCGCAGGTTTTGGCCAGGTCCGCGGCGGCGGTCAGGTGGGCTTCCAGCTCCTTGAGCTGCTGTTCCCGGATCAATTCCAGGTTCTTCTCCGCCACGAAGCAGCCCTTGCCGGCCACGGTGTAGAGAAAGCCCTCGGCCTCCAGCTCGTCATAGGCCCGCTTGGTGGTGATGACGGAAATTTTCAGGTCCTTGGCCAGGGCCCGGATGGAGGGCAGGGCCTCCCCCGGCGACAGGGCCCCGGCGATGATCTGGGCCTTCAGCTGGGAGTAGATCTGCTCGTAGATGGGCTGCCCCCCGGTGTTGCGGATGATGATTTCCATGGAAGTTCCCCCGTTTCACTGTTCATATACAGTATACACAGAATAAACAGTTTGTCAAGGGGGCGGGGCAAAAAAATTTTTGTCTGGGAAATTGATTCCAGTTGTGGTATACTACCCCTGAAAAACGAGGAAGGGGGGCGGCGGCCATGGAGACTGTCAGCGGCGTCAGCAACTGGAAGCTGGTGTTCCGCCGGGAGGAGGGCGGCGCGGTCATCCTCCGGGCGGGGACGCCGGACATTCGGGCCGCCCTGCCGGACCGGCTTTTCGACTTGCCGGTGACGGCCCTGGGGGACCGGGCCCTGGCCCCGGAGAGGCAGGGGGACCCTCTTCCCGCCGGGGCGGAGACGGTTCTAATTACCTGCGTTCCCCCCGAGGAGGACGCGGCCTGGGACAACCGCCGCCTCCGGGAGCTGACCCTGCCGGAGGGCCTGGAGGCCCTGGGGGACTACGCTTTGTTAAATTGTTCCAGCTTGAAAACACTCCGTATGAGCGACGGCGTCTCCCGCTGGGGCGGCGGGGTGCTGATGAACTGCCGCGGCCTGGACACCCTCCATCTCACCCGCGGGGGCCCGGACCAGGGGGAGGCCCTGGCCTGGTTCGCCGGAGAGCTGAGCCGGGAGCTGGACGTGACCCTCCTGGACCCGGCGGGGGAGACCGCCCGTCTGCTGTTCCCGGAGTACACGGAACTCTACGAGGAGAACTGCCCCGCCCACCACTTCGACTACTTCATCTCCGGCGCGGGCTATCCCTATCACCACTGCTTCCGGCAGAAACGCCTGTCCCTCAAGGAGTACGACGCCCTCTGGCGGGAGTTTCTGGGCATGGAGCACGACGAGGCCGCCGCCCTCCGCCTGGCCTGGTACCGCCTCCGCTATCCGGCGGAACTGGGGGAGACGGCGGCGGCGGGCTACCGGACCTATTTAAAAGAACACGCCGGAGAGGCCCTCCGCCTCCTGCTGGAGGAGGGGGACGGGGAGGGGCTGCCCCTGCTTCTGGAGCTGGCGGAACCGGACCAGGATGCCCTCTCCGCCGCCTGTGCCCTGGCCCGTGAGAGAGGGGACACGGCGGCGCTGGCGGCGCTGCTGGAGGAGCGGCACAGACGCTTTCCTGCTGGACTGGAAAAGTCCTTTACGCTGTAGAGAGGCCGGGGGTTTTATGGAACAAAAGGAGTTTTCCGAGGTTGGCCGGGACATCCTCTTTGCCTCCCGGAACGAGCTGTATATGCACCTGCCCTATCTGGACGCGGCCCTGTGCGCCCTGGCCTTCGCCCCCGGCGGCGGGGTGACGCTGTCCCTGGCGACGGACGGGGAGACGCTGTACTACGACGGGGCCTGGCTGGCGGAACGGTATCTGAGGAGCCGGGTGTGGACCTGCCGGGCCTACCTCCACGCCGTCCTCCACTGTATGCTCCGGCACCTGGCGAAGAAGCGGGGGAAGGTCCCGGAGTTGTGGGACCTCAGCTGCGACGCGGCGGTGGAGAGCATTCTGGACGAACTGGACTACCCCTGCCTGAACGCCGGGTCCTTTCCCGTGAAGCGGAAGTTTTACGGCGAGTGCAAAAGGGACATGCCCGTGCTGACGGCGGAGGGCATTTACCGCCGCCTCCTGGGTCTGAGCCTGCCGGAGTATGAGCTGGCCCGGCTTCAGCGGGCCTTCCTGGTGGACGACCACGGCCTCTGGGACCCGGAACAGCGGGACGGCGAGGAGCGGAACCAGCGCCAGGACCGGAAGTGGCAGGACCTCTCCGGCAAGACCCAGACGGGCCTGGAGACGGTGCTCGACCACAAGGGGACCGGCGGGGAGGCCGTGCTGGAGCAGGTCCGGGTGGCCGTCCGGGACGACGTGGACTACCGGGCCTTCCTCCGGCGCTTTGCCGCCCCCAGGGAGGTTCAGGCGGTGGACGGGGATGCCTTTGACTACGGGTTTTACGCCTACGGCCTCCGGCTCTATGGGAACATGCCCCTGGTGGAGCCCCCGGAGACCCGGGAGGAAAAGCGCATCGAGGACTTCGTCATCGCCGTGGACACCTCCATGTCCACCTCCGGGGAGCGGGTGCGGCAGTTCCTGGCCTGTACCTACGCCATTTTGAGGAGCGCCGGGACCTTCACCCGGAAGGTGAATATCCGTATCATCCAGTGCGACGACCAGGTGCGGTCCGACACGCCCATTCACGACCTGGAGGACCTGCGGGCCTATATGGATGACTTCCGGCTTGTAGGCGGCAGCGCCACGGACTTCCGCCCGGTGTTTGAGCACGTGGCGAAGCTCCAGGAGGCGGGGGCCTTTGCCAGCCTCCGGGGACTGCTGTACTTCACCGACGGCATGGGCATTTACCCGGAAAAGCGCACGCCCTATGAGACGGCGTTCATCCTCCTGGGAGAGCCGCCGCTGAGCGTGAAGACGCCCCCCTGGGCCATCCGGCTGGTGCTGGAGGCCCCGGACCTGGACCGGGCAGTGGAGCAGCTGCCGGAGGAGATCGACCTGGACGAGCTGCCGGAGCTCTGAGGCACGCTGAGAGCATCCGATGGAAGGGAGGAACGCTTTTTATGCAAATACGCCGGGAAACGCCAGACGATTATGAAGAGGTATACGCCCTGATTATGGAGGCCTTTGCCTCAGCGGAGCACGCCGATGGGACGGAACAGGACCTAACCGCCGCTCTGCGGAAGAGCGCGGCCTTTATCCCGGAGCTGTCTCTGGTGGCGGAGGCCAACGGCAGGCTGGCGGGGCATATTCTATTTACGAAAATTACCATCGGCGGCAGGGAGGCCCTTGCCCTGGCGCCCTTGTCCGTGCGTCCTGAATACCAGCGCCAGGGCGTTGGCACCGCTTTGATGGACGAAGGGCACCGCATCGCAAAGGAACTGGGGTATTCCTATTCCGTAGTTCTGGGAAGTGAACGCTATTATCCAAGGTTTGGATATGTTCCGGCAGAGCGCTTTGGAATCGTGGTTCCAGAAGGAGTCCCCTCCATTAATTTCATGGCCCGGAAGCTGCGGGAAGACGCTGGACCGATGAATGGGCCGGTATGCTACGCCAAAGAATTTGGAATGTGAATCTTCTGCTGTGGAGGATGGACTGAATGAACATCAAACAAGCCAAACAGGAAATCGCCAACACCCTGAAAGCCTACCTGGCCAAGGACGGGCTGGGAAACTACCTCATCCCCCCGGTCCGCCAGCGGCCCGTTCTCCTGATGGGCCCCCCAGGCGTGGGCAAAACCCAGATCATGGAGCAGGTGGCCGCCGAGACCGGCGTGGGCCTGGTGGCCTACACCATAACCCACCACACCCGGCAGAGCGCCGTGGGCCTGCCCTTCATTGAAAAGCGCACCTTCGGCGGGGAGGAGTTCTCCGTCACCGAGTACACCATGAGCGAGATTCTGGCCTCCGTGTACAGCCTGATGGAGAAGACCGGCCTCGAGGAGGGCATCCTCTTCCTGGACGAGATCAACTGCGTCTCGGAGACCCTGGCCCCCATGATGCTGCAATTCCTCCAGTGCAAGACCTTCGGCAACCAGCGCCTCCCCGAGGGCTGGCTCATCGCCGCCGCCGGGAACCCGCCGGAATACAACCGCTCCGTCCGGGACTTCGACGTGGTGACGCTGGACCGGGTGAAGCGCATTGACGTTGTGGAGGACTTCGCCGTCTGGAAGGAGTACGCCAGGGCCAAGGGCCTCCATGGGGCGGTGGTGTCCTACCTGGACATTAAAAAGGAGAACTTCTACCGGGTGGAATCATCAGCGGAGGGCATCCAGTTCGCCACCGCCCGGGGCTGGGAGGACCTGAGCGAGCTGCTGACGGTGTACGAGACTCTGGGCCTCAGGACGGACCGGGAGGTGGTGGGCCAGTACATTCAGCTGCCCCGCGTCGCCAGGGATTTCGCCAACTACCTGGAGCTGTACAACAAGTACCGGAAGATCTACCACGTGGACGACATCCTGAGGGGCGCGTGGCAGCCCATCACCGTCCGGGAACTCCGGGCCGCGCCCTTCGACGAAAAACTCTCCGTCATGGGCCTGCTCCTCTCCCGCCTCTCCGAGGCCGCCAGGGAGACCCGCCGCCGGGACGCCCTCTGCGAGCGCCTCCACGCCGCCCTGACGGAATTTAAGGAGGCCCTGGCCGCTGGGGAAAAGCCCGCGGAGGTGCTGGAGACCCTGGCCGCCGGCCGGCGGGCCGCCCTGAAACGGGCCCGTGACGCGGGCCAGCTGGAGAAACAGCGCCAGACGCTGGCGCAGACGGAGATCAACGCCCTGGAAGACTACCGCCGCCGCCTCATCCAGGAGAGCCTGGCGGAATCCGAGGCGGCCATGGCGGCGGTCCGGGGCTGGTTCGGGGCGGAGGTGGAACAGCGGGCCGCCCAGGCCAAGGGGACCAGGGAAGAGCTGGACCACGCCTTTGCCTTCCTGGAGGAGACCTTCGGCCAGGGGCAGGAACTGGTGCTGTTCGTCACGGAGCTGACCGCCGGCGCGGACACCAGCTGGTTCATTGAGCAGTTTGGCTGCGACGCCTATTTCCGCCACAACCGGGAACTGCTGTTTGACGACAGCCAGCGCCGCATACGGGAGGAAATCATCGCCGCGAAGGCGGCGGAACAGGAGGAGACAGATGACTGAGGATTTGAAGCGCGTGGAGGCCGCGCTGGACGAGAAGGTCCGCCCCGTCCTCCGGGCCCACGGGGGGGAGATCTCTGTGGACCATCTGGAGGACGGCGTGCTGTACGTGAAGCTGCTGGGCCAGTGCGCCGGGTGCCCCTCGGCGGATTTGACCAACGAGACCATTGTGGAGGCGGAACTCACCCGCGCCCTTCCCGACCTGGTGCGCAGGGCCGTGGTGGTCCAGACCGTCAGCGACGAGCTGTGGGAGCAGGCGAAAAAGCTCCTCAGGGACCACCACCTGTAATAACCCCCTTTCCCCGCTCATAGGCTGTACCATACAACCTGTGGGAGGACGCTATGGACGACTTGCGGATGGACGAGAAGCTGGCCCGCCTCCGGCGCTGCCGCCGGGAGATGGACGGGCTGAAACAGGAGGCGGAGGCCATCGAGGCCGAGGTCAAGGCGGAACTGGAGGCCCGGGGCGTGGAGCAGGTGGAGACGGCCCACTACCGGGTCTCCTGGAAAACGGTGACCAGCACCCGGCTGGACGCCAAGGCCCTGAGGGCGGAACGACCGGAAATTTACGAGCGCTACGCCGTCACCGGCTCCACAAAGCGCTTCACGGTGACGTGAGGCGGGACGCGGCCCCCGGCCCTCCGCCGGGGGTCATACCTTTTGCCCTGTAAAAATTTGTGGAACTTTCGCTTTTCCCTTTACTTATGGGAAAACTGCCGCTATAATAAGGAAGGGAAACTTTGGGCCCCGCTGACTGCGGAGCCCTTCTTTCTCTGGCCGGAGGCGCTTTTTCGCCGCCGCCAGAACCCCCTGGGGCCGGACAGGCCCCCATTACCGGCTGGCCGCTGGCCGTGAGCAAGCGGAACGCCGCCCCCTCCGGGGGACGGCGGCGCGGGGAGGTTTTGATATGTCAAATTGCGCCATTGTGGGCATCAACTGGGGCGACGAGGGCAAAGGCCGTATGGTGGACCTGATCACCCAGGACTACGACGTGGTGGTCCGCTATCAGGGCGGCGGAAACGCCGGGCACACCGTCGTCAACGAAAAGGGCAAGTTCGCCCTGCATCTGCTGCCCTCCGGCATCTTCCGGGAAGGCGTGGTGAATATCCTGGGCAACGGCGTGGCTCTGGACTGCGAGAACCTGTGGAAGGAAATGCAGGACGTGTCCGCCAAGGGCGTGGCCCTCACGCCGGACAACCTGATGATCAGCGACCGGGCCTCTCTGCTGCTGCCCTGGCACCGGGACCTGGACGGCCTGGAGGAGGCCCGGCTGAAGGACAAAAAATACGGCTCCACCAAGCAGGGCATCGCCCCCTTCTACTCGGACAAGTTCCAGAAGAAGACCGTCATGGCCGGGGAGCTTCTCTACCCCAAGCAGCTGCGCGCCCACCTGGAGGACCTGCTGGAGTGGAAGAACCTGACTCTGACCAAGGTCTACGGCGCTGAGCCCTATACCATTGAGCAGCTGATGGACTACGTGGCGGACTACGGCGAGAAGATCCGCCCCTTCATCCGGGACACAGGCGCTTTCCTGCGCCAGGCCCAGACGGAGAACAAGCGCATCCTCTTCGAGGCCCAGCTGGGCGCCCTCCGGGACCTGGACTACGGCATCTATCCCTACACAACCTCCTCCAACGCCGTGGCGGCCTACGCCCCCGTGGGTTCCGGCCTGCCCTCCGTGCGGATCGACGAGGTCATCGGCGTGGTGAAAGCCTACTCCTCCTGCGTGGGCGAGGGCCCCTTCACCTGCGAGTGGTTCGGCGAGGAGGCGGACAAGCTCCGGGAGGCCGGCAACGAGTACGGCGCGAAAACCGGCCGCCCCCGCCGGGTGGGGCCCATCGACATCGTGGCCACCCGCTACGGTGTCCAGTGCCAGGCGGCCACCAACATCGCCCTGACCAAGCTGGACGTGCTGAGCTATCTGGACAAGATTCCCGTCTGCGTCCGCTATGAGCTGGGCAGCCAGCAGACGGACCGCTTCCCCTTCCCGGCCCTGCTCCCGGAGGCCAAGCCGGTGGTGGAGTATATGGACGGCTGGAAGTGCGACATCTCCGGCGTGCGGACCTGGGAGGACCTGCCCGAGGCCGCCCGGAAGTATGTGGAGTACGTGGAAAAAGAGATCGGCTGCCGCATTGGCTACGTGTCCGTGGGCCCGGAGCGGGAAGCCATCATCATCCGCTGAGGGAGGACCTATGAGTAAAGACCGCTACGAATCCCCCCTCTCCTCCCGGTACGCCTCGGAGTATATGCTGAATCTCTTCTCCGCCGAAAAGCGGATCGAGACCTGGCGGCGGCTGTGGGTGGCCCTGGCCCGTGCCGAGCACCAGCTGGGCCTGCCCGTCACGGCGGAACAGGTGGCCGAGCTGGAGGCCCACCTCACCGACATCGACTTTGACCTGGCGGCGAAGCGGGAGAAGGAGGTCCGCCATGACGTGATGGCCCATGTCTACGCCTACGGCGCGGCCGCCCCCTCGGCGGCGGGCATCATCCACCTGGGGGCCACCAGCTGCTATGTCACCGACAACGCGGACCTCATCCTCTACCGGGAGGGCCTGCGGTATCTGCGCCAGGGCCTTCTGGCCCTGCTGGGGAATCTGGCGAAGTTCGCCAGGCAGTATGCGGACACGCCCACCCTGGGCTACACCCACTATCAGCCCGCCCAGCTTGTCACCGTGGGCAAGCGGGCCACCCTCTGGATGCAGGATTTCCTGGCCGACCTGGAGGAGCTGGACTTTGTCCTGGAGAACCTGAAATTCCTGGGCTGCCGGGGCACCACCGGCACTGAGGCCAGCTTCCTGGACCTCTTCGAGGGGGACGAGGGGAAGATCGACGAGATGAACCGGCGGATCGCCGCCGAGTTCGGCTTTGAGAGGACCTTCCCCGTCTGCGGCCAGACCTATCCCCGGAAGGTGGACAGCCGCATTCTCAACTGCCTCAGCTCCATTGCCCAGAGCGCCTATCGCATGGCGAACGACATCCGCCTCCTCCAGCACGACCGGCAGGTGGAGGAGCCCTTTGAGAAGAACCAGATCGGCTCTTCGGCCATGGCCTACAAGCGCAACCCCATGCGCTGCGAGCGCATCTGCTCTCTCTCCCGATACCTGATGGCGGACGCCATGAACGCCCCCATGACCGCCTCGGTCCAGTGGCTGGAGCGGACCTTGGACGACTCCGCCAACCGGCGCATCTCCATGCCGGAGGGCTTCCTCTGCGCCGACGCCATTTTGCGCCTGGCCCAGAACGTCACCGACGGGCTCCGCGTCAACGAGAAAATCGTGGACCGGACCTGCCGGGAGTACCTGCCCTTCATCGCCACGGAGAACCTGATGATGGAGGGGGTCAAGCGGGGCGGCAACCGGCAGGAGCTCCACGAGATCATCCGCACCTGCTCCATGGCCGCCACGGCCAGGATGAAGGAGGGCGAGCCCTGCGACCTGCTCCACCGCCTGGCGGCGGAACCCGCCTTTGCCATGACGGAGGCGGAGATGGAGGCCGTTCTGGACCCCAGGCTCTACACCGGCCGCTGCGCCGCCCAGGTGGAGGCGTTCCTGGAAAGCGCCGCCCCCCTGCTGGCGGAGGCCGGAGAGGGCGAGACGCCGGAGATCAACGTCTGACTGGAAAAAGCTAAAAAAGGTTCCGCTATCTCATGATAGCGGAACCTTTTTTCAGGTGCGCACAGGCGCTCAGGTGGTCCGGTTCACCACATTGGCGAAGCTGAACCAGCCCCTGGGGTCCCGGAAGGCCCCGGCGAGGGTTTCCCGCTGTTCCCAGGCGGTGCCCCTGGTGTAGAGGGGGGCGCAGGCGAAGTCCATCAGCAGCAGGGCCTCGGCGTCGTGGAGACAGCCCATACGGGCGGTGCCGTCGGCGGCGCTGGCGATGATTTTCATCAGAGTGTCATAGGCTGTGCTCTCGTAGCAGGCCAAGTTTTCCCGGTTTCCGCTAGTCCAGGACATCAGGAAGCACTCGGCGTCGTTGGCGGAGGCGGTGAGGGACAAGCCCGCCAGGGCGTATTCCCCAGCCCGCAGAGCGCTCATCAGCTCCCGTTCCGGCAGGCCCTTGGGAACGGCCTGGACGGACAGGACCTCCTGCCACTGCTGGCAGAGGACCTGGGCCACGGCGTCGTTCACATCGTTTTTCAGATACAGGAATTCCAGCTCTCCCAGGTCCGCGCCGCTGTTGTACCCGGCCTCCTCCAAAAGCGCCCGGGCCTGGGTGCAGCGGGCCTCATAGCTCTCCGGGCTGTTGTCCAGCAGCGCGGCGTTGAGGGCCCGGAAGTCCCCCTCGTCGTTCTCCGGCACGCCGGGGGGCACCAGGCCCTCCGCCGGCAGGGCCGCCGTCCCCGCCGCCTGGGCCAGGGCCGGGCGGTCGATGGCCAGGCTCAGGGCCTCCCGCAGGGCGGGGTCGCTGAGCAGGTCCGAGGCGCAGTTGAACAGCACGGCGTAGGTGGAAAGTTCCGGCAGGGGGGTCCACTCCGGGTCCTGGGCCAACTCCTCCAAGCGCTGGTCCGGCAGGGGCCAGGCGGAGTCCACGGTCTTGCTCTCATAGAGGGACCAGGACTCCTCCGCCGAGCCGGCAAAGTGGAAGTCCACGCTCTGGGGGCCGGGGAGAGAGCCGTAATAGCGGTCGTTGCGCTCCAGCCGGAAGAGGCGGCCCTCCTCCAGGGCGGCGAGGGTATAGGGCCCGTTTGTCACCAGCTGGGTGGGGTCCCCCTTCCACCAGGACTGGCTGCCCGAGGCGGCCTTGAGCCGCCGCACCACGTCCTCCCGCAGGGGCATGGTGGCAGGGGAGGTGCAGACCTCCTTCAGAAACCAGTCGTAGTGCCCGTCCAGGACCACCACCAGGGTGGAGTCGTTCCGGGCCGTCACCTGGAGAAGGCTCATGTCCCCGGTGGCCCGGGCCTCCTGATAGCCGCTGACCACGGAGAGAAGGTCCGCGTACCGGGACCCCCTGGCGGGGTCCGCCAGGCGCTGCCAGGCGTAGACAAAGTCCCCGGCGGTGACGCTCTGCCCGTCGGACCAGCGGGCGCTGCGGAGGCGGAAGGTGTAGGTGACGGTGATGCCGCCGTCTCGTGCCTCCTCCTCCAGGTCCACGCTTTTGGCCATGCCGGGGATGACGCTGGTTTTCCCGGCGCTGTCCGCCGTCACCCGCATCAGATTCTCGTAGAGATGGGCCAGGACGGTCTGGCCGGGGATGTCCTCGGCGTAGATGGGGTCCAGGGACTCCGGGGCCCCGCCCACGCAGACGTTCAGGGCCATGCCATCCCCGTCCTGGGCGCAGCCGGACAGCAGGGCGGCGCACAGGGACGCCAGCAGAAGCGCGGCTGTCAGGCGCTTGACAAACTGTTTCATAAAACCTCCAAAAGCGGCCCGGAGGGGGCCGCGGTTCCTCTGTCAATGTGGGCCGCCGGGAGGCGGACTTAGCCGACACTTCATTATAAAGAATTCCGCCCACCTTGTAAAGACAGACGGGGCAAAAAGGGGGGAAAATGGCAAAATTTAAAGAACCGTTCAAAAATGGGGGAGACGGAAAAAGAGGACCGGCGGGGAGTTTACTCCCCGCCGGTCCTTGGCGATTTTGTTCAGAGGCGTTCAGCCGGGCATCAGGGCGGGAGCGCCGCCCTTGGGCAGGGGAGCGACCTCCTTAGGGGCCTCTCCGCCCTCGTCCTTGGGCCGGAGGGTGATCTCCTCGCCGTCCTCGGTCTCCTGGAGCTTAATGTCCCAATCCCCCTCGGGGTCGGACCGCTCGTTGGTCCAGCCGTCCATGCCGGTGGAAGCCACGAAGGCGTCCGCCGCCGCCCGGTCCGCCTTGGCGGGGTCCAGGGGCAGGGTGAACAGGGCGTGGACTCCGGTGAAGTCCGCCGCGAAAGAGATGGAGCCGTCGCCCGCCACGGTGAAAATGTTGTTATTGGGCGCGAAGCCCTCGTAGAAGGCCATGTAGACCGTCCGGTCCGCGAACATCTCGATACTGGCCGTGTCCAGCAGGTAGTAATATACGCCGTCCTTGGCAAAGCCCTGCGCAAAGGCGTCCAGAGTCCAGTTGTTCACCGCCACGGGAGAACAGCCCGCCACCAGCGGGGTCATGGTGTAGGAGCCGAAGTCGAAGGTCTCATTCTCCAGCGGCGTCCCGTCCAGGCGGCGGAGGGCCAGGACGGAATAGGTGTGGTCCTTCTCCAGGTCCTGGTTCAGCGTGTCCAGGTTCCGCCCGGAGACCAGGCCCAGCAGGGTGATGGAGAAGTCCCCGCTCTCCACGGTCTCGTTGATTTCGATGGCGTCGGGTCCCTTGAACGCCTCCGCCAGCAGGGGCTGGTTGTGCTCCTGGGCCACCTGGGCGGGGGTCATCCAGAGCATGGCGGCGGACACGGACACCGCCAGAAGGGCGACACAGGCGGCGGCAAGCACCGCGATTTTTTTAATCTTACTGATGGTCATGTTGCTACGCTCCTTTTCCAATTCGCGGGCGCGCTGTTGCAGCAGGTCCGCTGTCCGCTCCTGAAAGTCCGCGGAAAAGGAGAGCTGGTCGAAGGCTTTCCGGTAGTCTTCCTGATTCATCATGCGTCCTCCTTCAGCATCTGCCGCAGCCGCTCCCGGCCGCGGGCCAGGCGGGTGCCCACCGTGGCGGCGGGCAGGCCCAGCAGTTTGGCTATTTCCCTGATGGAATACCCCTCGTAGTAGTGGAGGTGGATGACGGCCCCGTACATCTCCGGCAGGGCCCGGACGGCGGCGCGAAGTTCTCCGCCGGGGCTCTCCGGGGCCGCAGGTTCCGCCGCGTCCTCCAGAGGGATGTTCCGCTGTTCCGCCCTGCGGCGGATGTCGCTCGCGCGCTGAAGGGTTGTGCGGATCAGCCAGGCTTTCTCATGCTCCTGGTCCCGGAAGACGGGCCGGGCGGTGAGCAGGCGCAAAAACACGTCCTGCACGGCGTCCTCCGCGTCGTCCGTGGACTGGAGACGGGTACAGGCCAGGCGGAGCAGCATGTCGCTGTAGTCCGCCACAATCCGGCTGATGGTTTCATCGGTACCAAATGGAACCACGGTCCTCAACTCCCTTCTGCCTACAACACGGTTCAGCGGCGGGATTTTTTTCACGCCGTCGGAAAATTTCCGAAATCGTCCCTTCATTATAAATCGTGCTTTCCCACAAAGCCTTTGTAGGAACTCACAAAAAGGGAAAAAAGCTATGACAAATCTGGGGGCGTGTTGTATAATGTACCCGTACTTTACAGTCGCCGGAACGGCGAGGAAGGAGTTCCCGGTGGAAAAACAAGAATTGACTACAGCCCGCGAGACCATTTCTCAGGCGTCCGCGGTGGCCCTGCCCCGCACTATCCATCTGGTCCCCATGGACCACTTGAACGGGTTTGACGTGCGGCCCGGCTTTTATGAAATCAACGGCGCCACAGCCATCCCCGGCGGCGTCAACTTCACGGTTCACTCCCACGGGGCCACGGCCATCGAGCTTCTGCTCTTCCGCCGGGAGGAAGAGGAGCCCTACGCCGTGCTTCCCTTCCCGGAGCGCTACCGCATCGGAAACGTGTACTCCATGATTGTCTTCAAGCTGAACATTGAGGAGTTCGAGTACGCTTTTCGGGTGGACGGGCCCAGGGATCCCGCCAGGGGCCTGATTTTCGACGGGTCCAAGTACCTGCTGGACCCCTACGCCCGGGCGGTGACGGGGCAGAGCCAGTGGGGCGTGAAGCCCGCCATGGACCAGCACTACAAGGCCCGTGTGGTCAAGGACGACTTCGACTGGGGCAACATGCCCCGGCCCCTGATTCCCATGGAGGACCTGGTGATCTACGAGCTCCACGTCCGGGGCTTCACCATTCACGAGTCCTCCGCCGTGGCCGCGCCGGGGACCTTCGAGGGTCTGCGGGAGAAGATTCCCTATTTAAGGGAGCTGGGCGTCAACGCCGTGGAGCTCATGCCCATCTTCGAGTTCGACGAGATGCAGGACGCCCGGCAGGTGGACGGGGAACAGCTCTATAACTACTGGGGCTATAACACCGTCAGCTTTTTCGCCCCCAACACCAGCTACGCCTCGGGCCTGGAGTACAACCGGGAGGGGAACGAGCTGAAGCGCCTCATCCAGGACTGCAACGAAAACGGCATCGAGGTCTACCTGGACGTGGTATTCAACCACACGGCGGAGGGCAACGAGGACGGGCCCTTCTTCTCCTTCAAGGGCTTCGACAACAACATCTATTACTTACTCACCCCCGGCGGGCAGTATTATAATTTCAGCGGCTGCGGAAACACCCTGAACTGCAACCACCCCATTGTCCACCAGATGATCATCGACTGCCTGCGCTACTGGGTGACGACGTACCACATCAGCGGCTTCCGCTTCGACCTGGCCTCCATCCTGGGCCGGAACGAGGACGGCACCCCCATGAACAAGCCCCCCCTGCTCCAGGCCATGGCCTTCGACCCCATCCTGGGGGACGTGAAGCTCATCGCCGAAGCCTGGGACGCCGGCGGGCTGTACCAGGTGGGCAGCTTCCCCGCCTGGAACCGCTGGGCGGAGTGGAACGGCCGCTACCGGGACGACATGCGCCGCTATCTCAAGGGGGACGCGGGCTGCGCCCAGGCCGCCGCCCTGCGCATCGTGGGCTCCCGGGACATCTACCAGTCCGGGGAACGGAAGAACGCCTCGGTGAACTTCATCACCTGTCACGACGGCTTCACCCTGTGGGACCTGTACTCCTATAATGTGAAGCACAACGAAAAAAACGGCTGGGGAGGAACCGACGGGGCCAACGACAACAACAGCTGGAACTGCGGAATCGAGGGGGAGACGGACGACCCGGAAATCGTCACTCTCCGGCGGCGGATGTGCCGCAACGCCTTCGCCCTTCTGATGTGCAGCCGGGGCATCCCCATGTTCCTGGCGGGGGACGAGTTCTGCAACACCCAGTTCGGAAACAACAACGCCTACTGCCAGGACAACCTGACAAGCTGGCTGGACTGGCGGATGCTGGAGGCTAACCGCGACATGTTCCGCTTCTTCCAGTTCGTGATCGCGCTGCGCAAGCGCTTCCGCATCCTCCGGGCCAACCTCTCCGACGGGTATTACGGCTTCCCCGACGTGAGCTTCCACGGCGTCACCCCCTGGCACAGCCAGTTTGAGGACCACGAGCGCTATGTGGGCGTGCTCTTCGCCGGGCAGGCGGAGGGGGAGGCCCCCCAGATTGTCTACGTGGCCTCCAACGCCTATTGGAAGCCCCTGGACGTGGAGTTGCCGGAGCTGCCCGGGGAGCTGGCCTGGGAGCAGCTGGCGGACACCTGGCAGCCGGCCCAGGCGGCCATGGACATCCCTGACGGGCGGTTTTCCATCGGGCCCCGAAGCGTGAAGGTCTTCGCCGCCCGGCCACGGTGAGGAGGCAACAGCCAGTTGCTTGACGCCCCGTCCACTCCATGCTATGCTGATAGCATAAAGGAGGCGGACCCATGAATTTCAAAGACAACTTCACGGCCCTGCGGAAGAAGGCGGGCCTTTCCCAAAACGACCTCGCCGAAAAGCTCTTCGTCACCCGGCAGGCGGTCTCCCGCTGGGAAACGGGAGACACCGTGCCGGAGATCGAGACCCTCCAGGCCATCTCCCAGCTCTTCGGCGTGACCATCAACGACCTTCTGGGCTATCCCACGGACCTGCGGTGCCAGAGCTGCGGCATGCCCCTTATCCCCGAGCAGATGGGCCGGGAGAAGGACGGGACCCTCAACGAGCACTACTGCAAGTGGTGCTGGGACAACGGCGCGTTCCTCCGGGAGTGTACCATGGAGGAGATGGTGGAGCAGTGCCTGCCCCACATGCCCGGAGACCCGGAGCCCAACCGGAAGTACATGACGGAGCTCCTGCCCACCCTGGACCGCTGGAAGAAATAAGAAGACAAGCAGTATAAAAAGGAGCGCCCCCGGGGGCGCTCCTTTGCGCTTTTCCGGCGGCGGAGAAAAACCTGTTGCCGAAGGGCCTCTTCGTCTGCTATAATCTGAGGCGAGAAACAAAGAAGGAGAGATTCGAAATGCAGCACGATTTACAGAAGAAAAGAAGCGGCCTGGCCCTGGTCCCCTTTGTGATCTTCGTCGCCATTTACCTGGGGGCGGGCCTGATTCTCCAGGCCCAGGGGGTGGAGATGGCCTTTTACCAGTTCCCCTCCGTCACCGCCATGTTCATCGCCCTGCTGGCGGCTTTCGCCATCACCAAAGGCCCCTTGGATCAGCGCTTCGCCATCTTCGCCCGGGGCGCGTCCAACATCGACGTGGTCACCATGTTGATGATCTATCTGCTGGCCGGGGCCTTTTCCAGCGTGGCCGGGGCCATGGGCGGGCGGGACGCCACCGTGAACCTGGGCCTGTCCCTGATTCCCGTGCAGTTCCTCACCGCCGGGGTCTTCATCATCTCCGCCTTCATGGGCACGGCCACCGGCACCTCCATGGGGACCATCAGCGCCATCGTCCCCATCGCGGTGGGCGTGGCGGGCAAGGCCGGGCTGTCCATCCCCCTGATGGTGGGCGCCTGCGTGGGCGGGGCCATGTTCGGCGACAACCTGTCCATGATCTCCGACACCACCATCGCCGCCACCCGCTCCCAGGGCTGTGAGATGCGGGACAAGTTCCGGGTGAACTTCTTCATCGCCCTGCCCGCCGCCGTGATTACCATCGTGGTGCTGCTGGTGGCGGGCCGGCCGGAGGTCATGCCGGTCATGGACGATCTGAGCTACAGCTTTATCAAGGTGGTGCCCTACCTGCTGGTGCTGATTCTGGCCCTGGTGGGAATCAACGTCTTCCTGGTGCTGACCATCGGCATTTTCGCGGCGGGGGCCATCGGCCTGGCCACCGCCTCCCTGGACCTTTTCGGCTTCGCCCAGGCCATCTGGAACGGCTTCACCGGCATGAACGAGGTCTTTTTCCTGACCCTGTTCTGCGGCGGCATGAGCGAAATGATCGCCCACAACGGGGGCATCAACTGGCTGATTGAAAAGCTCCGGGGCATGATCAGGGGGAACAAGTCCGCCCAGGTGGGCATCGCCGCCCTGGTGTCCCTGTCCGACTTTGCCACGGCCAACAACACGGTGGCCATCGTGGTCAGCGGAAGCATGGCCAAGGAAATCAGCCAGGAGTACAAGGTGGACCCCCGGCGGACCGCCTCTTTGCTGGACGTGTTCTCCTGCGTGTTCCAGGGGGTCATTCCCTACGGTGCGCAGCTCCTGTCCGCCGCGGCGCTGTCCGTGGCCAACGGGTACGCCATGAGCCCCGTGGACATTGTTCTGAACCTCTGGTACTGCTGGATTCTGGCCATTGTGGGCCTGGCGTCCGTTTTCATCCCCTTCGCCGACGGCGTGTGCAAAAAGGACCCCTGGAACTGGGAGTACGACGTGGCCGAGTCCGGCGTGGCCGCCAAAAAGGCCCTGCTGAAGGCGGAAAAGTCCTCCGTCTGACCGGGGCCGCCGCTATACTCCAGCAGGACCCCGGAGGAGCTGGGAAAGCGCGTTCCCTCTATACTGACCAATAGCAAAGGAGGCCGTCGAAAGACGGCCTCCTTGATTTTATGGAGTGCGGTTCGTGTTTTACAGAAGGATGACGCCGGCCTTCTCGCAGCCCTCGACGGTCTCCCGGTCCCAGAGGCTGGCCTGGACCTCGCCGATGTGGCAGGCCCCCAGAAGGAGCATGCACACCCGGCTCATCCCGATGCCGCCGCCGATGGACTGTGGCAGCTGGCCGTTCAGCAGCATTTGATGGAAGGGCAGCTGCCGCCGCTCGTTGCACCCGGCGGCGGTGAGCTGGCGGTCCATGGCGGCCTCGTCCACCCGGATGCCCATGGAGGAGACCTCGAAGGAACGCTGGAGCACCGGATTCCACATGAGGATGTCCCCGTTCAGCTCCCAGTCGTCGTAGTCCGGGGCCCGGCCGTCGTGGCGGGTCCCCGATTTCAGGGTCTTGCCGATCTGCATGAGGAACACAGTCCGGTGCTTCCGGCAGACCTCGGTCTCCCGTTCCGCGGGCTCCAGGTGGGGATAGCGGTCCTCCAGCTCCTGGGTGGTGATGAAATACACGTCCCGGTCGGGCCGGAAGTCCAAGGCGGGGAAGTGGTTCCGCAGGACGGAGGCCGTGTCGCACAGGGCCCCCACGATGTCCCGCACCGTGTCCTTGAGGTACTGGAGAGTCCGGTCCTTGGGGGCGATGTGCTTTTCCCAGTCCCACTGGTCCACGTAGATGGAGTGGAGGTTGTCCACGATCTCGTCCCGGCGGATGGCGTTCATGTCCGTGAAGAGGCCCATGCCCACGGGGAACTCATATCGCTTCAGGGCCAGGCGCTTCCACTTGGCCAGGGAGTGGACCACCTGCCCCTCGGCCCCCACGTCGGGGATGTCGAAGGTGACGGGGCGCTCCACGCCGTTCAGGTCGTCGTTCAGGCCCGTGCGCCCGTCCACGAACAACGGGGCGGAGACCCGGTGCAGGTTCAGCCGGAGGGTGAGGTTGCGCTGGAAGTCCTCATGGATGAGCTCGATGGCCCGCTGGAGCTCGTTGTTGGTCAGGGGCATTTTGTAGCCGCTGGGGATGGTGAGCTTGCTCATGTAATCAAACCAGTCCTTTTTGAATTGATAATGGATAATTGACAATGGGGAATGTCTCCTTGTCAGGCGCTCAGCTTTTCGAGGCCCAAACGGAGGCGGCGGAGGGTTTCCTCCCTGCCCAGAATGTGGCAGATTTCCACGGCGCCGCCGGGCGTCACCTGCTTGCCCGCCGCCGCGATGCGCACGGGCCACATCAGCGTGGCGTTCTTCACGCCGAGTTTTTCCGCCAGGCCGATGAGGCAGTCGTGAACGGCGTCCTGGGTCCAGTCCGGCAGGGCCTCCAGGGCGGGGAGGGCGGCCTCCAGCATGTTCTTGGAGACCTCGGAGTCGGT
This sequence comes from uncultured Oscillibacter sp., assembly GCA_910586735.1. Lineage (GTDB taxonomy): Bacteria > Bacillota > Clostridia > Oscillospirales > Oscillospiraceae > Oscillibacter. The sequence goes on along the minus strand of CAJUJW010000004.1, from coordinate 31,201 downwards.
CTTGGATTTCTTATTGGTAAAGAGAGCTGCGTCGTAGTCCGGCAGAGCGTCGAAGAAGTCCACCTTCTCCGGGATGTCCGTCAGCTTCTCGCACCGGGCCTGGAGCAGGGCGGCCACCGCCGCCGGGTCGATGGCGGGGTTCTTCACGGCCTGGCGGATATAGGGCTCCGCGGTTTTGGCGAAGTCCTCCGGCGTCATGGCGCGGAGATATAGGGCGTTGAAATAGGTCAGCTTGTCGATGTCGAAGATGGCGGGGGACTTGGAGATGCCCGCGATGTCGAAGGCGTCCACCAGCTCCTCCAGGGAGAAGACCTCCTGCTCGCTGCGCTCTCCCTTGGGGGCCCAGCCCAAGAGGGCCACGTAGTTCAGCACGGCGGGGGTCAGATAGCCCTGGGCGATCAGGTCCTCGTAGGAGGGGTCCCCGTGGCGCTTGCTCATCTTGTTGTGCTGGTCCCGCATGACGGGGGAGCAGTGGACGTAGGTGGGAATCTCCCAGCCGAACGCCTCATAGAGGAGGTTGTACTTGGGGGCGGAGGAGAGGTACTCGCTGCCCCGGACCACGTGGGTGATGCCCATGAGGTGGTCGTCCACCACGTTGGCGAAGTTGTAGGTGGGCAGGCCGTCCCGCTTGAGGAGGACCTGGTCGTCCAGGGTCTTGTTCTCCATGGTGATGTCCCCGAAGCTCACGTCGTGGAAGGTGGTGGTCCCCTCCTGGGGAATGCGCTGGCGGATGACGTAGGGCATGCCCGCCATGAGGTTGGCGTCGATCTCCTCCTGGGAGAGGTCCCGGCAGGGGTCGGCGGCCCGGTTGAAGTCGCCGCTGTCCTCCTCGGACTCGGTTTTCTCGCAGAAGCAGTAGTAGGCCGCGCCCTTCTCCACCAGGAGCTTGGCGTACTTCCCGTAGAGGGCCCGGCGCTCCGACTGGATATAGGGCCCCACGGGGCCGCCCACGTCGGGGCCCTCGTCGTGGGTGAGGCCGCACTCGGTCATGGTGCGGTAGATGACATCGGTGGCGCCCTCCACCAGGCGGCCCTGGTCCGTGTCCTCAATGCGGAGGATGAAGGTGCCGTGGTGGTGCCGGGCGATGAGCCAGGTGTACAGGGCGGTGCGGAGATTGCCCACGTGCATGTAGCCCGTGGGAGAGGGGGCGAAGCGGGTGCGGACCTGGCCCTTTGGAATGCGGGCCTCCATGTCCTCGAAAAAGCGGCTGTCAGGGGTCATAGGAAAACCTCCAGTCGAGCCGGGGGTGCCCCGGCGTATTTTGCAGACATTGCCATTATCCACGCTTTGGGGCGAAAAGTCAAGGACTACCACCTGGTCTTTTTGCCAGAACCGCTAAAAAAGCCGCCGGGGTTCCTCACGGCTTTCTGTTTGTTCGTCACTTGCAAAGAGGGAGGGGGCTTGTTAGAATATTTGTGACCTTTTGTGATATAAGGTTTTGTCAACCCCTTCACCACACTGATGACTGATATGAGGTGCTAAATGTATCAAACCGTGATTTTCGACCTGGATGGGACCCTGCTGGACACCATCGAGGACCTGGCCGCCGCCGGGAACTGGGTATGCCGCCGCAACGGCTGGCCGGAGCACTCCCTGGCGGAGTTCAAGGCCATGGTGGGCCACGGCATCCCCAACCTGGTTTCCAAATTCTCCCCCGAGGGCTGCCAGAGCCCCCTGATTCTGATGAACACCATCTCCCAGTTCAGCGACTACTACGGAGAGCACAACATGGAGGCCACCGTCCCCTATGAGGGCGTGGCGGACCTGCTGGGGCGGCTGAAGGCCGCCGGGGTCCAGATGGCTGTGTACTCCAACAAGGCGGACGGCTTCAGCCGGGAGATTGTGGAGCACTACCTGCCGGGCTTCTTCACCCTGGTCCGGGGAAAGGTGGACGGCGTGCCCGTGAAGCCGGACCCGGCGGGGATTCACAGCATCATGAACGAGCTGAACGCCCGGCCGGAGACCACCCTCTTCGTGGGGGACAGCAGCGTGGACATCCGCACGGGCCACAACGCCGGGCTGAAAGCCTGCGGCGTCACCTGGGGCTTCCGGCCCCGGTCCTCCCTGGAGGAGGCCGGCGCGGACCGCCTGGCGGACACCTTGGAGGAGCTGGAGGCCGCCATTCTGGAGGGCCCATGATTCTGACCTTTGACCAGGCGGGGGACCTGCTGGACCAGCTGGCGGAGGGCTTCCCGGAGGCGCTTTTTGAGGAGCTGAACGGCGGCGTGAACCTGCTGGAGGACGCGGTGCCGGACCTGGAGTTCCCCGAGGGTGACATGTACGTCATGGGGGAGTTCTGCGACAACCTCCTGGGCCGGTATATCAACCTGTACTACGGCTCCTTCGCCGCCCTGGCGGAGAAGGAGGACTGGACGGAGGAGGACTGGCGGGCGGAGCTGCGGCAGACCCTCTCCCACGAGCTGACCCACCACATGGAGACCCGGGGCGGCCTCCACGCCCTGGACGACAAGGACGAGGCGCAGATGGCCGACTGGCGGGCGGAGTACGAGAACAGGGAACCGGACGAGGCCCCGTGAACTCCATGAAGAAAACCGGAAGGGGAGACCCTTCCGGTTTTGCGGCTCTATTTCGTGGGAAAACCGAACTGGTCCCGCATATCGAAGAGGAACCGCAGGAAGCTCTCGGGGTAGGGAATGAACTCCTCCCGGCGCAGCATGCCCAGAACCTCCTCCAGCGCCGCCCAGCGGACGGCCCGGACCTCCTCCCGCTGGAGGGTCAGGTCCTCCGGGGAAAGGTCCTTGGTGAGGATGTAGAAGTCGTCAAAGCCCCCGTCGAAGTTCACCGTCACGGAGGGCCGGAGGCCGCTCAGGTCCAGGGAAACCCCCAGCTCCTCCCGGAACTCCCGTTCCGCCCCCTGGCGGCTGGTCTCGCCAGCGTCCACGCCGCCGCCCACGGACACGTCCCAGAGGTTGGGGAAGATGAACTTTTCCGGGGCCCGCTGCTGGATCAGCAGCCGCCCCCGGCTGTCGAAGACGCAGACGTGGACCACCAGGCGCAGCTCTCCGGGACCCTTTTGGGCGCTCCTCTCCGCCGTCCTCCCCAGGGGGAGGCGGTTCTCGTCGTATAAATCCACCAGCTCCATAGCGCCCTCCCTCACTGTTTCGCCGCCGTCTTGTAGTCCCCGCCGGGGCGGTAGAAGGGACAGGCGGTGTTGGTCCCCTTCAAAAAGCGCTCCATCTCGTCCTCGTCCAGGTCCATGGTGCAGACGAAGGACTCCAGCTCCTCATCGTAGTCATAGCAGACGCAGTCCTCGCAGATGTTGGTCATGCGGCATCACCTCTCAGAAGATGATAGCATAAATCCCGTCCACATCCAAGTGTTTTTTCATCACCAGCTCCTCCAGGGCCTCCCGGCTTTCCGGTGGGGCGGCCCAGCAGAGGCCGCAGCCGGCGGTGACGCTTCGGGGCGCTGGGATGAGGCGGCCCGCAAGGCCCAATCCTTTACAGGCACTCTCCATGGCCATGGCCCCCGCCGTGGTGCGGAAGGTCACCACGCACCGCTCTGTTTTTTGCCTCATGCTTCCGCCGCCTCCAGGGCCAGGACCCGGACCGCCTCCGCCGCCGCGTCCGTTTCCGCCTCCGTGTTGAAATAGGACCAGGAGAACCGGACGGCCCCCTGGTCCTCCGTCCCCAGGGCGCGGTGGAGCCGGGGGGCGCAGTGGGCCCCCGGACGGGTGGCGATGTCAAAGCGTTCCGCCAGCTCGTCGGAGACTTCGGCGGAATCGCAGTCCGCGATGTTCAGCGTGACGATGGGGGCCCGGAGGGGGGCGTCGAAGTCCCCGTAGACCGTCACGCCGGGCAGACCCCGGACGGCCTCGTAAAACCGGCGGGCCAGGGCGTCCTCATGGGCGCGGACGGCCTCGAGTCCCGTCTCGTTCAAAAAGTCCAGGGCGGCGCCGAGGCCCGCCAGGCCGTGGCTGTTGAGGGTCCCGGACTCCAGCCGGACGGGGTACTGGGAGGGCTGGCTCTCGGAGTAGCTCTGGACCCCGGTGCCCCCCACGGCCAGGGGCCGGACCTCCAGCCCCTCCCGGAGGCACAGCCCCCCGGTGCCCTGGGGGCCCATGAGGGACTTGTGCCCGGTGAAGCACACCACGTCGATATTTTGGGCCGCCATGTCGATGGGCAGGACCCCCGCCGTCTGGGAGGCGTCCAGAATGAAGAGGAGGCCGTGGGTCCGGGCGAAGCGGCCCACCCGGCCGATGTCCACCGCGTCCCCCGTCAGGTTGGAGGCGTGGGTGCAGACCACGGCCCTGGTCTCGGGCCGCAGGAGGCGTTCAAACCCGCCGCAGTCCAGCCGCCCCCGGCTGTCCGCCGGGACGAAGTCCACCACCGCCCCCGCCTCCCGAAGGCGGTACAGGGGCCGGAGGACGGAGTTGTGCTCCAGGTCCGTGGAGATGACATGATCCCCCGGTCCCAGCAGGCCGCTGACGGCGATGTTCAGGGCCTGGGTGGAGTTCTGGGTGAAGCACACGTGGTCCGCCCTGGGGCAGCCCAGGAGGGCGGCGATTTTCTCCCGGGCCTCGTAGACGGTCCGGGCGGCGGACAGGGCCCCCTGATGGGCCCCCCGGCCGCAGTTGCCGCAGGAGGACAGGGCCTCCAGCAGAGCGGCGGCCACCGCCGGGGGCTTGGTCCGGGTGGTGGCGGCGTTGTCCAGGTAAATCACGGCTTAATCACCTTGCCCGCCCCCGCCAGCTTTTCCACAATGGCGTACATGTTGGTGACGCCGCCCACGGCCAGCTCCTCCGTCAGGCCGTAGTGGTTCAGGCAGGTGCCGCAGGTGAGAATCTCCACCCCCTGGGCCTCCAGGTTTTTCAGGTCCTCCAGAGAGTCGGACCCCCGGCAGGTGAGGTGCGCCCCGCCGTTGTAGAACAGCATGGTCCGGGGCAGTTCCGGCAGCTGGCTGACGGCGAAGAGGAAGCCCTTCATCAGCGCCTTCCCCAACTCGTCGGACCCCCGGCCCATGACCGCGCTGTCCACCGCCACAACCAGGTTCCCCCGCTGGTCCGGGGCGCAGACCAGGGGCGGCTCCTCCAGGGGGGTCTCCCCGGCGGGGTCCGTCACCTCCATGGTGACCACGAACTCTTTTTCGCCCAGCTTCTCGGACCTCGCCGCCAGCTTGTGCCCGGCGGCCATGCGGGTCAGGTTCTGCACGGCGATCTCATTGTCCACATGGACCTCCAGAAGCCCCGGTTCCGTCATCTCCCGCAGAGCCCGTGTGGCCTTCACCACCGGAATGGGGCACTGTTCGCCCACGGCGTTTACAACGATTGTTTTCATAGTTGTCCTCCGTCCTCCGCCCGGGGGCGGGTGTTGTCCCCACCATTGTACCGCCCAGGGCGGCGAAAGACAAGGGTTATTTTTTAAAAAGAATATCGCTGTGATTTTGGAAAAGTCCTTGACAGGGCGGAAGCGGGGCGGATACAATAGGAAAATCAGATTTCAAAAGATGCGAGGTCGTTTTATGAAAACACCCTTTGTCACAAAAGATCAGCTGGAGTCCATTGCCGCCCAATACCCCACGCCCTTCCACATCTACGACGAGCGGGGCATCCGGGAGAACGCCCGGCGGCTGCGGGCCGCCTTCGCCTGGAACCCCGGCTTCCGGGAGTATTTCGCCGTGAAGGCCACGCCCACCCCCGCCATTTTGAAGATTCTCCACGAGGAGGGCTGCGGCTGCGACTGCTCCTCCCTGGCGGAACTGGTTCTGGCGGAACGCTGCGGCGTTTCCGGGGAGGAGGTCATGTTCTCCTCCAACAACACCACCGGGGAGGAGTTCCAGGCCGCCTGCCGCCTGGGGGGAATCGTCAACCTGGACGACATCACCCTCATCGACACCCTGGTGAACGCCGTGGGGAAGGTACCGGAGAAAATCTGCTGCCGCTTTAACCCCGGCGGAGTCTTCACCCTGGGGGAGAGCCGGGACGGCGTCCAGGTGATGGATACCCCCGGCGACGCCAAGTACGGCATGACCCGGCCCCAGATCGCCCAGTCGTTCCTCCGCCTGAAGGACCTGGGGGTCCAGGAGTTCGGCATTCACGCCTTCCTGGCCTCCAACACCCTGTCCAACGAGTATTACCCTGCCCTGGCCCGGATTCTTTTCCGTCTGGCGGCGGAGCTCCAGGAGGAGACGGGCTGCCGGGTCACCTTTATCAACCTCTCCGGCGGCGTGGGCGTGCCCTACCGCCCGGAGGAGCCGGAGAACGACATCGCCGTCATCGGTGAGGGAGTGCGGAGGGCCTACGAGGAGATTCTGGTCCCCGCCGGGATGGACGGCGTGGCCCTGTACACGGAACTGGGCCGCTACATGCTGGCCCCCTACGGCCACCTGGTCACACGGGCCATCCACGAAAAGCATATCTACAAGGAGTATATCGGCGTGGACGCCTGTGCCTGTAATCTCATGCGCCCGGCCATGTACGGGGCCTATCACCATATCACGGTGATGGGGAAGGAGGACGCCCCCTGCGACCACCGGTACGACGTGGCGGGAAGCCTCTGCGAGAACAACGACAAGTTCGCCGTGGACCGGATGCTGCCCAAAATCGACATGGGGGATCTGCTGGTGATTTACGACACCGGGGCTCACGGGTTTTCCATGGGCTATAACTACAACGGCAAGCTCCGCTCGGCGGAGCTGCTCCTGCGGGAGGACGGCAGCGTGGAGCTGATCCGCCGGGCGGAGACGCTGGAGGACTATTTCGCCACGCTGGTGTGGTGAGTTACTTTTCTCGAGAGAAAAGTAACCAAAAGAGCTTTCGGCCCGCTCTGGTTGTCTGGTGAGTTACCAAGCCGAAGCGACGGCAACGAAGAACCGCCTGGGAATCGAGCTCCCAGGCGGTCTTTACGTTACAGTTTGCGGAGGGCGTCCACCAGAGCGGTTTTCCCCTCGGTTTTCGCGTCCTTCATCTTGATGATTTTCGCGGGGCTTCCGGCCACCACGGCATTGTCCGGCACGTCCTCGATGACCACGGCCCCGGCGGCCACCACGGCGTTTTTGCCGATGTGGACCCCCTCGATGACCACGGCGTTGGCCCCCACCAGGACCCCGTCCTCCACAATGACGGGCGTGGCGGAGGCGGGCTCCACCACTCCGGCCAGGACGGCCCCCGCGCCGATGTGGCAGCGGGCCCCTACGGTGGCCCGGCCGCCCAGGACGGCCCCCATGTCGATCATGGTGCCCGGTCCCACCACGGCGCCGATGTTGATGACCGCCCCCATCATGATGACGGCCCCTTCTCCGATTTCCACCTTCTCCCGGATGATGGCGCCGGGCTCAATCCGGGCCTTCACGCCCTTCAGGTCCAGCAGGGGCACGCCGGAGTTCCGCCGGTCGTTCTCCACCACCATGTCCACGATTTTGTCCGCGCTGGCCTCCAGGATGGGGCGGAGCTCCTCCCAGTCGCCGAAGACGGTCTGGCTCAGGCGCGTGCCGTAGACCTTGGCGGAACCGAAGTCCACCTCCTCCGTCAGGTTCACGTAGATCTTTACCGGGGTTTTCTTTTCCGAGTTGGCGATATAGTCGATGATTTCCTGTGCGTTCATAAAAGACCTCCTACGCGTTTTCTCCGAAGAGGATTTTTTGCAGGTCGTAAATTCCGTTGGGCCTCCCCGGCAGGAGCCGGGCCATGTGCAGCGCGCCGTTGACGAAAATCTGCCGGCTGGCTGCCCGGTGGGTGAACTCCAGCTCCTCGTCGGGGCCGAAGAAGTGGACTGTGTGGGTCCCCGCCACGGTGCCCCCCCGGAGGGCGTGGACGCCGATCTCATCCTTCCGCCGCCTGCCGGTGTTCCCCTCCCGGCCATAGACCGGGGTCAGGGCGTGAGCGGGGTCGATGGCCTCCAGCAGGAGCTTCGCGGTGCCGCTGGGGGCGTCGGCTTTCTGGTTGTGGTGGGTCTCGGTGAGCTCGATGTCAAAGTCCGGCTTCAGGACCTCGGAGACCGCCGCCAGGGCCCGGTAGAGAACGGCCACGCCCAGGGAGTAGTTGGCGCTCCAGAGGACGGGGGCGTAATGGCCGGCCGCGCCCAGCCGGGCGATGTCCCCGTCGCTCAGGCCGGTGGTGCCGGAGAGCAGGGGGGTCCCGGTGCGGCGGACGTAGGAGCAGATTTCCGGCAGGGCCTCGGGCCGGGAGAAGTCGATGACCACGTCGGCCACTTTGCCCAGCTTCCCCAGCCGGTCCAGGTCCTCCCGGCCGAAGGCGGCCTCGATCTCGTCCCCGGCGGCCTGGGCGGTCTCCTGGATGAGACGGCCCATTTTGCCCCGGCCAATCAGGAGATATCTCACAGCAGGCCAACCTCCTCCAGCGTGGCCCGGAGGGCCGCCTGGTGCTCGCCGCTCATCTCGCAGAGGGGCATGCGCAGGGGACCCGCGTCCAGACCCATCATGTTCAGGGCGGACTTGACGGGGATGGGGTTCACCTCCATAAAGAGATCGTTCATCAGCCGCAGGTATTTCAGGTGGGTCTCCAGGGCCCGGGCCTGGTTCCCCCCGGCGTAGTCCGCCACGATTTGATGGCACACGTCCGGGCAGACGTTGGCGAAGACGGAGATGACCCCGCTGCCCCCGATGCTCATCAGGGGGAGGGTGATGTCGTCGTTGCCGGAGTAGAGGACGAAGTCCGGCCCCACGCAGTGGGCGATTTTCATAGCGTAGGACATGTCCCCGCTGGCCTCCTTGATGCCGGAGATCTGGGGATGTTTGCTGAGCTTCTCCACCACGGACACGGGGATGGAGCAGCCGGTGCGGCCCGGCACGTTGTAGAGCAGGCAGGGAATCTGGACCTTGTCCGCCGTTTCGGCGAAGTGGCGGTACATGCCCTCGGGGTTGGCCTTGTTGTAGTAGGGGGCGATGAGCAGCAAGGCGTCGGCTCCCATATCCTGATACTGGATACTCTTTTCCACCTGGGTGGCGGTGCAGTTGGAGCCGCTGCCCACAATGACGGGGACCCGGCCGTCCACCACCTTGATGGTGTGGGCCACCACGGAGGCGTCCTCCTCGTGGCTCATGGTGGGGTACTCGCCGGTGGTGCCCAGGGTGAGGATGCCGTCGGTCCCGGCGGCGATCTGCCGCTCGAGAAGCTGGGTGAGGGCGTCGAAGTTGACGCTGCCGTCCTGGCGGAAGGGGGTGATCATGGCGACGATGGAGCCGGTGGGATTATTGAATTTCATTTAAATAGCCCTCCAGATTGAAATAGAAATGGAATGGGGGATGAGGTAGAAAAAAAGCCGGCAGAGGCGCGCTCCTGCCGACAGGGTACACGCCGGGAGACGGCGTGACGGTTCTGTAAGCGGATAGCGCCCCCGCGGCCCTGGGGCCGCGGACAGTCCCGGAGGTCTTCCCCCCGGACCCATCTCCCGCCCACGCCTGGACGGGGGATTCGGCGGAGCTGCCTCCGTCGCGTTCTCAGCCTGCCGGCTCCCGCGACTTCTTCGTCTCCGCGCCTCTATCTCATTTTTCGTTATCATATCATCTTCCAAACCCGGTTGCAAGGGGGTAGGCGCAAAAAATCCTTGTGGAAACCGACGAAAACGCCGCCGCCCCTTGCCTCCCGCCGCCGGAACATGCTATATTAGAAAACAATACGATGAATATTAACCGCATTGAAGGAGGCAACGTTATGCAGCCTGTTGTTGAATACCGCCGCGCCCTGCACCGCATCCCGGAACTGGACGACCGCCTGCCGGAGACCTGCGCCTATGTGCAGTCCGCCCTGGCCAGCTTTGAGCTGGAGACCTTTTCCCCCATACCCTCCAGTGTCTGCGCCTTTCTGGACGCGGGGAAGGAGACCACCGTTGCCTTCCGGGCGGACATGGACGCGCTGCCCATCCCGGAGGCCACGGGCCTGGACTACGCCTCGACCCACTCCGGGGCCATGCACGCCTGCGGCCACGACGGGAACACCGCCATGGCCCTGGCCCTGGCGGCCTACGCCTCGGCCCACAGGAAGGCCCTGCCCCGGAACGTCCTCTTCCTCTTCCAGCCCTCGGAGGAGACCACCGGCGGGGCGGAAAAGCTCTGCGAGACCGGCGTGCTGGAGCGGCACCGGGCCGAGCGGGTCTTCGCCATGCACCTCTGGCCCAAGCTGGAACAGGGGAAAATCTACTGCCGCCCGGGCCCCATCATGGCCCGGTCCAACGAGGTGACGGTGAGTCTCACCGGCAAAAGCGTCCACATCGGCCGGGCGGCGGAGGGCATCGACGCCCTGACGGCGGGGGCGGAGTACCTCCGCCGGGCCTACGCCATGGCGGAGAGCCTTCCGGGGGAGGAGCCGGTGGTGCTGCGCTTCGGCAAAATGGTCTCAGGCACGGTGCGCAACGCCGTCAGCGGGGAGACCCGGCTGGAGGGGAGTCTGCGCACCTTCCGGGACGAGACCCAGGCCCTCTGCCGGCGGCGGCTGGAGGAGATCGGCCGGGATATCGCGGAGGAGACCGGATGCGCCGTGGAGGTCCGTCTGAGCCAGGGCTACCCGGCGGTGTGGAACCACGAGGGGCTGTACGAGACGGTGGTGTCCGGCCTGGGGGAGGACGCGCCGCTGCCCCTGGACGCGCCCACGCTGACGGCGGAGGACTTCTCCTTCTACCAGCGGCGGGTTCCGGGCCTGTTCTTCCTCCTGGGCATAGGGGACACGCCGGAGCTCCACTCCCCGGAGTTCTGCTTTGACGACGAAATGGTGCTGCCCCAGGGCATGGACTTCCTCAAGCACCTGCTGCTCCTGGAGTGACCCCCTTGAAAAAGGAATTTTTTGGGGTATAATGATTGTTGAGAAAACCAAGTTTTAGGAGGGTTGCTCCTTATGCGAAGACCAAACGCGGTGCAGACCCTGGCCCTGGGCTTTGCCCTGCTGATTCTGGCGGGGGCCTGCCTGCTGTCCCTGCCCATCGCCTCCCGGAACGGGGAGGGCATCCCCTGGATCAACGCCGTTTTCACCTCGGCGTCGGCCTCCTGCGTCACGGGGCTGACGGTGTACGACACCGCCACCCAGTTCAGCGCCTTCGGCCAGGTGGTTCTGCTCCTGCTGATTCAGATCGGGGGCCTGGGCTTTGTGACGGCCTCTCTGCCGGCGGCTCTGCTGGTCCGGCGGCGGGTGGGGCTCCGCCAGCGGGCCCTGCTTCAGGACAGCCTGGGGGCCCTGCAGCTGGGGGGCGTGGTGCGCCTGGCCCGGCGGGCCCTGCTGGTGACCTTCGCGTGCGAGGGCCTGGGCGCGGCGCTGCTGACCCTCTGGTTCTGCCCCCGGTACGGCCTGGGGCGGGGCCTTTGGATGGCGGTGTTTCACGCCGTGTCCGCCTTCTGCAACGCGGGCTTTGACCTTCTGGGCGCCGGGACCTCCATCGTCACAGAGGCGGGGGAGCCATTTTTGAATCTGGTGCTGATGGCGCTGATCATCTGCGGGGGCCTGGGCTTCCTGGTGTGGGACGACGCGCTGACCCACGGGCGGCGCTTCCGCCGCTGGCGGCTTCACTCCAGGATGTCCCTGGCCGTCACGCTGAGCCTCTTCGCCGGGGGCGCGGTGGCCTTCTGGTTCCTGGAGGCGGACCACGCCTTTGCCGGGGCGGACGGCCCCACCCGGGCGCTGATGGCGGCGTTCCAGTCGGTGACGGCCCGGACGGCGGGCTTCGCCTCGGTGGACCAGGGGACTTTGAGCCAGGGGGGCGTACTGCTGATGCTGGTTTTGATGTTCGTGGGCGCGGGTTCCGGATCCACCGGAGGCGGCGTGAAGGTGAACACCTTCGCGGTGCTGGTGCTGGGCGTCCGGTCCAGAATCCGGCGGCAGGACGACATGAACGTCTTCCACCGCCGCCTGGACGAGGGGGATATCCGCAACGCCTACTCCGCCGCCAGCCTGTACCTCTTCGGGGCGCTGTGCGGCTGCATGGTGCTGTGCGTCCAGGGCGCGGGGCTGACGGACGCGCTGTACGAGACCTTTTCCGCCATGAGCACCGTGGGACTGAGCCGGAACCTGACGGCGTCTCTGCCGGCGCTTTCCAAGTGGGCGGTGATTCTGATGATGTTCGCGGGCCGGGTGGGCAGCATGTCCGTGGTCCTGGCCATGACCAAGGGCAAGCGGGCCCAGAACAGCCTGCGCTACGTGCCCGAAAAAATTCTGATTGGATGAGAGAGGGAGGACGAGGGATGAAATCCTTTTTGGTCATCGGCCTGGGCCGCTTCGGGCGGCACCTGACCCGGTATCTGCTGGAGCTGGGGAACGAGGTCATGGTTCTGGACCGTGACGAGGACAAGGTGGCGAAAATCGCCTCCCTGGCCACCGCCGCCTGCGTGGGGGACTGCCAGGACGAGCAGGTGCTGGAGACCCTGGGCGTGCGGAATTTCGACGTGTGCTTCGTCTGCGTCCGGGACGACTTCCAGAGCTCCCTGGAGACCACCGCCGCCCTGAAGGACCTGGGGGCGAAATTCGTGGTGGCCCGGGCGGACCAGGAGCGGCAGATCAAGTTCCTGCGGAAGATCGGGGCGGACTTCGTGGTACACACGGAGATGGACATGGCCCGCCGGGCGGCCATCCGCTTTTCCGCCGAGAACGTCTTCGACTACTTCGAGCTGACGCCCAAGTTCGCCATCTTCGAGCTGGAGGTGCCCAAGGAGTGGGAGGGCCGCACGGTCATCGAGCTGGAGGTCCGCAAAAAATACAACGTTAACATCCTGGGGGTGAAGAGCGGCGATGTGGTGGTCCCCCTGGTGGACCCCAACTACCGCTTCCGGGAGGACGGGCACCTCATCGTGGCCGGGGACAAGGAGGCGGGCATCCGCCTGATGAATTTACATTAAGTTCCGGCGATAGATTCCGGTTTTCGGCGCATGCTTCCTTTGAGGTGATTTTTCATGTCAGAGGACAGACGGGCAGTCAATAACCACGACGACGGAAAGCCCTTCCTTCGCCTGGAGCCGGAAAAGCGGATGTGCCCCATCCAGGACCCGGTTACCATTTACAAGTACCCCCTGGCCACGTCCGAGGAGATGGGCTTCCGGGTGCTGGACAACTTCCCCGAGGAGCACATCCAGTAGGGGCGGACCTGTGTGTCCGCCCTCCCCCCGCGAAACACCCCCTCCGGCACAGCCGGAGGGGGTGGAAAACGGCCTGGATAAAAGTCTTACCGGTCCGCGCAGACGGCCAGGTCCCGGAGGAAGTCCTCCACGGCCTGTTCCGGCGTGGCCCAGCTGGTCACCAGGCGGATCTGGGTGTGCCCGGCGTCCACGGCGTGGTCCACCTCGAACTCATAGCCCATGTCCTGGAGCTTGGAGACCACCTCGTTGGGGAAGACGGGGAACTGCTGGTTGGAGGGGGACTCCACCGGCAGGGGGAAGCCCAGGGCGGCCACCCCGTCCCGGAGGCGGAGGGCCAGGGCGTTGGCGTGGCGGGCGGCGTCCAGATAGGCGCCGTTTTCCAGCAGGGCCTGGAACTGGAGGCCCAGGAGGCGGCCCTTGGCGAACATGGCGCCCCGGCGCTTGATGTGCCAGCGGAAGTCCGGCCGGGGCCTGGCGAAGACCAGGGCCTCGCCGAAGAGGGCGCCGTTCTTGGTGCCGCCGATGTAGAAGACATCCGCCAGAGCCGCGTAGTCCGGGAGGGTCATGTCCCCGCAGGCCAGGGCGGAACCCAGCCGGGCCCCGTCCAGGAAGAGGATAAGCCCGTGCTTGTCGCAGCACTGCCGGAGGGCCGTCAGCTCCGCCTTGGAGTAGACGGTGCCGGTTTCCGTGGTGTTGGAGACGTAGACCATGGCGGGCTTCACCTGGTGCTCGTCGCTGTGGAGCTCGGGGACGGACTCGATCATGGCGGGAGTAACTTTCCCGTCGGGGCTGGGGACGGCGATGACCTTGTGCCCCGTGCCCTCGATGGCCCCGGTTTCGTGGACGTTGATGTGTCCCGTGTGGGCGGCGATGACGGCCTCGTAGGGCTTCAGCATGGCCTCAATCACCAGCAGGTTCGCCTGGGTGCCCCCCACCACGAAGTGTACGTCCGCCTCGGGGGCGGCGCAGAGGGAACGGATGAGGGCCCGCGCCTTTTCACAGCGGGGGTCCAGGCCGTAGCCCCGGGTCTGCTCCAGATTGGTCTCGGTGAGGGCTTTCAGCACCACGGGATGGGCCCCTTCGCTGTAGTCGTTTCGGAAACTGTACATATCTGACCTCCAGAAAGTAACAACCGCCCCAGAGAACTGTTACGGAATGTTACAGAATTGATGTTGAAATTATAGCGCGAATCCTGTATAAAAACAAGGAACAGAGAAAAAACTTTTCCGGCGGGGCCGGAACGGCGGGAGGAGAACGGGATGAAAAAGAGAATGGCATGGGTTCTGGCGGCGCTGGTGTTCCTGTCCGGCTGCGGCGGGCAGGAAAAGGAGGACGGGCCGGAGGCGGCGGAGGTGTCCCTCAGCGACCTGTACGCCGGCATGGAGGAGTCCTGCGGCTGGGAGGAGGGCTATATGACCTCCGTGGATGGGGGACTGCTGGAGGAATACTACCCCGGCCTCCCGGAGATTCCCGCCAGGCAGCTGATCGTCCAGGTGCCCGCCATGAGCTCCGACGTGAACGAGATTGTCCTCTTCCAGGGCGAGACGGAGGAGGACGGGGAGAAGGCCGCCGAAATTCTCCAGGCCCGGATTGACAGCCAGGTGGACGGCGGGGCCTGGTATCCCGAGACCCTGGAGTCCTGGAAGAAGGCCAAGGTGCTGCGGGAGGGGGCCTACGCCGCCCTGATTGCCTCCGGGGCCCATCAGGAGGAGCTGGAGGAGCAGTTTGCCCTCCAGTTCCAGGCCGAATAAGGGGCGGGCCATGGTTTTCAGCAGTCTGACCTTCCTCTTTGCCTACCTGCCGGCGACCCTGGCGCTGTACTTTATTACGCCGCTTCGGTGGCGTAATTTTGTACTGCTTTTGACCAGCCTTTTTTTCTACGGCTGGGGCGAGCCGGTGTACGTGGGGATTATGTTCCTCTCCACCTTCATTGACTACAGCCACGGCCTGCTGGTGGAGAAGTTCCGGGACCGGGACCGGCTGGCCCGGTGGTTCGTGGGGCAGTCGGTGGTGTTCAACCTGCTGCTTCTGGGCTTTTTCAAATACTGGGACTTCCTGGCGGCGAACCTGTCCCTGCTTCCCGGCGTGTCCATCCCCCGGCTGGGGCTGCCCCTGCCCCTGGGCATCTCCTTCTTTACCTTCCAGACCATGAGCTACACCATCGACGTGTACCGCCGGGACGCGCCGGTCCAGCGGAACATCGTCGACTTCGGGGCCTACGTGACGCTGTTCCCCCAGCTCATCGCCGGGCCCATCGTGAAGTACAAGACCGTGGCGGCGGAGCTGGCGGAGCGGACCGTCACGTCTCAGGACTTCGCCCAGGGGGCCTGCCGGTTCACCGTGGGCCTGGCGAAAAAGGTTTTGCTGGCCAACGCCGCCGGGTCCCTGTGGGAGAGCTGCCTGGCCTCCCAGTCCGCCGGGGCGCTGACGTTTGCCGGGGGCTGGACGGGGCTGTTCGCCTTCGGGTTTCAGATTTACTTCGACTTCTCCGGCTACTCCGACATGGCTATCGGCCTGGGGCGCATCCTGGGCTTCCGGTTTGACGAGAACTTTGACCACCCCTACCTCTCCACCTCCGTGGGGGAGTTCTGGCGGCGGTGGCACATGTCCCTGACCTCCTGGTTCCGGGAGTACCTGTACTTCCCCCTGGGGGGCAGCCGGGCAGGGAGGGCCCGGACCCTGCGGAACCTGCTGATTGTCTGGTTCTGCACCGGCTTCTGGCACGGGGCCAGCTGGAACTTCATCCTCTGGGGGCTGTACTTCGGCCTGTGGCTCATCCTGGAGCGGTTCGTCTTCCGGGACCTCCTCACCCGGACGCCGGTGTGGGTCAAGCGGGTTTACACCCTGCTGGTGGTCTTCGTGGGCTGGGGAATCTTCGCCATGGAGGACTTGGGGGTCTGCGGGCGGTATCTGGCCGTGTGCTTCGGCGGCGGGCCCCTGTGGTCCGCCCCGGACGGCTACCGGCTGAGGAGCTGGGCCGTGATTTTGCTCCTGCTGGCCCTGGGGTCCACCACCCTGACTGTGGACCTGTGGAAGCGGGTACCGGAGCGGGGCCGGAAGGCGCTGACCCCGGTGCTGATGGCCCTGGGGCTGGCGCTCTCCACCGCCTACCTGGTGGACGGCAGCTATAACCCTTTCCTGTATTTCCGGTTTTAAAGGAGGCGGTGGAATGACAACCAGATACAGCCGCTTTCTCTCGGCCCTCTTCTGCCTCTTCCTGGGGGGACTGCTGGCCTGGCACCTCCTCCTGCCGGACCGGGAGCGGTCCGACGTGGAGAACCGGACCCTGGCCCAGTTCCCGGCCTTTTCCTGGGAGAGCCTGAAAAGCGGGGACTTCACCCAGGGGGTGGAGGACTACTTTGCCGACCAGTTTCCCCTCCGGGACCAGTGGACGGGCCTCAAGGCCCGGACGGAACAGCTCCTGGGCAAGCGGGAGTTCAACGGGGTCTACCTCTGCAGCGACGCCCTGATTTCCAAGGTGGAGCCCCCCAGGGACGGCCTGGAGGAGAAGAACCTCCGTTACGTGGCCCGGTTGGCGGAGTCGGCGGACTGCCCGGTGTACCTGGGCCTCATCCCCTCGGCGGCGGAAATCCACCGGGACCGCCTGCCCAAGGGGGCGGAGAGCTGGGACCAGGCGGCATTCATCGCCCGCGCCGGAGAGCTGGAAAACATAACGCCCGTGGACTTCCTGACGGCCCTGTCCGCCCACGCCGGGGAGGATATCTATTACCGCACGGACCACCACTGGACCACCCTGGGGGCCTACTACGGCTACGCCGCCCTCATGGAGGCGCTGGGCCGGGGGGAGGAGGTCCTGGAGCAGGAAGCCTTTGAGCGGCGGGACTTTCCCCCGGTCTCCAACGGGTTTCAGGGGACCCTGTACTCCCAGTCCGGCATTCACTGGCTGGAGCCGGACGACATTGAGTTCTGGGTGGAGGACCATTTCGAGGTGTCCAGCTGGCGCACCGGCAGGGAGGAGAAGTCGTTCCTCTACGATACCGGCAAGCTGGGGGAGAAGGACAAATACTCTGCCTTTCTGGGGGGCAACCAGCCCCTGTGCGTCATCCGCAACCCGGAGGGCACGGGGAAGCTGCTGGTGATCCGGGACTCCTACGCGGACTCCCTGGCCCCCTTCCTGGCCCTGCACTTCGAGGAGGTCCACCTGCTGGACCCCCGGTACTACCGCTACGCCTCCGCCGCCTACGCCCAGGAGAAGGGTATCGGCCAGATTGTCGTGGCCTACAGCGTGCCGAACTTCATCGCGGACCGGAATCTGGTGCTTTTGGCGCAGTAAAAACAGCCCGCCGTAATCTCACGGCGGGCTTGCTTTTCGGACCTTCTGCGGGTATAATAGGCGCCATGAAAAAACGAAAAGGGGATTAACCATGAACAACACCCGTATCGAGCACGACACCATGGGCGAAATCGCCGTCCCGGCGGACCGGCACTGGGGCGCCCAGACCCAGAGGAGCCTGGAGAACTTCAAAATCGGCGGCCAGCGCCAGCCCAAGGAAATCATCACCGCCTTCGCCTACTTAAAGGAAGCCTGCGCCCTGGCCAATGCGGAGGCGGGCAAGCTGACGGCGGAACAGACCGGGGCCATTTCCGCCGTCTGCCGGGAGATCCGAGCGGGGAAGTGGGACGAGGAGTTTCCCCTGGTGGTCTGGCAGACGGGCAGCGGAACCCAGACCAACATGAATGTCAACGAGGTGATCGCCCACCTGGCGGCGGACCGGGGCGTGTCCCTGCACCCCAACGATCACGTGAACGCCTCCCAGTCCTCCAACGACACCTATCCCTCCGCCCTCCACATCGCCGCGGCCCTGTCCATTGAGCACCAGGTCCTGCCGGCGGCGGCCCGCCTGGGCGGGGCTTTCCAGGAGCTGGAAAATAAATACCCGGACCTGATCCGCATCGGCCGGACCCACCTCCAGGACGCCACGCCCCTGAGATTCGCCCAGGAGGTTTCCGGCTGGCGGGCCCTGGTGCAGATGCCCATCTTCATGCTGCGCACAGCCCAGGAAGAGCTTTTCCGCCTGGCCATCGGCGGCACCGCCGTGGGCACGGGCCTGAATGCCCCCAAGGGCTACGACGAACTGGTCTGCGCCAAGCTGCGGGAGCTGACGGGCCTGCCCTTCCAGCCGGACCCCAACAAGTTCCACGCTCTCACCAGCAAGGACGCCCTGGTCTTTGCCCACGGGGCCCTGAAGGCCCTGGCGGCGAACCTGATGAAAATCGCCAACGACATCCGCTGGCAGGCCAGCGGCCCCCGCTGCGGCATGGGAGAGCTCCACATCCCGGAGAATGAGCCCGGCAGCTCCATCATGCCGGGGAAGGTGAACCCCACCCAGTGCGAGGCCGTCACTATGGCGGCGGTGCAGGTGATGGGGAACGACGCGGCCATCGGCTTCGCCGCCTCCCAGGGGAACTTCCAGCTGAACGTGTTCCTGCCGGTGTCGGCCTATAACTTCCAGCTCTCCGCCCGGCTGCTGGCGGACGCCATGGAGTCCTTCCGGGTCCGCTGCGTGGAGGGCATCGTCCCCAACGTGGAGCGGATGGAGGAGAACCTGAACAATTCGCTGATGCTGGTGACCTGCCTGACGCCGAAGATCGGCTATGAAAAGGCGGCGGAGTGCGCCAAGAAGGCCCTTCACGACGGCACGACCCTGAAAGAGGCCGTCCTGGCCCTGGGCCTGCTGACGGCGGAGGAGTTCAACGAGACGGTCCGGCCTGAAAAAATGGTCTAATTTACCGCCGGGCAATCGCTGGCATTTGTAGAAATCGGAGAATTTATCATACTACCGAATTAGCGCTTTACTATGCTAAAAAATCGGAGTATACTGAATCCATCACCGGGGCGCGGCCCCGCAAGGAGGAACCCATGGAATTGGATTTGAATATTTTGCGCCCCCAGGAGCGGCTGTCCCTCCAGCTCCGGCTGCTCTACGAGCGGGAGGGCTTCCGGCAGTACCGCATGGGTCGCTTCGAGGAGTACGGCCTTTACCAGCAGAACCGCCGGTTTCTGGCCAGTGACCAGGTAATCACCTTTACAGACCTGGACGGGCGTCTGCTGGCCCTGAAGCCCGACGTGACCCTCTCCATCGCCAAGAACGCCCAGTTTGAGGAGGGGGGCTGCGGGCGGTTTTACTACGCGGAAAACGTCTACCGCCCCAGCCAGGAGAGCCACACCTTCCAGGAGATCAGCCAGATGGGCCTGGAGTGCATCGGCGCGGTGGACGACGCCGTCACCGCCCAGACGGCCTCTCTGGCCTGGCGGAGTCTGGCCCTGACGGGCCGGGACTTCGTGCTGGAGGCCAGCCACATGGGCTTTGTGGCGGGTCTGCTGGATGCCGTGGGCGCGCCGGAGGCCGCCCGGCCCCGGCTGCTCAGCTGCGTCCGGGACCGGAACCTCCACGAGCTGCGGGCGGCGGCGGCGGAGGCGGGCCTCTCCAAACAGGGCACGGACGCCCTCTGCCGTCTGGACGCTCTGACGGGGGACTGGGAGGCCGTGCTGGCCCAGGCGGAACCCATCGCCCTCAACGCCGCCATGGGCGGGGCCCTGGCGGAACTCAGGACCCTGTGCCGGGCCCTGGAGGCCCAGGGGCAGAGCCTGCGGCTGGACTTGTCCCTGGTCAACGACATGGAGTATTACAACGGCCTGGTCCTCCAGGGCTACGTGGCGGGCCTGCCCCGGCCGGTGCTCAAGGGCGGGCGGTACGACCCTCTGGCGGAGCAGTTCCGACCGGGGGCCAGGGCCGTGGGCTTTGCCCTGTACATGGGCGAGCTGGACCGCCTGAGCGCCGCGCCCGCCCCGGAGACGGAGGCGCGGACCATGCTGAACATCGCGCTGCCCAAGGGGCGTCTAGGGGATCAGGTTTACAGCCTCCTGGCCGGCGTGGGCTACGGCTGCCCGGAGGATTACAACGAGAGCCGGAAGCTGGTGGTGGAAAATCCGGCGGCGGGCATCCGGTATTTCCTGGTGAAGCCCAGCGACGTGGCCATCTATGTGGAGCACGGGGCGGCGGACATCGGCATCGTGGGCAAGGACATCCTGGAGGAGTCCGGGGCGGACGTGTACGAGCTGCTGGACACGGGCCTGGGCAAGTGCCGCATGTGCGTGGCGGGGCCCGAGGACTTTCAGGACGACCCCGGCCGGTCCCTGCGGGTGGCGACGAAATTCGTGAACATCGCCAAAGCCTACTTTGCCGCCCAGGGCCGGGACATCGACATCATCAAGCTGAACGGGTCCATCGAGCTGGCCCCGATTCTGGGCCTCTCCGACGTGATTGTGGACATCGTGGAGACGGGGACCACCCTGCGGGAGAACCACTTGAAGGTGCTGAAGCCCTTCATGCCCATCTCCGCCCGCTTCGTGGCCAACCGGGCCAGCTTCCAGTTCAAGCGCCGGGAGATTGAGGCACTGCTGGGCAGGCTGACGGAGGTGACGGAGACATGATGCGGATTCTGGATTTCGACAGCCTCTCCCCGGAGGAATTTCTGAACCGGGACATCCGGGCGGAGGAGGACGTGAGCGCCGCCGTGGATGAAATCATCCGGCAGGTCCGGGAGGGGGGAGACGCCGCTCTGCGGGACTGCACCCGCCGCTTTGACGGGGCGGAGATCACGGACCTGTGGGTGAGCGCCGGGGAGTTCGACGCTGCCCGGAAGGCCGTGGACCCCTATTTTATGGAGACGCTGAAGGAGGCGGCGGAGAACATCCGGCGCTTTCACCAGCGGCAGAGGCACAACGACTTCGTCCTTACGGACCGGGCCGGGATGGTCATGGGCCAGCGGTGGACGCCCATCGAGCGGGTGGGCATCTGCGTGCCCCGCAGCCCGGAGGCTTTCCCCTCCACCATTTTGATGAACGCCATACCGGCCCAGATTGCCGGGGTGGAGGACATCGTGCTTGTGACGCCCCCCCGGCCGGACGGCACCGTCAGCCCGGAGGCCCTCGTGGCGGCGGAGCTGGCGGAGGTGACGGACGTTTTCAAAATCGGCGGGGCCCATGCCGTGGCGGCCCTGGCCTACGGGACGGAGACAGTGCCCCGGGTGGACAAGATCGTGGGCCCCGGTGGGGTCTTCGTGGCCACGGCCAAGCGGAAGGTCTTCGGCCAGGTGGCCATTGACATGATCGCGGGGCCCAGTGAGATTCTGGTGCTGGCGGACGGGAAGTCCAACCCCCAATGGGTGGCGGCGGACCTCCTCAGCCAGGCGGAACACGACCCCCTGTCCTCTGCCGTGCTGGTGACGGACAGCCGGGAACTGGCGGAGGCCGTACAGGCCCAAGTGGAAGCCCAGCTGGAGACCCTGCCCCGGAGGAAGATTGCCCGCCGGTCCATCGAGGAGAACGGGAAAATCATTGTCGCCGGCAGCCTGGACAAGGCCGTGGAGGCGGTGAACCGCATCGCGCCGGAACACCTGGAGCTCTGTGTGGACGAGCCCTTTATACTGCTGCCCCGCATTAGGAACGCCGGGAGCGTTTTCCTGGGCAGGTTTACGCCGGAGGCCCTGGGGGATTACTTCGCCGGGCCCAATCACACTCTGCCGACGAGCGGCACCGCCCGGTTCTCCAGCCCCCTGGGGGTGGATGATTTCATGAAGCGTTCCAGCTTCCTGTGCTATGACCGGGGGGCGCTGTGCGCCTGTGCGGACAGGATTGCGGACTTCGCCCGGCGGGAGGGGCTGGAGGGACACGCGCGGTCGGCGGTTTCCAGGAGGGACCCCTAAGCAGAGAGGCTCTTTCCCCCCGTAAGGGGGGACCTTTACTCGCCTTTGCGGGCGGGGAGGATTGGAGGCCAGCGATGGCTGGTTGCCAAGCCCCCCGCCCGTCAGGGCGAGTAAAGGCCCCCGATGGGGAAACAGCATCACCCATTTGTTGAAAGGTGGATACCTATGAGTAGATTTCTTTCCCCCGAGGCCCTGCGCTGCGATCCCTACACCCCCGGAGAGCAGCCCCAGGACCAGCAGTACATCAAGCTGAATACCAACGAGAGCCCCTTCCCGCCCTCCCCGAAGGTGCTGGAGGCCCTTTCCCAGGCGGAGGTTGGAAAGCTCTATCTCTACTCCGACCCTGCCTGCGCCGCCCTGAACGCCGCCATTGCCCGGCGGTACGGCCTGGCCCCGGAGAACGTGATTTCCGGCAACGGGTCCGACGAGATTCTGGCCTTCGCCTTCCGGGCCTTCTGCGGGGAGGGGAAGGGGGCGGCCTTCGCCGACATCACCTATGGGTTCTATGAGGCCCAGGCGGCCCTCTTCGGCCTGGAGGCCAAGCGGGTCCCCCTGCGGGAGGATTTCTCCCTGGACGTGGAGGACTACATGGACTTCCCCGGCACGGTGGTCATTGCCAACCCCAACGCCCCCACGGGCATGACGGTTCCCGCCGGCCATATCCGGCGGCTGCTGGAACGGAACCCGGACCGGGTGGTCATTGTGGACGAGGCTTATGTGGACTTCGGGGCCGAGAGCTGTGTTCCCCTGGTCCGGGAGTATGAGAACCTTCTGGTGACCCAGACCATGTCCAAGAGCCGTTCCCTGGCCGGGGGGCGGGTGGGCTTTGCCCTGGGGTCCGCGGAACTCATCGGGGACCTAAACCGGGTGAAGTACAGCTTTAACCCCTACAACGTGAACCGGCTCTCTCTGCTGGCGGGGGCCGCCGCCGTGGAGGACGAGGACTATTTCCGGTCCTGCTGCCGGACCATTGGGGAGAACCGGGCCTGGACCACGGAGGCGCTGGAAAAGCGGGGCTTTACCGTCCTGCCCTCCTCTGCCAACTTCATCTTCGCCAAGCCGGGCCGGATTCCCGGCGGGGAGCTGTACCGGAGACTGAAACAGGACGGCGTTCTGGTCCGCTGGTTCGACAAGGACCGGATTCGGGATTTCGTGCGGATCACCATCGGGTCCAGAGAGCAGATGGAAAAGCTGACGGAGGCTGTGGACCGGCTTTTGTCTTAGGGATAAGGAGGGAAAGGACTATGCGCACCGCAAGCGTTCAGCGGGACACCCGGGAGACCCAGATCAAGCTCACCCTGAACCTGGACGGAACCGGCAAGGCGGAGATTTCCACCGGCTGCGGCTTCCTGGACCACATGCTGGAGCTCTTCGCCCGGCACGGGGACTTTGACCTCTCCGTGGTCTGTCACGGGGACACCCAGGTGGACGACCACCACACCGTGGAGGACACCGGCATCTGCCTGGGCAGGGCCTTTCAGGAGGCCCTGGGGGACAAGCGCGGGATTGTCCGCTACGGGCAGTTCCTGCTGCCCATGGACGAGACCCTGGTCCTCTGCGCCGTGGACCTCTCGGGCCGGGATTACCTGGGCTGGGCCGTGGACCTGCCCGCCGCCAAGGTGGGGACCTTCGACACGGAATTGGCCCAGGAGTTCTGGCTGGGCTTCGTGCGGAACTGCCCCGGCTCTCTCCACTTCCGCCAGCTGGCGGGGGAGAACACCCACCACATTTTAGAGGCCGTCTTCAAGGGCGCGGGCCGGACGCTGAAGGCCGCCGCGGCCTTTGATCCCAAGCACATGGACGAGATTCCCAGCACGAAAGGGGTGCTGTGATGCTGGCCATCGTGGACTACGGCGTGGGGAACCTGTTCTCCCTGACCTCCAGCCTCCGCTCCCTGGGGCTGGAGACGGAGGTCACCGGCGACGCGGCCCGCCTCCGGGCGGCAGACCGGATCATCCTCCCCGGCGTGGGGGCCTTCGGAGACGCCAGGGCCAAGCTGGACGAGACCGGCCTGGTTCCCGTCCTGCTGGAGGAGGCGGGGCGGAAGCCCCTGCTTGGCATTTGCCTGGGGATGCAGCTGTTGTTTGACCGGAGTTTCGAGTACGGAGAGCACCCCGGCCTGGGGCTGATTCCCGGCGAGGTGGCCTATTTGGGAGAGGACCTGACGGACAAGACGCTGAAAATCCCCCACATGGGCTGGAACAGCCTGGAGGTCGTCAGGGACGACCCCCTGTTCCGGTACTTCCAGGACGGCGAGTACGTCTACTACGTCCACAGCTACTACGCCCGGAACTGCGAAGAGAGCACCCTGGGGACCTCCGGGTATGGAGACGTGGCCGTCACCGGCGCGGTCCGCCGGGGGAACGTCTGGGGGGCCCAGTTCCACCCGGAGAAGTCCGGGGACGCGGGCCTGCGGCTTCTGCGGGCCTTCGCGGAATTGTGAAAGGAGCGACAGCATGCAGATTTTTCCCGCCATCGACCTGCGGGGCGGCCAGGTGGTCCGTCTCTACCAGGGGGACTATGACCAGGAGACCGTCTACGGCGCGGACCCCGCCGCCCAGACCAGGGCCTTCCTGGAGGCCGGGGCCCGGTATCTCCACGTGGTGGACCTGGACGGGGCCAGGGACGGCACCATGGCCAACTTTGACAGCATCGCCGCCATCGCGAAACAGGGCGGCCTCTATATAGAGGTGGGCGGCGGCGTCCGCACCGAGGAGCGCATCCGCCAGTACCTGGACCTGGGGGTGAGCCGCTGCATCCTGGGCACGGTTGCCGTAAAGGACTTTGGCTTTACCGCCCGCATGGTCCAAGCCTACGGGGACCAAATCGCCGTGGGCGTGGACGCCAGGGACGGGTACGTGGCCGTCAACGGCTGGAAGGAGCTGTCCAAGGAGCGGGGGGTGGACTTCTGCCGCCGCCTCCGGGACGCGGGGGTGCGGACGGTCATCTACACCGACATCAGCCGGGACGGCGCGGGCCGGGGGACCAACCTGGAGCTCTACGAGGAGCTGGTCCAAATCGAGGGCCTGGACATCACCGCCTCCGGCGGCGTCAGCTCTCTGGAGGAGCTGCGGCGGCTGGAGCAAATCGGCGTCCGGGCCGCCATACTGGGCAAGGCCCTGTACACCGGGCGGCTGGACCTGGAGACCGTCATCCGGGAGGTGGGGACATGCTAGCCAAGCGGATCATCCCCTGCCTGGACGTGCGGGACGGCCGGGTGGTGAAGGGCACGAATTTTGAGGGCCTCCGGGACATGGCGGACCCGGTGGACATGGCGAGGCTCTACAACGAGTCCGGGGCGGACGAGCTGGTGTTCTATGACATCACCGCCTCCGCCGAGGGCCGGGGCCTGTTCACGGACATTCTCCGCCGGGTGGCCTCGGAGATTTTCATCCCCCTGACGGTGGGGGGCGGCATCCGGGGCCTGGAGGACTTCGACCGGGTGCTGAAATGCGGCGCGGACAAGGTCAGCGTCAACTCCGGGGCCATCGCGGACCCCTCCGTCATCTCAGCGGCGGCCAAGCGCTACGGGGACCAGTGCGTGGTACTGAGCATGGACGTGAAGCGGGTGGACGGGAAATTCCGCCTCTTCGCCAAGGGGGGCCGGGAGGACACGGGGATTGACGCCATGGAGTGGGCCGTCCGGGGCGTGGGAGACGGCGCGGGAGAAATCGTGCTGAACTCCATCGACACCGACGGGGTGAAGGGCGGCTTTGACCTGGAGATGCTGGACCAGCTGGCGGCGCGGGTGAAGGTGCCCATCATCGCCAGCGGCGGCGCGGGGAATATGGAGCACTTCGCCCAGCTCTTCACCCACCCAGGCGTGGACGCGGGGCTTGCCGCCTCCATCTTCCACACGAAGCAGGTGGACATCAAGGAGCTGAAGCGCTTTCTCCGGGGCAGGGGCGTGGAGATGCGGCTGTAGAAAGGGTCCGGCGGCGTATGAAAGACATGACCAAAACCAGCAAGTTCCTCAGCCTGGTTCTGCGGCACCACCCGGAGAAAATCGGCGTCAGCCTGGACGAGCACGGCTGGGCGCCGGTGCCCGATATTCTGGCGGGGATGAACCTCACCATGGAGGAGCTGGAGCATATCGTGGACGCCGACGAGAAAAGGCGCTACAGCTTCAGCGGAGATAAAACCCGCATACGGGCCAACCAGGGCCACAGCATCCCGGTGGACCTGGAGCTGGAACAGCGGCAGCCGCCGGAGGTGCTGTTCCACGGCACCGTGGAGCGCTTCCTGGATCCGATTCGGAGGGAGGGCCTCCAGCGGCGGAGCCGCCAGTACGTTCACCTCTCCCCGGACGCGGAGACCGCCGTGAAGGTGGGAAGCCGCCGGGGGAAGCCGGTGGTGCTCCAGGTGGCGGCGGGGCGGATGGCTCGGGACGGCCGCGCCTTTTTCCTCTCTGAAAACGGCGTGTGGCTGACGGAGGAGGTCCCGCCTCAATATCTGAAATTTGACTGATCACGAGAAAAGGAGCGCACCCATGGAGTTGAAATTTGACGAGCGGGGCCTGATTCCCGCCATTGTCCAGGACCACTACACCAAGGAGGTCCTGACCCTGGCCTACATGAACGCGGAGAGCCTGGCCATTACCATTGACGAGCGGATGACCTGCTTTTGGAGCCGCAGCCGCCGGGAGCTCTGGCGGAAGGGGGAGACCAGCGGGAACCGCCAGCACGTGGTGTCCATCACCGCCGACTGCGACAAGGACGCCCTGGTGGTAGAGGTGGTCAAGGACGGGCCCGCCTGCCACACCGGGGCGGAGAGCTGCTTTTTCAACCAGCTTTATCTCTCCGACGAGCTGAAAAAGTTCAGCTACGAAGGGCTGTACCAGCTCATCGCCGGGCGGAAGACCAGCCCCAAGGAGGGCAGCTACACCACCTACCTGTTCGACAAGGGCCTGGACAAAATCCTCAAGAAGGTGGGGGAGGAGTGTACCGAGGTCATCATCGCCGGACGGAAGGAGGACAGGGAGGAGACGGTCTATGAGATCGCCGACCTGTGCTACCACGTCATGGTGCTGATGGTCCAAATGGGCATTACCGTGGAGGATATC
The DNA here is from genome assembly GCA_910586735.1 of uncultured Oscillibacter sp. GTDB lineage: Bacteria > Bacillota > Clostridia > Oscillospirales > Oscillospiraceae > Oscillibacter. The sequence continues at coordinate 4,377 of CAJUJW010000004.1, read as the reverse complement.
ACCCGTGAGCTGGAGAAGCGCCACGTGGTGGACCACAAGGTGAAGCAGGAGCGGATGCAATGAAAAACTTCTGCTCTGTGCACACCCATTCCACCATGTGCGACGGGAAAAACACCCTGGCGGAGATGGCCCGGGCGGCCTATGAGGCCGGGGCCGTGTCCTTCGGGGCCTCGGGCCACAGCCACACCCCCATTCCCGAGGACGAGGGCGGCGTCCTCCCGGCGGACATGACGGCCTACCGGGCGGAGGTCCTCCGACTCCGGGAGGAGTACGCCGGGCGCATGGACGTGCTACTGGGCATCGAGCTGGACAACCGGGCCGACGTGACGGCGGAGGGCTTCGACTACTGGATCGGCAGCGTCCACCGCCTCCGGGGCCCCGACGGAGTGGACTGCACCGTGGACTGGGACGCGGAGACCCTGGGCCGCTGCCTCCGGGAGGCGTTTCACGGGGATTCCGGGGAGATGGCGGCGCGGTATTACGAGGAGGTCCGGCAGATGGCCGCCCGGAAGCCCGACATCCTGGGGCACATTGACCTCATCACGAAGTTCAATGAGGACGGCAGTTTCTTCGACGAGGCCGGCCCCGGCTACCGGGCCGCCGCTCTGGAGGCCCTCCACGCCGCCGGCCCGAAGGAGACTCTGCTGGAGATCAACACTGGGGCCATGTCCCGGGGATACCGGAGCGTCCCCTATCCGGCGCTGTTCCTGCTGCGGGAGTGGCGGGACATGGGGGGGCGGATCATTCTCACCGCCGACGCCCACAGCGCCGCCGCCGTGGTGTACGGCTATGCCCAGGCGGCGGCCCTGGCCCAGGCGGCGGGCTTTGACCGTTCCACACTGCTGACCCGCCGGGGCCGGGAGGAGCGCCCCCTGGATATCTGAACATGAAAAAGACGCGGAACAGCTTCCGCGTCTTTTTATGCTTATGCATAAATTTACTGGGACTCCCCCCCGCCGTCTTCCACCACGGCGGGGAGCAAGTCCCTGTTGCTTTTCATGCGTTAGGCTTGGCTGCCTCCACCGGCGCATGCCCGATAGAGGGCGCTGGGGCGCTTACTCCAGCTTTCCGCTTCAATGATGGGACGGCCTTAAGAGGCGTTCATGCGGGACAGTTCTCTCATGCACTTTGGACACACACTCTTGCCTTTGAAGAGTGCAATGTCCTTGGTGGTGTCGCAGAAAATGCAGCTGGGTTTATACTTCTTAAGTATAACGGACGAGCCTTCCACATAGATTTCCAATGCGTCGCGTTCAGCAATGTCCAGGGTGCGCCGCATCTCGATGGGAAGCACGATCCTGCCCAACTCATCCACCTTTCTGACGATGCCAGTCGATTTCATAGCTCTCCTCCTTTCCCGATGTCCGCGGTTTCTTCCAACAGGTGGTGTAACCTTATCACATAGGGTCGGAGTTTGTCAATTCTTTCCTAGGAAAATTTAAGAAGTTATTCACATTTTTCTCGAAAAAAGTCTGAAAGGGAGGAATAATATGGAAATGACGTGGGTTTGGACGGGAATGGTGACGCTGTCCTTGATCTTCGGGCTCCTCTCCGGGAACCTGGACGCGGTGTCCGCAGCGGCCCTGGAGGGGGCCCGGTCCGCCATTGAGCTGAGCTTCTCCATGGCGGGAGTCCTCTGCCTCTGGAGCGGCGTCATGGAGATTATGAACGCCTGCGGATTGTCGGCGGGGCTGGCGCGGCTGTTCCGGCCCCTGCTGCGGCGGCTGCTGCCGGAGGCCAGCCGGGACCCGGAGACTCTGGCGGAGGTGTCCGCCAACGTGTCGGCCAACCTCCTGGGCCTGGGCAACGCGGCCACGCCCTTGGGCATCCGGGCCGCCCGGCGGATGGCCAGGGGCTGCGAGGGCACGGCCAGCGACGAGCTGTGCCTGCTGGTGGTGCTGAACACCGCGTCTATCCAGCTGATCCCGGCCACCATCGCCTCGGTCCGGGTGGCGGCGGGGTGCGGGACCCCCTTCGACATCCTCCCGGCGGTGTGGCTGGCGTCGGTTCTCTCGGTGGCGGCGGGGCTGACGGCGGCCTGGCTCCTCTCCCAGGGGAGGGGGCGGCGATGAACCTCGGCTCTCTGGTGATTCCCGTACTGCTGGCGGGGGTGGCGGCGTATGGTCTGGGGAAGCGGGTGAACGTCTATGCCGCCCTGACCCACGGGGCGGAGGAGGGGCTGTCCGTGCTCCTGCGCATCATCCCGGCCCTGGTGGGACTGCTGACGGCGGTGAGCATGTTCCGGGCATCCGGGGCCATGGAGTGGCTGTCCGGGCTCTTCGCCCCGGTGCTCGAGCTCTTGGGCATCCCGCCGGAGACCGCGCCGCTGATGCTGGTCCGGCCCGTGTCGGGGAACGGGGCCCTGGCGGTGGCCAGCGACCTGATGGCCGCCCACGGGCCGGACAGCTACGTGGGCCGGGTGGCGGCGGTGATGCTGGGCAGCACGGAGACCACCTTTTACACCATCGCCGTCTACTTCGGTTCCGCCGGGATTACCAAGACCCGGCACACGATTCCCGCCGCCCTGGCGGCGGACCTGACGGGCTTCGCCGCGTCGGCCCTGGCGGTGCGGCTGTTTTTTGGCGGGGGCTGAGAAAGGAAAAAGCGGCGGGAAGGGGCTGATCCCTTTCCCGCCGCTTTTACATGTCCTGCTCTGAGAGCCACCGGAGGAAGCTCCTGGCCGTCTCCAGCTGCTTGGGGTTCATGGTCTGAAGATACTGCGCGACGTTTTTCCACTCCTCGTCCTGGACGCGGGACGTGCCCACCAGAAACTCGTCCGGCGTGGTGTCCAGCGCCTTGGCCAGGCGCATGATGACTTCTGTGGAGGGGATGGAAAAGCCCCTCTCTATGCTGGAGAGATATTTATAGCCGATGTCGGCCCGCTCCTCTACAATGGATTGCTTCAAGTTCAGCTGTTTTCTCCGCTTGGCGATTCTTCGCCCGATTTCCGAATAATCCAGGTCCATGATATCCCTCCGTAACCTTAGCATATGGAAACAAAAGGATAAATAAACGCATTACCAACAAACTTCTTGCTTGACAAATGAATAATTCGGCTTTATAGTTGAATTACGGTTTACAGAACGAAAACGGAGGAAACCCTTCATGTATGAGAAAATGTACACGGTGCTTTTTAACGCCGTCACAGAAACGCTGAGGTTTCTGGATGAAGAAGACAACGTAGCCGCGAGGTGGCGGCTGGAGGAGGGCCAGAGGGAAGCGGAGAGCATCTTTATGGATTGGGATTGGGAGAGCGGAGAAGAGAGCTGAAAGCCGGCGGGGGGACCGGCCGGCTTTTTGCGGCGGCGGCTTTCTGCGCTGTTAATACCCGCCTTGTTTTGCCCCGGACCCCTCTTGACAAGTCCCCCTCCGGGTGATATAGTAGCCCTGTCAAATTGGCGACGACGGAGAAGAACCGCCCGCTTCCCCCTCCAGAGAGGGGCGCGCTTGCTGAAAGCGCCCCGCGGGCTGCGGCGGCTGTACCACTCCCGAGCTGTCCGGGACGACCGGACCGGGCCCTCCCGTTACAGGGGACACGAGCGGCGGCCCGCCTTTGGGCCGCAAGCAGGGTGGAACCGTGGAATACGTCTGTATCCCACCCCTGATTCTTTCATCAGGGGTGGGATTTTTTCGCCCCTGCGGGGGCGGCGTTTTCGCCGTCCCGGAGACAAGCATGAAAAACGGGCCGCCGGCCCCTACAGGAGGTAATCGTCATGTCCGAAGAAAGCAATCTGTATACCTTTGAAAACGAAGCGTACCGCAAAACCTACTGGCACACCTGCTCCCACATCCTGGCCCAGGCCGTGAAGCGCCTGTATCCCGAGGTCAAGCTGGCCATCGGCCCCTCCATCGACGAGGGATTCTACTACGACATGGACTCCCCCTTCGCCTTCACCCCGGAGATCATGGAGCAGATCGAGGGCGAGATGCGGAAGATCTGCAAGGAGAAGCTGAAGTTGGAGCGCTTTGAGCTGCCCAGGGAAGAGGCCGTGAAGTTCATGGAGGAAAAGGGCGAGCCCTACAAGGTGGAGCTCATCAACGACCTCCCCGAGGACGCCGCCATCAGCTTTTACAAGCAGGGGGAGTTTACCGACCTCTGCGCCGGCCCGCACCTGGATTCCACAGGGCGTGTAAAGGGAAACGCCTTGAAGCTCACCGCCTGCAACGCCGCCTATTGGCGGGGGGATTCCAACCGGGAGACCCTCCAGCGGATCTACGGCATCGCCTTCCCCAAGAAGGACGAGCTGGACGCCTACCTCAAGCGCATTGAGGAGGCCAAGAAGCGGGACCACCGGAAGCTGGGCAAGGAGCTGGGCCTGTTCATGCTCCGGGACGAGGGCCCCGGCTTCCCCTTCTTCCTGCCCAAGGGCATGACCC
>CAJUJW010000003.1 GCA_910586735.1 uncultured Oscillibacter sp. | reverse complement strand
TCCACAACGACCCGGCCCACGCCCTGTGCGACGGGCCCCAGTCCCTGAAGCCGGACGTCTTCGACCCCCTGGCGCGGAAGCTCCTCAAGCTCCACGCGTTCATAAAGGGCTTGGATCAGGACTGAGAGAAACGGGCGGGGACAGAGCCCCGCCCCTACAAAGCCACAACTAGGAGAATTGGTTTATGAACGTTGGAATCGTGGGCCTGGGCCTCATCGGGGGCTCCATGGCCAAGAGCGTCAAGGCCCGGACGGCCCACACCGTCTTCGGGACCGATCTGGACCAGGAGACCATGGCCCTGGCCAGGATGAGCGGGGCCATTGACGCCCCGCTGACGGAGGAGAACCTGCCCCAGTGCGATTTGATTCTGGTGGCCATCTGCCCCGGCGCGGCGGTGCGCTGGGTGAGGGACCACGCGGACCGGATCGCCAAGTCCGCCATTCTGGTGGACCTGTGCGGCGTGAAGCGGGTGGTGGTGGAGGCCCTGACGCCCGTGGCCCAGGAACACGGCTTCGCCTACATCGGCGGGCACCCCATGGCGGGCCGGGAACGGGGGGGCTTTACCGCCTCCAGCGAGGACCTGTATGCGGGGGCCTCCATGATTCTCACCCCGGACGAGCGGACGGACATGCACCTGCTGGAGACCTTGAAGGTCTTCTTTCTGGACATCGGCTTTGCCGGGCTCACCTTCTCGGACCCGGAGGAGCACGACCGCATCATCGCCTTTACCTCCCAGCTGGCGCACATCACCTCCAGCGCCTACGTGAAGTCCCCCGAGGCCCAGCGCCGCCGGGGCTTCTCCGCCGGCAGCTTCCAGGACATGACCCGGGTGGCCCGGCTGGACGAGAACATGTGGACCGAGCTGTTTCTGGACGACGCGGACTACCTGGTGAAGGAGCTGGACATCCTCATCGGGAATCTCACCGCCTATTCCGACGCCCTGAAATCCGGCGACGCCGAGCGGGTCCGGGCCCTGCTGAAAGAGGGCCGGGAGCGGAAGGCCACCGCCGGGGGAAGCTAAGAAGGAGGAACGCCCATGCAAACGATTCCTGTCAACACAAACCCGGCCTACGCCGTCACCATCGGCCCCGGCCTTTTGAAGAAGTGCGGCCAGATGCTGAGGAGCGCCGTCCCCCCCTGCCGGGCGGCGGTGATTACGGATTCCATCGTGGGGCCGCTGTACCTGGAGACCGTCACCGAGAGCCTGAAAGCGGCGGGGTACGCCGCCGCCGCCTTTGCGTTCCCCGCCGGGGAGGGAAGCAAGAACCTCTCCACCCTGTCGGACATCCTGGAGTTCCTGGCAAAGGAGCGCCTGACCCGGACCGACTGCCTCATCGCCCTGGGAGGCGGGGTCGTGGGAGACATGGCGGGCTTTGCCGCCGCCTGCTACCTCCGGGGGATTCGCTGTGTGCAGCTGCCCACCACCCTGCTGTCCGCCGTGGACTCCTCCGTGGGGGGCAAGACCGCCATTGACTTAAAGGCCGGGAAAAACCTGGCCGGGGCCTTCCTCCAGCCCGCCGCCGTGCTGTGCGACACGGACTGCTTGCGGACTCTGCCGCCCGAGGTTTTCGCCGGCGGGGCGGCGGAGGCCGTCAAGACCGGGGTGCTGTGCGACGAGAGCCTGTTTGCCCTGTTTGAGGGCGGAACGCTGGAGGCAGACCCGGCGGAGGTGATTGCCCGGTGCGTGGCCTACAAGGCCGGCGTTGTGGAGCGGGACGAGAAGGAACAGGGAGAGCGGAAGCTCCTGAACCTGGGCCACACCGTGGGCCACGCTATTGAGAAATGCAGCGGCTACGCCATCCCCCACGGCCACGCCGTGGCGGCGGGACTGGCCATTATGGCCCGTGCCTCGGCCCGGCTGGGCTGGATGTCCCCGGAGGGCCTCCGGCAGAACGACGCGGAGCGCATCTGCTCCACGTTGAGGCTCACGGGCCTGCCCGTCTCCACGGAATACGCCCCCGAGGCCCTGGCGGAGGCGGCCCTGGCGGACAAGAAGCGGTCCGGGGACGCCATCACCATCGTGGTCCCCAAGGAGATCGGCCATTGCGAATTGATGAACATCCCGGTGTCGGAACTGCTGTTCGTCATCGGGACGGGATGGGAGGCGTAGATGGACGTTAGAATCAGCCCCCGGCGGCTGTCCGGCGTGGTGACGCCGCCCCCCAGTAAATCCCTGGCTCACCGGTACGTCATTGCCGCCGCCCTGGCGGCGGGGGTCAGCACCATCAAGAACGTGGCCCTCTCCGAGGACGTGGAGGCCACCCTCCGCTGCATGTCCGAGTTCCGCTGCCGGTGGGAGTGGCAGGACGAGAGCACCCTCAAGGTCTGGGGCTGCATCAACAGAGAGCGGGACCGGAGGGACCTCCCCCGTCTGGACTGCGGCGAGTCCGGGTCCACCCTGCGCTTCCTGATTCCCCTGGCTTTGGCCCTGGAGGGGGGCGGGGTGTTCACGGGCCGGGGGCGGCTGATGGAGCGGCCCCTGGAGCCCTATTTTCAGATTTTTGACGGCCAGGGCGTCTCCCGCCATCTGGAGGACGGCGTCCTCACCCTGGAGGGGAACCTGTGGCCCGGCGAGTACCGCCTGCCGGGGAACGTGTCCAGCCAGTTCTTTACCGGGCTCCTCATGGCCCTGCCCCTGCTGGACGGGCCCAGCGTGGTGGTCAGCACCACGAAGCTGGAGTCCGCCTCCTACGTGTCCATGACCATGGGCGTGCTGGCCCGGGCGGGCGTTCAGGTGCGCTGGTCCCCGGCCCTCAACGGCTTCGGCATCGAGCCGGGGGTCTATACGCCCTTCGAGGAGACCGTGGAGGCCGACTGGTCCCAGGCGGCCTTCTGGTACGCCGCCATTGCCCTGGGCGGCAACCTGCGCCTCCGGGGCCTCAAGGGCCAGTCCGCCCAGGGGGACGCGGCGGTGGTGAAGCATGCCAAAAAGCTGGCCCTCACCGGGGAGGTGAAGATCGACCTCTCCGACTGCCCGGACCTGCTGCCCCCCCTGGCGGTGATGGCCGCCGTCCGGCGGGGCACCACCCACTTTACAAACGCCGCCCGCCTCCGCCTGAAGGAGAGCGACCGGCTGGCCACCGTGGCCCGGATGCTGAAAGCCCTGGGGGGCGCGGTCAGCGAGGAGGAGGACGGCTTGACGGTCTACGGCGTCTCCACCCTCCCCGGCGGCACGGTGGACGGGGCCAACGACCACCGCATCGTCATGGCCGCCGCCGTGGCGGCCACCCGCTGTCAGGGAAGCGTCACCATCCGGGGGGCGGAGGCGGTGAAAAAGTCCTACCCCAATTTCTGGCGGGATTACGAAGCGTTGGGAGGTGCGGTCCATGTCCTCTGAGTTTGGAAGGATTTTGAAAATCAGCGTCTTCGGCCAGTCCCATGGCCGGGCCGTCGGCGTGGTGGTGGACGGCCTCCCCGCCGGGGAGGAGATCGACCTGGAGGCCCTCCAGCGCTTCCTGGACCGCCGGAGGCCCGGTAAGGACGGCCTTTCCACCGCCCGGAAGGAGACGGACATCCCGGAGTTCCTCTCCGGCCTGGAGGAGGGCAGAACCTGCGGCGCGCCGCTGTGCGCCGTCATCCCCAACGCCGACCAGCGCTCCAGGGACTACGGCGGGCTCCTGGACAAGCCCCGGCCCGGCCACGCGGACTTCACCGCCTGGGCCAAGTGGGGCGGGAAAGCCGACATGCGGGGCGGCGGGCACTTCTCGGGCCGCCTGACGGCCCCCCTCTGCGTGGCGGGAGGCATCGCCAAGCAGCTTCTGGCCCGGCGGGGGGTTTTCGTGGGGGCCCACCTGTCCGCCGTGGCGGGGATACCCGACCGGCGCTTTCCCCTGCTGCCCACGGCGGAGCTCTTTGAGGAGGTAGCCGCCAAGCCCTTCCCCGTCCTGGACGGCGAGGCGGGAGAGCGGATGCAGACCGCCATCCTGGCGGCGAAGAACGGCCTGGACAGCGTGGGGGGCGTGGTGGAGTGCGCCGCCATCGGCCTGCCGCCCGGACTGGGGGACCCCATGTTCGACGGCGTGGAGAACCGGCTGGCCGCCGCCCTCTTCGGGATTCCCGCCGTGAAGGGCGTGGAGTTCGGCGAGGGCTTCCGGGGCGCGGGACTCCGGGGCTCGGAGAACAACGACGCCTTCCGGGCGGAGGGCGGCGAGGTCCGCACGGCCAGCAACCACGCCGGGGGCGTCCTGGGGGGCATTACCACGGGCATGCCCCTGGTCCTCCGGGCGGCCTTCAAGCCCACGCCCTCCATCGGGCGGCGGCAGGAGACCGTCAGCCTCTCCCGGCTGGAGAACGCGGAACTGACCGTACAGGGGCGGCACGACCCCTGCGTGGCTCACCGGGCGGTGCCGGTGGTGGAGGCGGTGACGGCCGCCGTACTTCTGGATATGTTAATGGAGGGTAATCATGGAACTTTCTGATGTCCGCGCCAAGATCGACGCGGTGGACGACCAGATGTTAAAGCTCTTCCTGGAGCGCATGGACCTGGCGGAGGAGGTGGGCGCCTATAAGAACGAGCACCACCTCCCCATTTTGAACAAGGAGCGGGAACGGGCCGTCCTGGCCAGGGTGACCGCCGCCGCCGGGGACCAGGAGCGCTACGCCTACCACCTGTTCTCCACCCTTTTTGAACTGGCCCGGTCCCGGCAGGCGGAACTCATCGACGCGCCTACCAGAGTCGGGGCCCAGGTCCGGGCCTCTCTGGAAAACGGGAACCAGCTGTTCCCTCAGACGGGCCTGGTGGCCTGCCAGGGCGTTGAGGGGAGCAACTCCCAGGCGGCCTGCGACCGCCTTTTTCCCAGAGGAAACATCATGTATGTCAAGACCTTCGACGCGGTGGTCTCCGCCGTGGAGGCGGGCTTCTGCAAGTTCGGCGTGCTGCCCATTGAGAACAGCTCCAACGGCTCCGTCCGGGCTGTATACGAGCTTTTGCAGGAACACAGCCTTTCCATTGTCCGCTCCACCCGCCTCTGCATCCGCCACGAGCTGCTGGCCCTGCCGGGGGTGAGGCTGGAGGACGTGACGGAAATTTACTCCCACCAGCAGGCCATCGGTCAGTGCAGCCGCTTCCTGGACGGGCTCAAGGGGGTCAAGGTCATCCCCTGCGGCAACACCGCCTCGGCCGCCAAGCTGGTGGCCGAGGCCGGGAACCGCCGCGCCGCCGCCATCTCCTCCCACGCCTGCGCGGCGCTGTACGGCCTGGAATGTATCGGCGACAGGATTCAAAACAGCGACAATAACTACACCCGCTTTATCTGCGTGGCCAAGGACCCGGTCATCTACGCCGGGGCCAACCGGGTCAGCCTCATCATCACCTTCGCGAACCGGCCCGGCGCCCTCTGCGAGACCCTTTCCAAGCTGGCGCCCGTGGGGGTGAATATGACGAAGCTGGAGTCCTGCCCCGTCAGCGGCAGCGACTTTGAGTTCATCTACCTCATCGAGATGGAGGCGGACCTGCGGGACCCCAACATCCTGGCCGTGCTGGAGGAGATGGAGCGCGGCTGCGCCCAGTTCCACTTCCTGGGGAACTACGCGGAAGTGTGAGGCCATGGAAAAGATCTATGGACTCCTGGGCCGGACCCTGGGACACAGCTGGTCCGCCCCCATACACAAGGCCCTGGGCTGCGAGGGCTACCGCCTCATCGAGCTGGAGCCGGAGGACCTGGAGAGCTTCCTCAAGCGGGAGGACATCGGCGGGCTCAACGTCACCATCCCCTACAAGCGGGAGGTCATGCGGTACTGCGACGAAATCGACCCGGCCGCGGCGTCCATCGGCAGCGTCAACACCCTGGTCCGCCGGGATGGGAAGCTGATCGGGTACAACACGGACATCGACGGCTTCCTCTACATGCTCCGCCGGGCGGGCATCTCCCTCAAGGGGAAAAAGGTGGTCATCCTGGGCAGCGGCGGGGCCTCTCTCACCGCCCAGGCGGCGGCGAGAATGGAAAAGGCCCGGCAGGTGGTGGTGGTCTCCCGGACGGGGGAGGACAACTACGAGAACCTCCCCGAGCGCCACGCCGGCGCGGAGGTGCTGGTGAACGCCACCCCCGTGGGCATGTGGCCCCATATGGAGGGGGCTCCCCTGGACCTGCGCCTCCTGCCCAGCCTGACGGCGGTGGCGGATGTCATCTACAACCCCCGCCGGACGAACCTGCTCTTGCAGGCGGAGGAAATCGGCCACTGGCTCTGGACGCCCAGGGGCACGTCCGAGTCCGGCGGGCGGATACTTCGCCGCACCGGGGGCCTGTCCATGCTGGCGGCCCAGGCCAAGCGGGCGGAGGAGCTGTTTTTTGACAAGGCCATCCCCGACGGGGAGATGGAGCGCATCATCGCCTCCCTCCGGCGGGACATGACCAACATTGTCCTGGTGGGCATGCCCGGCAGCGGCAAGACCACCGTGGGCCGGGAACTGGCCAGGCTCTCCGGCAAGCCCTTCGTGGACCTGGACGAGGAGATCGTCAAGCGGGCGGGAAAGCCCATCCCGGACATCTTCGCCCAGGAGGGCGAGGGGGCCTTCCGGGCCCTGGAGCACCAGGCCCTGGAGGAGGTCTGCGCCAGGAGCGGCCAGGTGGTGGCCACCGGCGGCGGGACCGTCCTCTGGTCCGAGAACCGGGCCGCCATGCGCCGCACGGGGCGGGTGTACTACCTCCGGCGGAGGCTGGAGGACCTGCCCACCGAGGGCCGCCCCCTCTCCCAGGCCGGGAAGCTGGAGGAGATGGAGAAGGTCCGGGGGCCGCTGTACGACCTGGCGTCCGACACGGCGGTCTGGAACGACGGCGGCGCGGAGGATGCCGCCGGGGAAATCTGGAGGGATTTTATGAACGAAAAGAAGAAAAACATCCTGGTAATCAACGGGCCCAACATGAACCTGCTGGGCATCCGCCAGCCGGAAATTTACGGCAACACGGACTACGTGGACCTGGAGAACCTGATCACCGCCGAGGCGGAACGCCTGGGGGTATCCGTCTCCTTCTTCCAGTCCAACCACGAGGGGGACCTGGTGGACGCCATCCAGCAGGCGTACTTCGACAAGGTGGACGGCATCCTGATTAACCCAGGGGCCTACACCCACACCAGCATCGCCCTGCTGGACGCGGTGAAGTCCGTGGGAATTCCCACGGTGGAGGTCCACATCTCCGACCCGGACAAGCGGGAGGAGTACCGCCGGGTGTCCTACATCCGGGAGGCGTGCGTCGGCAGCATCCGGGGCCACGGCCTCCAGGGCTACCTGGAGGGCCTGCAGCTCCTGGCGGAGCAGTAAAAAAAGAGCCCGGCCGTGAAAACGGCCGGGCTCTTTTCTTCGGTTCAGTTCTTGCAGCCGCAGGGGACGCAGGGGCCGTCGCCGGCGCAGGAGATGGTGGGGTCGCCGGAGTTCATGGTGACCCCGTAGCGCACGGGCATGGTGACGCAGATCTGCTGGGTGACGGTGATGGTGCTGGAGGTTCCGCAGGGGTCGGTGACGCAGTTGACCTGGGGCGTCCCCTGGCAGGCCACCGTCACGGTCCCCAGGGACGCGGTGGGAATCAGGGTCACCGGGGCGGTTACGTCGACGCACTGTGTAACGATTTTATTGCAGCCCTCCTCTCCCTGGCGGGGGAGAATGGTCTCGTGCTCATAGGCTTCATTGATACGCAAAGGAATCCCTCGTTTCCTGGAAATTGGTCCCGGGCTCGGGTACCTGCTCCATTCTATGCGGCGGGGGCCTCCGTGTTGAGAACCTGTATTCATAACCGTTGAATACAGGTTCTGAAAAATCCGCTTACGCTTTTGGACGGGCTGTGTTATACTGGTCATAACGACTGAAAAGAGAGAGGGAGCGTAGGAACCTATGGACGGGAAAATGGACGGAAAGCAGGAGAAAAAGTTTCACGAGATGACGGAGACCCCGGTCAGCCGCCTCATCTGCCGCCTGGCCCTGCCCTGCATCATCAGCATGCTGGTGACCTCCTTTTACAACATGGCGGACACCTTTTTCGTGGGCATGCTGAAAAGCAACAGCGCCACCGGGGCCGTGGGCGTGGTCTTCTCCATGATGGCGATTATCCAGGCCGTGGGCTTTTTCTTCGGCCACGGCAGCGGCAACTTCATCTCCCGGGAGCTGGGGAAGCAGAACTATGAGACGGCGGGATACATGACCTCCACGGGCTTTTACTCCGCCCTGGCGGCGGGGGTGCTGATGTGCGTCCTGGGGCAGATCTTCCTGGAGCCCCTGGCCATGGGCCTGGGCTCCACCGTCACCATCCTGCCCTATACGAAGGCGTACCTCCGGGTGATTCTCTTCGGGGCCCCCTGGATGACCTCCTCCCTGGTGCTGAACAACCAGCTGCGCTACCAGGGCTCGGCGGCCTATGCCATGGTGGGCATCGCCAGCGGCGCGGTGCTGAACATCGCCCTGGACCCCCTGCTGATCTTCACCTTCAATCTGGGCGTGGCCGGGGCCGCCTGGGCCACCATCATCAGCCAGTTTGTCAGCTTCTGCCTGCTGCTGGCGGGCTGCGCAAAGGGCGGGAACCTCTTCCCCCGCCTGTCCGGCCTCCAGCTGGAGCCGCTGTATTATATTCAGATTGTCCGGGGCGGCCTGCCCTCCCTGGCCCGGCAGGGCCTGGCCAGCGTGGCGGCTATCTGCCTGAACCGGGCCGCCGGGCCCTACGGCGACGCGGCCATTGCCGCCATGGGCGTGGTCCAGCGGATCATGATGTTCAGCGCCTCCGCCATGATCGGCTTCGGCCAGGGCTTCCAGCCCGTGTGCGGCTTCAACTACGGCGCGAAGCTCTACCACCGGGTGCGGGAGGGCTTCTGGTTCTGCGTGAAGAGCGCCACGCTGTTTCTGACGGCGGTGGGGGCCCTGGGGGCCTTCTTCGCCCCCCAGCTCATCGCCCTGTTCCGGGACGACCCGGAGGTCATCCGGATCGGGTCTATGGCCCTGCGCTTCCAGTGTGCGACGCTGTGTCTCTCCGGGTGGATTGTCATGAGCAACATGATGCTCCAGACCATCGGGAAAACCGCCGGGGCCACCTTCCTGGCCATGTCCCGGCAGGGGATCTTCTTCATCCCCCTGGTGTATATCCTGTCCCACGCCCTGGGCCTCCTGGGGGTGGAGATGACCCAGTCGGTGTCAGACCTGCTGACCATCGTCTGCGCGGTGCCCATCCAGCTGCGCGTCCTGCGGGAGCTGGACGCCCTGGAGCGGGGGGAATTGGCGGAATAGGAAAAAGGCGGCGTCCCGTAGGACGCCGCCTTTGGTTATGCGGTATGTATGGTTACTGAGCCTTTTTCAGCTCGTTGACATCTCGGGCCAGGGCTTTGACGACCTGCTTCATAAAAGCGGCTTCATCCTCCAGAGCCTCTGCCCGGTCCTTGGGGGCCAAGGCTTCGCGAAGAACCTGGTGTCCGCCGGCCAGAATGCCGAACTTCGGCATAACGTCCGCCTCAATGCAGGCCAGTATACGGGATTCCGTATCACTTGCGCTCTCCTGGATTGCGGTCAGCATACGGGATTCCGTATCTCGGGTGCTTTGCTCTATTTTGTTTTCGAGTTGTTTTACGGCGGTATCAAGCCTGGTATCCACCAATTGGGCGGTTGCCTGTAAATCCTTTTCGTCCAGCATTTTCATCACCTCACGGCTTTCTTATACCTGCCAAGTCCCGCCGGTGTCAAGCCCTGCTCAGTACCCGAAAATCATATCCCGGCGAATCTCCGCCAAAGAGTGGGCCCCGCACATGGCCATGGCGTCGGCCAGCTCGGCTTTCAGCTTGTCCACGTAGACCCGCACGCCCTCGGCGCCGCCGCCGTAGACCATGTTGACGAAGGGCCGTCCGATGAGCACCGCGTCCGCCCCCAGGGCCAGGGCCTTGAACACGTCCAGGCCGGAGCGGATGCCGCCGTCCACCAGAATTTTCATCCTCCCGCCCACGGCGTCCGCGATGGCGGGGAGCACCTCAGCGGTGGCGGGACACTGGTCCAGCACCCGCCCCCCGTGGTTGCTGACCACGATGGCGGAGGCCCCCGCCTCCAGAGCCTTCTCGGCCCCCCGGACGGTCATGATGCCCTTGAGAATGAAGGGAGTGCCCTCCAGCATGGCGACGATCTCTTTCAGTTCCGCCACGGTCTTGCTGCCCGCCGGGGGCTGGAGGTTCTTGAGGAAGGGCAGGCCCGCCGCGTCGATGTCCATGGCCACGGCGAAGGGCTTGGCGGCCAGCACCAGGGCCAGCTTTTCCCGGATGGTCTCGATGTTCCAGGGCTTGATGGTGGGCACGCCCCGGCCGTTCTGCTTTTTCAGGGCCTCGGCGGCGGCCTCCATGACGGCGGGGTTGGTGCCGTCGCCGGTGAAAGCGGTGATCCCGGCCTCCGCGCAGGCGGCCACCAGAATATCGTTGTAGGCCAGGTCGTCATACTTGTCCCCGTAGTGGAGCTGCATGGCCCCCACGGGGGCGGCGAAGACGGGCAGGTCCAGCCTCTGGCCGAAGAGGGTGAGGGAGGCGTCCACAGGGCGGTTCTCGCAGATGGTGTCCATGTTGACGCAGAGCTCCTGCCATTTCTGGTAGTTGCGGATGAAGCCGGTGCCGATGCCCTTGGCCCCGGGGCCGGGGATGGCGTTCCGGCACCCCAGGCCGTTGCAGGTGGGGCAGGATTTGCAGTAGGGCCCCATGGCGGGGCGGGCTTTTTCCAGGACTTCCTGATAGGTCATGGTGGGTTCCTCCTCAAATAATATGTAATATTTGCAATGGTTCAGGCTTTGCCTGAGGGGGTTATCTCTTCCCCCGTCAGGGCGAGTAAAGGTCCCCCTTACAGGGGGAAGAGAAAGCACCCTCCGGCGGCTTCCCTCATAGTCTGTAACTGGTGATAAATATGATGAATCCCAACTGCGACCCCCTGGCCCTGACCACCACGGTAAACTCCCTGGCGGTGGCCGTCGCGGGTCAATTGAACAACGAAGAGCTTGGCCTGGTAGGGGCGATCCTGACCCAGCTGGGCGACACCCTGGAGACCATCGCCGCCCAGCGGGAAATCTGCGCTCCAAAGTAAGCCGCACAAGCCAAAAGCCCCCTTATCTCCACTCTTCACTCTCCGCTCTCCCCCAGCAGCCGCCTGGCAGCGTCGACATTCCCCCGTTCCAGGTCCCGCAGGCGGCGGACCGCCTCCGCCTGGGCCTCCTTATTCCCGGCCTGGGCGGCGGCTTTGTCAATCATGGCCTTCAGGTTCTCCTCCGTCAGGGCCTCCAAATCCGTAAAGTTTTCCTGCCCGATATACCGCAGGAAGGAGGACACCTTGGGGTCGTACACCACCCCCGCCAGGGGAATCCCCTGCCCGGCGGCGAAAATCAGAGCGTGGAGCCGCATGGACACCACGATTTCCATCCGGGACAGCGCTCCGATGATAGTCCCGGCGGCCCCGGCGTCGTCCAGAAAGTAGTGGGGCGCGTCCTCCAGGAACCGGGCCGCCTCCCGTGCGGCGGCGGGGTCCTGGCCCTTCTCCACCGCCGTGAAGACGGGCGTCAGGCCGTACTGTTTCCAGGCGTACCGGGCCGCTGCGCCGAAGACGGGGGCCTTCTCCTGGAACCCCGGCCAGGGGCGCAGGGCGAAGCAGATGAACCGCTCTCCCTGGGGCGGGACCCCCGCCCGGAGGAGGACGCTGTCCGTCTTCTCCGCCGCCGACGGGGACAGGGTCAGGGCCGGGTCCGCCGTCAGCTTGATCTCCGGCCCCTCCACCCCCATGGATTTCAGCTCCTCCAGGGAGTCCGGCTCCCGGAGGGTAATCACGTCCGCGTTCCGGCTCAGCACCTTGGCCGCCAGCTTCCGGTGGTTCTCCCGTGTGACAGGCCCGATGCCGCAGCCGTACATCTGCACGCCGCAGCCCGCCCACTTGGCCGCCCGGATGTTCATGAGGTAGAACCACAACGACCGGCGGGAGGTCACGTCCTGAATCAGGCTGCCGCCGCCGTTGATATAGAGCCTGGCCCGCTTCATGGCCCCCAGCCAGCCGGGCAGGTCCATCCTGCTGACGGAGCGGACCCGGTAGCTGAGGCGGGTACTCTTGGGGTCCTTGGAGATGACCGTCACGGGCATGTCGGGGTCGATGGACCGCATCTCCCCCAGGATGGCCTCCAGGATGGCGTCGTCCCCGGCGTTCCCCCGGCCGTAGGCCCCGCAGATGACCGCCCCGTCCCGGTCCCGCTTTGGCCGGGCGTGGCGGCGGAGAATCTCCCCGTAAATATAGAGCTGAGTCTCCACGGTCTTCCCGATGGAGAACTGGGAGGACGCTTTCTCAAAGAGCTTCTCCCCCAGGCGGCGGCGGAGGGCCGGGTCGTTCCCCAGGTCCGCCAGGCGTTTCCCCAGTGTCTGCCAGTCCCTGGGTTCAAAGAGGTAGCCGTTGACCCCCTGGTCGATGAGGTAGGGAATGCCCCCCACGGCGGTGGAGACGGTGGCCAGGTGGAACCGGGCCCCCTCGGTGAGGGCGTAGGAAAAGGTCTCCGACAAACTGGTCAGCACGTTGATATCCAGCGCGCTGTAAAACCGGTCCATGCCCCCGCTGATCCACCCGGCGAAGGTCACGCGGCGCTCCACCCCCAGTTCCCTGGCCAGAGCGCCCAGCTTTTCCCGCTCCTCTCCGTCTCCGGCGATTACTAATCGTAATTTATCGCAGGATTTATACGCCTCGGCAAAGCCCCGGATGAGCGTGGACATGTCCTTGACGGGGTTCAGCCGGGCGGCGATGCCCACCACGACGGAATTCTCGTCCACGTCCGCCCCCAGGGAGCGGAGGTAGGGCAGCCGGTCCCCCTGGTCGGGGGCGGGGGTGAAGTCGATGCCGTTGTAGATGGCGTAGAACCGGTCCGCCGGAAAGCCCCGCCGGATGAGCAGGTCCACCATGGCGTCGGAGACGCCGATCCGGTA
The DNA here is from genome assembly GCA_910586735.1 of uncultured Oscillibacter sp. Lineage (GTDB taxonomy): Bacteria > Bacillota > Clostridia > Oscillospirales > Oscillospiraceae > Oscillibacter. The sequence continues at coordinate 57,253 of CAJUJW010000003.1, read as the reverse complement.
ATCCAGCCGCCGGAGGGCCCAGGTGTTGATGACGCCGAAGGTACACCGGGCCAGGGGGCGGCCCATGTAGTCGATTTTGTAGTCGCTGTGGATGGTAGTGACCACCGGCAGGCCCGTCACCCCCCGGAGGAGGGCCCCGATCATGTTGGCCCGGGCCCCGTGGCAGTGGATAAGCTGGAAGCCCTCCCGGCGGATATAGTCCGCCAGGGCCCGGCGTATTTTGAAGATGTGGTTGCCGCCCATAATTTTGGTTGGGATGCCCAGGGACCGGGCCTCGCCGGCAAAGGGGCCGTCCCGGAAGCAGACCAGCTGGGCGGTGATGGTCTCGTTCAGGTGCTTCAGCAGGCTGAGGACGTGGGTCTTGGCCCCGCCGGAGTCCCCGCCGCTGATAAGATGGATGACTTTCATGTGAAAAATCCCCTTGTGATTTTGTGAAAAGTATTATACAATACTTTCCGGGCCTTGTCTACAACAGGCTCCATCAATCACGAAAGAAGACGGGCCGCGGCCCGTTACGGAGGTCAAGCAATGGAAGAAAAGAAAGCGTTCAGGATTGGAAAGTTCAACATCATCGATATTCTCGCCGTGGCGCTGATTCTGGCCGTGGTGGTCTACGGGGCGGTCCGCGTCCTGAACCGGGGCGGGACCATCGAGGTGCCCACCATGGAGATCACCTATGTGGTCCGGGTGCAGAACGTGGCCGCGGAGCTGTACGAGAATTCAAAGGAAAACCTGCCCTCTCCCCTCATGGCCTCCGGGGCCCGGCTGAACGGGCGCATCGAGTCCGTGGAGGCCACCCCCTGGCTGGAGCTGGGGCCCGACGGGGAATGGCACGAGGACCCGGACCATGTGAATCTGTACTTCACCTGCACCGCCACGGTCCCCAAGGAGGAGGTCATGACCACCAAGGTAGGGGAGCAGGAGGTCCGCATCGGGAAGACGGACTATATCATGAAGAGCGAAACTGTGGAGTTCCAGAACGGCACGGTGATAGACGTTCAATGGGGAGAGTAACGGAAATTGTTTCACGTGAAACAAATGTTCGAGGTTGGAGGAGAATGAAATGAAAAAGTTCTTTGCGCTGATTGCTCTGCTGGCCCTGCTGGCGGGCTGCTCCGCCGAGGCCGCGCCCTCTATGTACATTGAGCCGGCGAAGCTGGACGAGAAGGAGGAGGCCGTGGCCAAGCTCCTGGGGGCGGACACGGACCAGCACCTTTTTGACGTGGTGCTGGACGGGACGGCGAAAACCGTCCGCGTCAACACCTATGTGCTGGAGGACGGTAAATGGGAGCTCGTCACCGGCGGCGGGGGCATGTCCCTGAAAGAGGGAGAGAAAAAGGGCCGCATGGCCTTCGGCTTTGAGGACCTCCGGGGCGAGTATCGGGAGGCCGTGCAGTTTGGGAAGGATTTCACAGCGGTGAAGTACGGCTCCCCGGAGGAGATCGACGACCCCGAGGGCATGGGCCGGACAACATCCTTCCTTTCCAACCGGACGGAGATCGTCTATGGCAAGGAGATTCCCCTGGCTATCCAGATCCATACCACGAAAAACGAGGTCGTCTCCTATTTCACAGATTACTTCTTTCAGCCGGAGGAGTATGAGAAGCTGGGCTATGAGCATGTGTACGCTTTGACGGTGATGTTCAGCCAGGAGCCTCTTTCCTGAGAAATTGAAACCCCGGCGGGCCTTGAGGATGGTCCGCCGGGGTTTTACGTTTTCTGACAGTGTTGGAGGTCCCGGAAGCCGGGCGGCCCAGGGGGGCCGCCCCTACGGTCCGTCTCCTGATAAGGCACCGTGTAGGGGCCGCCGCCCTCGGCGGCCCGTTTCCCCGGGCGATCCGTCTCCTGATAAGGCACCGTGTAGGGGCCGCCGCCCTCGGCGGCCCGTTTCCCCGGGCGGTCCGTCTCCTGATAAGGCACCGTGTAGGGGCCGCCGCCCTCGGCGGCCCGTCCTCCGCGCGGTTTGCCTCTCAATAGGCGCTTACAGCATACACTTCCCCCGCGCCATATACTTCCCCTCGGCCTGGGAAAACAGCACGTTCCCGTTCTCCACCGCCAGCCGTCCCCGGAGCCAGACCTGCCGGACGCCTCCGTCGGTGGCGAAGCCCTCGTAGGGGCTGTACCCAGCGGCGGACTCGCAGTCCTCCGCCCGGATAACGTGGCCGCCGCTGGGGTCGTAGACCACAATGTCCGCGTCGGACCCCGGCTGGAGGGTCCCCTTTCTGGGGAAGAGGCCGTAGAGCCTGGCGGGGTTCTCGCTGAGGACGCGGCACATCTGGGCCGCGCTGAGCTTCCGCTTCGCCACGCCGCAGGACCACAGCAGCTCGCCCCGGGTCTCCACGCCGGGGAGGCCGCCGGGAATCTTCGTGAAGTCTTCCCGGCCCATGTCCTTCTGCTCCAGGGTGAAGGAGCAGTGGTCCGTGGACACCGTCTGAATTTCCCCGTGCCGCAGGGCTTTCCAGAGGACGTCCGCTTCCCGCTTCTCCCGCAGGGGCGGGGCGCAGACGTACCGGGCGGCGGCGGAAAAGTCCTCCTGGAAGTACAAACTCTCGTCCAGGGTCAGGTACTGGGGGCAGGTTTCCACGTAGACCGTCTGGCCCCGCTTCCGGGCCCGCCGGACCTCCTCCAGGGCCTCCCCGTTGGTGAGGTGGACGATGATCACCGGGGCCTGGGCCGCCTGGGCGACGCGGAGGAGCCGGGACACGGCCTCCGCCTCCAGATAGGGCGGCCGGGTCAGGGGGTGGCTGGCGGGGGACAGCTCGCCCGCCGCCTTTTTCCCGGCGATGAGGGCGTCAATGACCCCGGCGTTCTCGCAGTGGACGCCGCAGATTCCCCCCAGGGCCTTCAGCTCCTTCAGAGCGGCGTAGAGGTCCCGGTCTTCCAGCAGCATGGCGGGGTAGGTCATGTACATTTTGAAGGAGGAGATGCCCTGGTAAAACATCTCGGGCAGCTCGGCCCGGATGCTTTCGTTCCAGTCGTCGATGGTCATGTGAAAGCCGTAGTCGCAGAAGGTCTTCCCCCCGGCCTTTTTCCGCCAGCGCTCCAGGCCGGAGGCCAGGGACTCCCCCTTGTCGGGGCAGGCGAAATCGATGACGGTGGTGGTGCCCCCCCGGAGGGCGGCCCGGCTGCCGGAGGCGAAGCCGTCGGCGGTGACGGTGCCGGCGACCTCCAGGTCGAAGTGGGTGTGGGCGTCGATAAAGCCGGGAAAGAGGACGCAGCCGGACACGTCGATGATCCGGTCGGCGCCGTCCTTGAGTCCCCGGCCCAGGGAGAGGACCTTTTCGCCCTCCACCAGCAGGTCGGCCCGGTGGACGCCCTTGCCGGTGGCGACGCTGCCGCCTTTGAACAATGTGCGCATTTGGTGTTCCTCCGTTCCTAAAGTATTCTGTAGGAACAGTATAGCAGGAGTCATGGGGGTTTTCAACTCCTCTCCCGCCGGGGACCGGGGCCGGAAAAAATTTCCCCGCCGGGAAACTTTCCACTTTCTATTTGGAAAAAGTGTGCTATAATGGTTGTCAGGAAACGGGCCTGGGCCCGAGAACAAAGAGGAGGTAACAGAATGCAGACTAAGAAGTTCCTGTCCCTGCTGCTGGCGCTTGTGATGATGTTCTCCCTGACCGTCACCGCCAGCGCGGAGGAAGCGGCCAAGCCCATGGAGGGCCAAATCGTCATCCTCCACACCAACGACGTACACGGCGCCATCGCCGGATACGCCAAAGTGGCCGCGCTGAAGCAGTCCTTCCAGGACGCGGGGGCCTATACCCTGCTGCTGGACGCCGGCGACTACATCCAGGGGGACCCCACCGTCAGCGTCTCCCAGGGCAAGACCGCCGTGGAGCTGATGAACCTGGCGGGCTATGACGCGGCCACCATCGGAAACCACGAGTTTGACTACGGCTACCCCAACTTCAAGGAAGTGGCCAAGGACGCCAAGTTCCCCGTGGTCTCCGCCAACGTGCTGGTGGACGGCAAGGCCGAGAACCCCCACACCGTCTTCACCGCCCCCGGCGGGGAGAAGATCGGCGTCTTCGGCCTCAGCACCCCTGAGACCGCCACCAAGGCCCACCCCGCCAAAATCAAGGGCGTCACCTTCCCCGCCGGCAAGGATATGTTCGCCATCGCCCAGGCCGAGGTCAAGGCATTGAAGGACGAGGGCTGCGACTTTGTCGTGTGCCTGGCCCACCTGGGCATTGACGACGAGTCCAAGGGCAACCGCTCCGTCGACCTGCTGGCCGCCGTGGAGGGCATCGATGTTCTCATCGACGGACACTCCCACTCCACCATGGACAAGGTGGCCGAGGCCGCCGGCGAGACCCTGGAGACCCTGCCCGAGCAGGGCAGCGTCATCACCGGGGAGACCTCCATGATCGCCGCCGAACCCGGCAAGACCCTGGTGACCTCCACCGGCACCAAGCTGGCCAACGTGGGCGCCATCACCCTGACCAAGGACGGCTGCGCCGCCCGGAACATCCCCCTGGAGTCCGTCACCCTGGAGGGCGTGCAGGAAGTGGCCGACCGGGCCGCCGCCATCCAGAAGCAGATTGACGACGACTACGGCGCGGCTTTCGCCAAAACCGAGGTCCTGCTGAACGGGGACAAGGACCCCGGCAACCGCACGGAAGAGACCAACCTGGGCGACCTGATCACCGACGCCCTGGTCTGGGGCGCGGCTAAGAACGGGGAAACCGTGGACGCCGCCGTCACCAACGGCGGAGGCATCCGGGCCCCCATCGCCGCCGGAGACATCACCAAAAAGGATGTCAACACGGTCCTGCCCTTCGGCAACACCCTGAGCATCGTCAAGGTCACCGGCGCCGAGCTGCTGGAGGCCCTGGAAGCCTCCACCCACTGCACCCCCACCGCCATCGGCGGCTTCCCCCAGGTCAGCGGCATCGAGTTTGTCGTGGAGACCGGCAAGGAGTTCAAGGCCGGGGACCTGTATCCCGGCTCCACCTACCACAAGCCCGCCTCCATCGAGCGCGTGACCATCAACTCCGTGGGCGGGAAAGCCTTTGACGAAAAGGCCACCTACTCCATCGCCACCAACGACTTCATGGCCGCCGGAGGCGACACCTACTACGCTTTCGCCTCCGCCAAGACCAACTACGACCTGGGTCTGCCCATGGACGAGGTCCTGATGGACTACATCAAAGAGGAGCTGGACGGCGTCGTCACCGCCGAGGCCTACGGCGAGCCTGCGGGCCGCATCAGCATCGGCACGGCCGCGCCCGAGACCCCCGCCCCCGCCGGGGAGCCTACACCCGAACCGGCTCCCGAGCCCGCCCCTGCCCCCGAGCCTGCACCCGCGCCCGCGCCCGCTCCTGAGCCGGAGCCCGTACCGGAACCGGCCCCCGAGCCCGCCCCTGCCCCCGTCCCCACTGTGGCTGAGGGCGGCTACGTGGTCAAATCCGGCGACTGCCTGTGGAGCATCGCCCAGAAGGCCTACGGCACGGGCCGTCAGTGGACCCTGATTTACCAGGCCAACAAGGCCGCCATCAAGAACCCCAGCGACCTGCGCATCGGCCAGGTCCTGGTGATCCCCGCCGCGTAAGGGGAGAATTCCCGGCATACGAAAGGCGCTCAGAGCATCGCTCTGAGCGCCTTTTTCAGCATTGTGTAGGGGCGATTATCAATCGCCCGTTCTCCGGGAGGTCCAGCGTTTGAAAAGGACGGGCGGCTGACAGCCGCCCCTACAATAAAATCTCCGAATAGGGCATGCCCGAAAAAAACGGGCCGCCGAGGGCGGCGGCCCCTACTCAGCGTTCTGCCGATAGACGGACCGTAGGGGCCGCCCCCCTGGGCGGCCCGTCCCCCCGAAAGCGTACCGGTTATCGAGGCAGCAGCCGCCCCAGCAAAGGCTCAAAGTCCACGCCCTCCTGGAGGGACAGGCCCTGTTCCACGGTCCGCAGGGCGCACTCATGGATGAAGTCCACCGCCAAAGCCGCCGCGTCCCGGAGGGAATCCCCCCGCATCAGGGCCCCGGTCAGCACGCTGGCGAAGATGTCCCCCGTGCCGTGGAGGGGGTGGGCCACAAACTCCGTCTGGACGGCCTCGGCCCGGCCCGTCCGGGCGTCGAAGCACATGGCCCCGGTGCGACCCGGGGACAGCGCCGCCCCGGTGAGGGCCACGGAGCGCTTTCCGCCCAGGCTCAGCTCCTCCGCCAGCCGGGCCAGGGCTCTCTCGTCGTGGAGCCTCCGGCCCCCGTCCAGCAGGTCCCCATAGTCCCGGTTCAGGAGAAAAGCGGCCTCGGTGAGGTTGGGGGTGATCACGTCGGCCAGTTCCGCCAGCCGGGCCATGCCGGCGCACATGGCGGGGGTGTAGGTCTGGTAGGCTTTCCCATCGTCCCCCATGACGGGGTCGACGACCACCAGGGTGTCCGGCCCCCGGAAAGCGCGAATGAAGTCCGCCACAATGCCGATCTGGCGCTCGCTGCCCAAGAAGCCGCTGTAGACGGCCTGGAATTGGAGGCCCAGGGACTTCCAGTGGGCCGTGGCCCTGGGCAGCTCCTCGGTCATGTCCAGGAAAGTGAAGCCGGTGAAGCCCCCGGTGTGGGTGGAGAGGAAGGCGGTGGGCAGGGGGCAGCACTGGACCCCCATGACGGAGAGGATGGGGATGACCTCGGTAAGGGAACAGCGGCCGAAGCCGGAGAGGTCGTGAATGACGGCGGCGCGGGGTGTTGGCATGGCGGGGACTCCTTTCTTCTTCCCCCAAAAGGGGGGCTTTTTACTTGCCCCTGCGGGGCGGGGGGCTTTTTCTCCTCCGAAAGGGGGAGGCGCTTTCCGGCCCTGACGGGCGGGGCGGCGTGGCAACCAGCGATGGCCGGTTCGTTGCACCCCCCATTTTCTATCGGTAGGGGCCGCTGCCCTCGGCGGCCCGCTCCTCCAGGGCCCACCCTTCTCCCGGCAGACCACGAAACCCGCCCCGGCACAAAACGCTTCCGGCCAGGACGGCGAAGCCCTCCGCCGTCTGCACGGCCCGGGCGTCCGCCCCACGCTCCATCCATGAGAAAAACGTTGATGCTTTTGCCGTGAGCGGCCATGTCCTCTTCCCTCCCGTGCCGGTTTTTGTTATTGCCGGTTCCATTATAGCGGATAACGGCGCTGGGTTCAATGCCTTTTGCAAAAATGTGGAAGCCGCCCGGCGGCGGGGAAAAGGGAGACGGGAAAAAATAAGGCTGGACGGCGGGCGGCGGGCTGTGGTATAATTATCTGTAGCCTTATGCGCCCGTGGTGAAATTGGCAGACACGATGGATTTAGGTTCCATTCCGGCGACGGGTAGGGGTTCAAGTCCCCTCGGGCGTACCAAAAAAGGGAAACACGCAGAGCGTGTTTCCCTTTTTTGGCACCCGCCTTTTGCCTACAGCAAAAGGCGGCCGCTGCGGCGGGGCTTTATTGAATATGCAGGGGAAACCGCCCGGTTCCGTTGCGGCGGGGCCTTATTGAATATGCGGGGGAAACCGCCCGGTTCCGCTGCGGCGGGGCCTTATTAAATATGCGGGGGAAACCGCCCGGTTTCCCCCGCATACACCCCCTTCCTCGCATACTGCCGATAGAAGGGCAGTATCTGAGGGAATGGCCCGCACAGACCTTGATATATTTAGGCCGCCTTAAAAAGGAAAGGGCAAATGGCGAAGATGCAGAAAAGCAACGTCAAATCACAAAACCGCCCCGCCGCCCCAAACCTGCCCCTGCGTAATCGCCAAAACGGTTTCGACGGGAACCCCGGCAATCTCATTACCGAAAATCTCCCGCAGGTTCCCGCCCGTCAGCATGGCGGCAAGCCGGGACCTCGCTGCGGCGGACGCGGCCAGCTGGTCAGCCTGGAGGCGCCGCTGCGTCTGCTTTTCCACCGCCAGCTTCATAAACTCGGCGTGGCGGGCCATGCGCAAATCCCACCAGCTTTCTTCATCGTCAGAACCGCTCTTTGAATAGGTAATCTCCCCGCCCGCGCTGGAGGAACAGGCGTTGCAGATATTGCCGTCCTCCCCGATGGCGACGGCCTGGGACATATCCCAGGTACTGCCGGGCATGATGGCCTCGTTCCGCGCCGCGTCAAAGGCAAACCAGGCGTCAATCTTCGCGAAAATCTCCTGGGCGTAGGCCGGGTCTTCCTCCATGCGCTCCTGCACCTTGGGGTGGATGACCACGGCCTTGCTCCCCGGCGGGACGTTTCCCAGGGCGTGAATCTCCTTCGGGGCGATAAACCTGCCGTCTATGGAGCCGTAGAAGGGATTGGCCCCGGAGGGCTGCCAATTCTCCAGCGTTTCCTTGGCCTTGTCTCCGTCCTGGTACAGCAGGTAGTGGGGGTAGTCGTTCCTGGTGCGCCAGTAACCGCTGCCGGCGTCAAAGACGTGGTAGTGGATGTTGGGATATTTCGCTTTCAGCATGGTTTCCAGAGAGGGGGCCTCTGCCGCCGCCGCGCCCTCGGCCTGTGCCTGTCCGCCGGACCGAACCGCCAAATCCATCATCAGTCTGGCGGGCGTCGCCGCCATGCCCGCCAGACCGCCCAGGCCGGCGGCAAACGTGCTGGCCCTGCTTCTGCTGGCCTGCGCCGCCATATCCATGAAGCTGCCGCCCTGCGTCCCCGCCTGTTTCGTCTCACGGGCCTTTGCGGAGGCGCCGTATGCCCGCGCCCCGTAACCTGCCTGAATCGTATTGCTCACAATTGTTTCCTCCCCTTAAAGCATCCCCATCAAAAGTTCCGCCGCGCTGACGGAACCGCCATTCATGCGGAGCTTCATCAGCATCCGCCGCCGGGCCGCCGCTTTTTGCTGGAGCTCCATAAATTCTTTCTGGCGCTCCACGCGCTGTTCCCAGAAGCCGCCTTCGGCCTTATCTTCAAAGACCGCCGGGCCCTCCTGTTCCGCCCTGAGCTGAGCCGCCATTTCCCCAAAGCTGCCGCCGCCCGTTTGTGTTGAACGGGCAAAACCGCTTGAGGGAAATTGTCTAGACGGCCTTGTCAAATAGTTGAGATCTATCGTGTTGTTCATGCGCCGCTCCTTTCCTGCAATAGAACCGCCGCGGAAAATTCCCGCTGAACCGCTTTCAGCTCCAATTCTCCCATGTACTTCTCCGCCTCCCGGCGCACGTTGGCAAGGCCAATGCCGTGCATGGAGGCGTCCTCCTGCTTCGTTGTGACGGGCAAGCCGTCCCGCCCGAATACCACCTCGCCCGCGAAAGAATTCTTGACCTCGATCAGAAAGAACCGTCCCCTCCTCTTTCCGGCCAGCGCGATAAACCGCTCGCCCTCGTCCACCTTCCCGCAAGCCTCCACCGCGTTTTGCAGCAGGTTTTGCAGGATGATCCCCACGTCAAAGGCGTCATAGGCCCCCGGATCGGGGTAGTGGAATTCCGCCTGGAAGCGGACGCCCAGGTCAAGGCACCGCCGCCGCGTATCATTGACAATCACGTCCGTGACCGGGTTGCCCGTCTGGAGCGTCAGCGCAAAGCCGCTTATGCTGTCATCCATTTTGGCGATATAGTCCTCCAGGCTGGCGTATTCGCCGCTCCGGGCCAGCCCTTTGATGTTGGTCAGGTGGCCCCGCATTTCGTGCTTCAGTTCCCGGATACGGGTGTAGAACTGTTCCGCCTCGTGGATGCGCGCCCGGATTGCCTGTGTCTGCTGGTACTCCATATAGTGGGTGGCCTGTTCCTCCCGGAGCGCCGCCATGCCCTGCTGAAAGGCGATGGTCAACCAGGCCCCGGCGTAGAACAGCAGGGCCAGCACCGGCATCACCGCCAGAAACGCCGGGTGGCGCTCGTAGAGCTGGAGCAGGACGCCGTCCTTGAACTCCACCAGAATCCGGGAAATCACCTGTCCGAACAGAATCCCCGCCGCCGGCACCAGGGCGAGATAACACAGTTCCCAACCGTGGAGCGTCATGCCCTGCTTCCGCGTCTGCCGCTGGAGGGCATAGAGCATGACGGCCAGCAGGGCGGCGTGGGACAGCAGAAACAGCGTCACCAGCAGGGCGGCCCGGAGAAAGACCGCCTCCGGCGGCTCCAGGCGGCAGGGGACGGACCGCTCCACGATAAAATACAGGCTCTGCACCATCAGGCCGCTGGAAATCCTGGCGTTGAAGTAGAGCAGGGTCAGGAGGAACACAGACGGCTTTTCCAGGCCAATCCACCTGGAAACCGCCAGCAGCATCGCCATCAGGAGCAGTCCGAAGGCGCCCTGGGGCAGCGCCGCCCAATTGCAGACAATCTCAAACAGCATGTAGACGGAAAAAACAATCAGCGGCTTCCGCCACTTCCGGCCCTGGCCGGTCAGAAAGGGCTTGAAGAAGGCGGTGAGCAGAACGGCGTAGGTCAACTCCGCTCCAGCGGAAAACGCCTGATTGAAAATCCGAAATCCCGTCTCGCTCATAGGCCCGCCCCCCTTTTCAGAAAGCGGAGGTAGGTTTTCACGAAGTCCTGGTATTTGTATTTGGAGATCAGCAGCTTTTCCCCGTTGGTCAGCGTTACTTCCGTCTTGCCGTACCCCTCCACATAGGCCAGGTTGACGAGGTAGCCCTTGTGGACCCGGAAGAACTGATCGCCCAGCTCCGCCTCCAGGTCCCGGATTTTCGCGTAGCAGGAAAACTCCCCGTCTTTCAGACGCAGGACTACCTTGTGGTTACTGCTCTCAATGTAGTAGATGCTGTCCAGCGGCACGGTCCGGCTGACCCCCGCCGATTGCAGCGTCAGGGTACGGGCGGGTGTGTCCCGGCCCGCTTCAAGCTGTGCCGCCGCCCGGGCGAAGACCTGGGCAAACTTTTCCTCGTCCACCGGCTTCAGCAGGTATTGGAACGCGCCTACGTCAAAGGCGTCGAACACATACCGCTCATAGCCGGTCACGAAGATAATGACCGGCCGCGCGGCGTGACCGCCCTCCCGAATCTGACGGGCCAAAGCCATGCCGTCCGGCCCGGCGGCGTTCAGCGCGATGTCCAGAAAGAGCAGGTCGATTTCCCGGCGGTCCGCGAGGCAGTCCCCGGCGGAGGCGTACTCAGCAACCTCACAGGGGCGGCCCTGCGCCCGGATCAGGGACGCGAGGCAGGCGCGGGCCGGGGCTTCATCATCACAAATGGCGATTCTTATCATGGCGTTATTCCTCTATGTGTCTATTCGTTCATATGGCCGTCGGGGGTAAGGGCGGTTGACGTGACTGGACAGTTTGACAGCGCAACTGGACGGCGCGGGACTATTTTACTACGCGCGGACGGAAGGGTGCAATGAACCAGCCATCGCTGGTTGCCATGCCGCCCCGCCCGTCAGGGCCGGAAAACGCCTCCCCCTTTCGGGGGAGAAGAAGAAACCCCCGGCAATTCCCACAGATTTTTCACCCGCAATTTTCCGAATTGCTCTTGACCTTCCGGGGAAAATCCTTTAAAATAGTAGTCCGTGTACGGCCTCGACCGTGCCCAACCACTACTACTAGACGGAAAGGCGAGACGACGTTATGAAACATCCCTACAAGACGCGGGAGGGCGGCGCGACGGTGACGGTCTTTGTCCCCTACGACTGCAAGAACCACTGCCCCTTCTGCATCAATAAAGGCGAGTACGCGGACCTGACCGGCTTCTCCGCCGACAAAATCCGCGCCAGCATCCGCCGGATGGACGCCATCACGCCCTACTGCGACTTCGTGTTCACCGGCGGCGAGCCCTTCGCCGACCTTCAGGTCCTCCAGTCCATGCTGGACGAGATTCCCACCACCCACAAGGTCTATATCAACACCACCCTCCCCGTCTCCGAGTTCCAGACGGAGGAGGACATCCTGGCTTTCGCCGAGAGGAACAAGCACAAAATCACCTGCGTCAACGTCTCCCGGCACATGCAGAAGTACGTGGTGGAGTCCAACGACGGCCTCCTGGCCCGCCTCCCCGTGCCCTTCCGGGTCAACTGCGTGCTCTACAAGGACTACCCCGCCCAGGACCTGATTCCCTACCTGGAGCGGTTCAAAAAGGTCCCCGGCGCGTCCATCCAGTTCCGCTTCGACTACACCGCCACCACGCCGGACAACCTCTACGAGGAGGAGGGGGACAAGATCCTCCAGGACCTGAAGAAGATCGCCCGGTACACCGGCCTGGACGGCTGCCGCATGCGCTGCGGCTTCCACTTCGACTATCAGGGCATGGAACTGACCTATCACAAAACCCTGCCCTACTCCACCATCGTGGAGACGGACCCGGCGGACGGCGTGACCTACGACATCCTCTACGACATCCTGATTAAACAGAACGGGGACATCCACGGCGACTGGGACGGGACCCCCCTGGACGTGGCGGCGTACGAAAAGGTGGTCTTCGAGCCCTACGATTTGAAGTGGCGGGCGCGGATCGCGTAAATCAAAGGCGGACGGCTTGACCGTCCGCCTTTTTACGTCCCCCGCCGGGGGAAGCCTGTACACGCCCTGACGGGCGGGGAGGTCAACAGCCCTTTGGGGGCTGGACCAATGCACCCCCCATTTCGTCGGAAGAAATTCCGCTCTGCTTCGTCCCCGCCTGACGGCGAGGACTGCGCCCGCTCCATTCCTTCCTCCTCTCCCCACAAAATCTACGATTTTGCGGGGGCCCCTTTTTTGCGAAAAGAGAGAATGCGCCGTGCACGGTGGAAGAGAGAAAACGGGGGCGCGCAAGACGTGCCTCCGTTTTCTACGAATGTCTTCGGGCCGCGGCGTGGTGCGGGCGGGGGTTTTGGTGGTCGTCGAATCGACTCTCTCCTCTTTTCGCTGCCGCTACCCTGGAGGTTCGGGGAGGAACTGCCCCTCGGGGCGTGACCTTTGGTCATTCTCTCGGAGAGACGGCTTTGATTTTATTGGAGCTCCTGCTCTAGTTGGCGGAACTCGGGACTGGAGAAAAATTCCTCCAGTGAAATGCCCAGACCGTCACAGAGCATTTTAATGGTCACAACTCCTGGATTCTTGCTCTTCCCATATAAAATGCTCTTTACAGTAGAAGGGGATACGCCGGATTCCGTCGCCAGTTTATGGATGGTCCAGCCCCGCCGGCCGCAGAGCACGGTGATTCGATTCGCCACGGCTGACCGGGTGTCCATTTGACCGCCCCTCTCAGATAATTCTATCAATACTCTACTGAAAAGGCTTGTCAAAGGCGGGCGATATATGATACTATAAAGGCGATATATCAACCAAGGAGGGCGGCTATGCAGGATGAACTGGAAGTGGTCCGGCGTTTGGTCAATGATGCCAGTGTGCGGGCGTTGCTGAAAATAAGGGATATTCTGGCAGATAAAGAACTTTCGGATAAGGAATGCTTTTATAAGATTGAGGCCATTGTCTCGCTTTTTGAAACCCTGGGTATTTACTGCGGGGAAAGACATGATTTTTAAAAGGCCGATATGAAACAAGAAAAGGAGGGCACTGCCCTCCTTCTTCAGTTTAAATTTTTCCACCAGAGACGGCAGCCCTAAGCCTGCCCTAACCTCCAGGTCAGCGGCAGCGAGGATAGACGGACGGGCCTTGCAACCAGTAAAGCCCCCGCCCCCAAGCCTCCGACAGCGGCGGCGGGGCGCAGGCCGAGAGTAAAACCAGCAGGAGGCAGAGGGCGGCGCGAATTTTCATGTGGCACAGCTCCTTTCTCTTGTGCCCCTTATGATAGCAGGAATTTCTTACGAAATACCGGGCAAAATTCTTAAGGTTTTCTTACGATTGTTCCCGGGACCATTTTCACCGCCTCTCCGAAAATTCTGGTTTTTTCGCCAAAACCTGCCAAATTTCTCTTGACTGGAGAGGCACAAAGCGGTATGCTTATGGCATATAGATATTCAGGAGGGCTTTATTATGAAGAAATTATGTTCGATTCTGCTGACCCTGGTCACCTGCCTGATGCTCACCGTTCCCGCCCTGGCGGCGGAGACCGGCGTGGCCGCCGTGGCGGAGGCCAATTCCGATACCGGCGCTTACGGATACGTGGTCACCCCCTGGAACAGCGCTTACACCTTCACCGCCGGCCCCTGGACCGCCAACGCCTCTTACGTTGTCCGCCCCTGGGAGTCCAACCGGCCCGGCTACGCCATGTCCGTCAACGGCACCGCCGCCCTGGCGCCCCACACCAACTATATCTACGATACCATCTGGCGCAACAAAACGGAGAGCCTGAACAACTTCCAGCGGTTCAGGACCTACACCGCCAAGACCTACAAGGACGTGCCCTCCGGCGCCTGGTACGAGCAGGGCGTGCGCACCCTCTATGAGTGCGGCCTTCTGGGGGACAGCGAGAAGTTCGGCCCCCGCGCGGCCCTGACCCTGGGCGACGTGGTCTCCATGGCCGTCCGGGTCCACAGCATCTACCACAACTGGAGCATCCCCGCCGGCATGAGCGATCTCCAGTACGCCCTGAACGTGGGCATTGTCACCGCGGGACAGTATGACAACTACAACGACCTGGCCACCCGCCGCAGCTTCGCCGCCATCATGTCCAAGGCGGTGCCCGCCTCGGCGCTCAAGGGCATCAACGCCATTCTGGACGGCGCGATTCCCGACGTGCCCATGAGCGACCCCGGCTCCTGGGGCATCTACACCCTGTACCGGGCCGGCGTTCTGGCGGGCAACAACGCCTGGGGCACCTTCGCCCCCAACGACGGCATCACACGGGACTCCGCCGCGGTCATCACCGCCCGCATCATAGACCCCGCCCAGCGCCAGCGCACCAACCTGGTGACGGTGGTCCAGCCCGTCAGCGTCTCCGTGAGCCAGTCCAGCCTGTCCCTCTATCCGGGGGAGAGCCGGACCCTGGTCTCCTACGTCTACCCCGCCACCGCCGCCAATCAGATTGTCCGCTGGGCCTCCTCTGACTACGGCGTGGCCAGCGTGGACGCCTACGGCACCGTGACCTGCTACCGGCCCGGCACCGCCGTCATCACGGCCACCACCGCCGCCGGAACCACCGCCTCCTGCACCGTCATGGTGTCCAACTGGTATTGAGCGGAGGGGCTCTTTCGCGGATTTCACGATGGAAATTGACAATGGATAATTGACAATGCCGGTGAGGCGGACTCTGTCCTGCCCCACAGGGTGCTCCCGGCCTTTTTGCGCCAAATTGGGACATAAAGCCCATGAAAAAGCGGACGGTTTTCCGTCCGCTTTTTTGCGTTCAGGTGAGGAAGATCCGCTTGCCGCCCTGGTACTCCCGGACCAGGCCCAGCCTCTGGGCGCTGGGGACGGCCCCTTGCAGCTCCTGAAAGAGGGCCTCGGCGTCCAGGGGGTCCACCGCCATCAGCAGGCCGCCGGAGGTCTGGGGATCGTAGAGCAGGTCCTGCTGCCAGAGCTCCGCCGCGCCGGGGTCCACGGACTCCTCGGCGAAGGAGCGGTTCCGGTACATGCCCTCGGGGAGAATGCCCATTCGCGCCAGTTCGGCGGCCTCGGGGATGAAGTCCACGGCGTCTGCGTGAAGCTCCAGCTCCACGCCGCTGCCCTGGGCCAGCTCCAGCCCGTGGCCCAGGAGGCCGAAGCCCGTCACGTCGGTGCAGGCGTGGACGCGGTATTTCACCATCGCGTCCCTGGCGGCCTTGTTCAGCGTGGTCATAAGCCGGTGGGCCCGTTCCATGGCCTGGGGCGGGGCCATATCGGCCTTGGCGGCGGTGGTCAGCACGCCGGTGCCCAGGGGCTTGGTGAAGAGGAGGACATCCCCCGGCCGGGCCCCGGAGTTGGTGAGCATCTTGTCCGGGTGGACGAAGCCCGTGACGGCCAGGCCGTACTTGGGCTCGTCGTCCAGGATGCTGTGTCCCCCGGTGATGAGGGCCCCGGCCTCATAGACCTTGTCGTAGCCGCCCCGGAGGAGGCTGTGGACCGCCTCGGGGGGCATGTCCTTGGGCACGGCCATGATGTTGAGACAGAGCTTGGGCTCTCCGCCCATGGCGTAGACATCGGAGAGGGCGTTGGCGGCGGCGATCTGGCCGAAGAGGTAGGGGTCGTCGGCAATGGGGGGGAAGAAGTCCACGGTCTGGACCAGGGCCAAATCGTCGGAGAGCTTGTAGACGGAGGCGTCGTCGCTCCGGTCGAAGCCCACCAGGAGGTTCGGGTCCCGGCGGACCCGGATGCCCTCCAGGAGGCGGGCCAGGGTGCCGGCGCCCACCTTGGCGCCGCAGCCGGCGCACTTGGCCAGCTTCGTCAGCTTTACGTTGTTTTCCGGCATGGGGAAACCTCCTCTCATCTCAGCGCCCCGCTGAGGCGCAGAACCGCCTCCAGCACCCCCCCGCCAACGGCGAGCGCCTTGTCGCTGGCGCAGCGGCAGTGCTCCGGTTCGCACCGGGGGTCCACATCCCCGGCCTTCATCCCCCGGCGTACCGGGGTCCCCTCCGGCAGGATGCCCCGCAGCACCCCGGTCAGAGTGCAGACCATGGGCACGCCGCCTACCTGGGCGGCAATGTCCCCCTCCTTCACCTGGGCCCCGATGTCCAGGAGCTGGTGAAACACTCCGTCCGCCGGGGCCCGGAGGACCCGCTCCCCCGCAAAGCCCCCGATGAGGCCGGGAATCCCCGTGTTGGGCTGGGCGGACCCCTGGTAGAGGGCCCGGCCCAGATAGTGGCCCCGCATGGTCTCCACCACGGCGTGGCAGTCCTCCCCCGCCGTGAAGCCGGGGCCCACGCCCACCACCACCGGCGCGTCTGTAATTCTAGTGCCCAGGTTCCGCTTGGCCAGGATGGCGTCCACCACCGCATCGGGCCCCAGGACCGGGATGCAGGCCCCCTGGGGGTCCGCCAGGACGGGAATCACCCCGGCCTCCAGAATTGCCAGGGCCTCCTGGGGCCCCGCCGCCCGCCGGGCGGTCACGTCCTCCACCTGGGCCTCCCCCAGAACGATGGCCTGGGAAAAGGCCACGGTCCGGCGGATGGCGGTGGGCTTCTCCAGGTCCGTCATGACCACCCGGAGGCCCGCCCGCCAGAGCCGCAGGGCCACGCCGGTGGCAATGTCCCCGGCCCCTCGTATTACGACAAGCATGTCCAGCTCCTCCTTTTCAGCGCCCCGGCGCACACCGGCCAGGGCAGCAGTTCCGCCAGCCGCCGGGCGGCGGCCAGGGCGGCGGCGTCCTCCGCCTGGTTCACAAACACCCGGATAGGGGGCCAGGCCGTGGACGCCTCCGTTTGCAGGGCCTCCGCCACCGCCTCCGGCGTCACCGGGTCCTCCGCCTCCAGGTCCGTCAGAAACCAGAATTTCTCCGGCCGGTGGACCGCCTCCCGGACCGGCCGCCCAAAGCCCGAGGCCCCCACCACATAGATCACCCGGTTCGCCTCGGGGGGCACCACCGGCTCATGGGCGGCGTGGGCCTTCAGGGGCCGCCCCGCCGCGCCGTCGGCCTCCGCCAGCACGTAGTCCGCCAGCGCCGCCAGCCGGGCCATGGAGATGGCCGGAGCCGTCAGCTTCCCCGTGCCGGGCACCGGCGCCCCGGCGCAGACCAGGCGGCGGGCCTCCAGGGCCTCCGCCAGGACCTTCTCCGGGGGGTTGACCAGGCTGGGCAGGCCCCCGAAGGGGAAAATCTTCGTGGTGGCGCAGAGGAGAACCCGCGCCCCCTCCGCCGCCAGCTCCTCCCCCAGGGTTCGCAGGAGGGTGGTTTTCCCGCCGCCGCCGATGACGGCGGTGACGCCGGGGCGGATGTCCAGCAGTTTGGCCAGGTCCATGTTGATCCCTCCCCCAGCCGTTGTTCTTTCTATAGAATAGCACCCCTCCGGGCCGCCGTCAAGGGTACGCCTTGACAGGGGCGGCGGGAGGGGCTATGATGGAGCGGCAGAACGAAAAAGGAGGGTTGGCGGTGTACGACGAGCTGACGGCTGTGGACATCAAGAAGATGAGGGAGGAGCTGGACCACCGGGTCCGGGTCCTGCGGCCCCAACTGATTGAGGAGGTTCAGACGGCCCGGGCCTTTGGGGACCTGAGCGAGAACTTCGAGTATAAATGCGCCAAGCAGGCGAAGAACCGGAACGAGAGCCGCATCCGGTATCTGGAGCGGATGATCCGCACGGCGAAGGTCATCGAGGCGGAGGGCCCGGCGGACGCGGTGGGGCTGTTTGACAGAGTTACCATCTTCAACGAGATGGCAAAGAAGGAGATGGAGGTGCGGATTGTCACCACATTGCGGCAGGACGCCCTGAAGGGGCTGATCAGCAAGGAGTCTCCCGTAGGGAAGGCGCTCCTCGGCCGCCGGGCCGGGGAGCGGGTGGAGGTTGCCGTCAGCCCGACGGTGAAGTATTTCGTGGAGATACGGAAGATTGAAAAGGGGGAGGACGACGAGAGCCTTAGTATCAGCTCCTATTGAGAAATACAGCCATGAAGACAGCTGCCGCAAAGGACCGGCTGTCTTCATGGCTGTAATCTATCCCGCCCGTCAGAGCGCGTACCCTCCAGGGCTTACAGCCCTGTGGCCTCCACAACCTGCGCCTTGATCAGGTTGGTCGACCCGCTCTTGCCGAGAGGCACTCCGGCGGTAATCACCACCGTGTCCCCGGCCTGGACCAGGCCCTCTTTCACCGCCACCTCGCTGGTGAGAGAGAAAATCCGGTCCGTGGAGTTCACCTCTCCCGTCAGGAAGGGCACAACTCCCCAGCAAATCGCCAGCTGACGCCGGGTCTTCTCCTGCATGGTCAGCGCCGCCACGGGACAGGCGGGCCGGAACCGGCAGATCATCCGGGCCGTCCGGCCCGAGCTGGTGGCCGTCAGAATCGCCGAGGCGTTCAGGTCCCGGGCCGTCAGACAGCAGGTGTGGGTGATGGCGTCGTTGATGTTGGAGGCCGTCACCACCAGCTGCTTCTGGAAGCGCTTCCAATAGTCGATGGACCCTTCCGCCTCCGTGACAATCTCCAGCATGGCCTCCAGGGCCTCGGTGGGGTACTTGCCCCCGGCGGTCTCCCCGGAGAGCATGACGCAGCTGGTGCCGTCGTACACGGCGTTGGCCACGTCGGAGACCTCCGCCCGGGTGGGACGGGGGTTGCGCATCATGGAGTCCAGCATCTGGGTGGCCGTGATGATGGGCTTGCCCGCCTGGAGACCCTTGCGGATCATCATTTTCTGGAGGGCGGGCACCTTGGCCGCAGGTATCTCCACACCCAGGTCGCCCCGGGCCACCATGACCCCGTCCGCCGCCGCCAGGATGTCGTCCATGTTGTCGACGCCCTCCTGGTTTTCGATTTTGGCGATGATTTTCACATTGTCCCCGCCGCACTCGTGGAGCACCTGCCGCACGGCCTCCACGTCGGCGGCCCGGCGGACGAAGGAGGCGGCGATGAAGTCAAAGTCGTTCTCCACGCCGAACCGGATGTCCGCCACGTCCTTCTCCGTCAGGGCGGGCAGCTGAATGTGGGCCCCAGGGATGTTGATGGATTTGTTGGCGGACAGGGTCCCCCCGTTCTCCACCTCACAGACGATGTCCGAACCCTTGATCTCCTGGACACGAATGGCCACCAGCCCGTCGTCAATGAGAATCACCTGGCCGGGCGTGACCTCCTGGTTCAGCTTGGGGTATGTAACGGAGACCCGTTGGGCCGTGCCCGTCACGTCGTCCACGGTGAGGGTGAAGGTCTCCCCGGCGGTCAGCTCCACCGTCTTGGTCTCAAAGGTCTTGATGCGGATCTCCGGGCCCTTGGTGTCCAGAATGGTGGCCACGGGGCAGCCCATGCGGTCCCGGACGGCCTTGAGGCGGTTCAGCCGCTCCAGGTGCTCCGGGTGGCTGCCGTGGGAGAAGTTGAAGCGGGCCCCGTTCATGCCCCCCTTGATCAGGGCGACAATCATTTCCTCGCTGTCCACGGCGGGACCCAGGGTGCAGATGATCTTGGTCTTTCTCGGCATATAAAATTCCTCCTGTCGAATCTCCCCAGGGGGAGTTCGGAAACCGGTGTCGGATTACTTCTTGCAGCACCCATTATACAAGACTTCCCCGCCGGTGAACAGGTAAGAATTTCATAAAATTTACGCAATCGATTTTCTGTATATTCGTACAAAATTGTAGAAAGTTTCTTGTGCAAATCGACTAGGGCTCCCAGAACAGGTCGTCCAGGGTCTTGCCCAGCACCCGGCAGATGCTGACGCACAGGCGGATGGTGGGGTTGTAGTCCCCCTTCTCGATGGCGTTGATGGTCTGGCGGGAGACGCCCACGGCGTCGGCCAGCTGCTGCTGGCTCAGATCCAGGGCGGCCCGGGCGGCTTTCATACGGAGGTTTTTCATTCCGCCTCCTCGTCCCGGGGGCGGAGGAGATAGTTGACGATGTACACAATGAGAATCACCAGGATTGCCGCCCCTATGATGGGGTTTACCGCCCGGATGGTCAGCACGCCGTCCTCCATCAAATCCCCGTGGAGGCCCTGCATGACGCCAACGCCCAGGTTCAGCGCGGACAGCAGGGCGAACATGGTCATGACCTGCCGGGGCTTCTCCCGGAGGCTGAGATACGCGTCCTTCAAAATGCAGGTGACGGAGAAGACGCACATGCTGACGGCGATGCAGAGGGTGACCCCCGTCAGCACCTCGCACCAGCGGCCAAACACCTCGTCGGAGACGGCGTAGACGTAAGAGGCGATGAGCAGGGTGAAGAAGCCGTACTGGAAGGCCTTGCCCCTGGCCCGCTCCTGCCGCTCGTCAAAGTGGCAGTCCAGCACCTTCTTCTTGAAGAGGAACGCCAGCAGTCCCGACGCCGCGATGACGCCCACCAAAATCCCCAGAGCCAGGCCGGCATGATAGTTGTCCATATAGAGACCTCCTTGCGTTTGATGGGGCCAGTGTAGCACTTGCCAGACTATTTGTCAAGTATATTTTACAGAATGGAAAATAAAATTCCCGTCCCAATGAAAATGGAACGGAGGACGGGGGAAGGGCCGCCCAGGGGGGCGGCCCCTACGGGTCCGGCTATCGATAGAGCGCCGTATAGGGGCCGCCGCCTTCGGCGGCCCGTTTTCCCCCGGCGGTTTGTGTCCCGGCAGAACACCCCGTAGGGGCGGACCTATGTGCCCGCCCTTTTATCGGAACCGCCATGTTTCCGGGGAACGGGCCTTATTCATTGTCCATTATCAATTGTCAATTATCCATTCGCCCTTCCTCAATCTCCCGAGTCATTTGGCGGAAGGCTTCCGTCCCCGCTTCTTCTTCCCCCCGTCAATCTCCCCATACAGCCACTGGAGCCCGTCGGAGAGGCCGCCAACCTCGTCAATCAGCCCCAGACGGACGGCCTCCTCCCCGTAGATAACGCTGCCCACGTCGGCGGCCATGTCGTCCTTCTGGAGCATCAGGTCCTGGAAGTCCCCGGCTGAGATATGGCTGTGCCCGGAGACGAAGGCCACGATGCGGTCCTGGAGCCGCTGGAAGTAACTGTAGGTCTGAGGGGCGGCGATGACGGTGCCGCTCATGCGCACCGGGTGGATGGTCATGGCGGCGGAGGGCACGGCAAAGCTCCTCCGGGCGGCCACGGCCAGGGGCACGCCGATGGAGTGGCTGCCCCCCAGGACGATGGAGACCGTGGGCTTGGTCATGCCGGCGATGAGCTCCGCGATGGCCAGGCCCGCCTCCACGTCGCCCCCCACGGTGTTCAGGAGGAAGAGGACCCCCGCCACCTCGCCGGACTCCTCCAGCTTGGCCAGGAGGGGGAGGACGTGCTCATATTTGGTGGTCTTGGTGCCGGAGGGGGCGGTCATGTGGCCCTCGATCTGGCCGATGATGGTGAGGCAGTAGATGTTCCCGTGGGGCGTGGCCGTCATGGCGGAGCCGAAGTCCAGAATGGATTGGGCGGCCTCCTTCTGTGTATCGTCTTCCGCCTGGGCGGGCTTGGTGGATTTGGTCATGGTGAGATACCTCCTTTTTAGTGAAGGTAGCTTTTGCCGTTTTTCAGAAATTACACATGTCTTACAGCATTGTAAGGTACGGGGGCCAAATTGTAAGGCAAAGCTATGGCGCGGCCAATACGGCTGTGATATACTGGATACAGTTCCAAGGGAACGGAAAACAGAAAAGGAGGAAACAGAGATGAAGGATATGATGAAGGGGCTTGGGATCGGGCTTCTGGCGGTGGCGGCGGTCATCGCGGTACAGACGGGTCTGAGCTTTGTGGTGGGCTTCCACACCGCCCAGCTGATTGGCGAGACGGCCCTGGGGGCGATGTTTCTCTACGCCGTCGTCCGGGCAGGCCGGAAGGGGCGGTGAGGGGCGGCCCGAGGGCGGCGGAAACCGGCGGGGTTTACCCCGCCGGTTTCTTTGCGCGCGTCCCCCTTTTCTTTTCCTCCCCGACGTGTTATACTGGGTGCAAATCATGCCCATGGGGCGGGAGGGAATCGTGATTCGGAACAAACAACGCATCGTGGTCAAGGTGGGCACCTCCACCCTGACCCACAGCTCCGGCAGCCTGGACCTGCGGAGCATGGAAAAGCTGGTCCGGGTGCTGGCGGACCTCAGCGGCGGCGGGCGGGAGGTGGTCCTGGTGACCTCCGGGGCCATCGCCGTGGGCACGGCCCGCATGGGCCTGGACGAGCGGCCCAGGGCCCTCAGGATGAAGCAGGCTGCCGCCGCCGTGGGCCAGTGCCGGATGATGCACATCTACGACAAGCTCTTCTCCGAGTACAACTGCACCGTGGCCCAGATCCTCCTCACCGGGGACGACGTGGAGGACCCTCTCCGGGCCGGGCACCTGAAAAACACCTTCGAGAGCCTGCTGGAGCTGGGGATCATCCCGGTGGTGAACGAGAACGACTCCGTCTCCTCCGCCGAGATCGAGACGGGGCACCACAAGGTCCTGGGGGACAACGACACTCTCTCCGCCATTGTGGCGGGGCTGTGCGGGGCGGATCTGCTGGTCCTCCTCAGCGACATCGACGGGCTCTACAGCGCGGATCCCAAGCGGGACCCCCAGGCGGAGCTCCTCCACCGGGTGGAGGCCCTGACGCCGGAGATTCTGGAGATGGCCGGGGGCGCGGGCACCTGGCGGGGCACCGGCGGCATGGCCACCAAGCTCTCGGCGGCGAAAATCGCCATGGAGGCGGGCTGCGACATGGTCATCACCAACGGGGCCCGGCCCGAGGACCTCTACGGCGCCGTGGAGGGCCGGGGCATCGGCACCCGCTTTCTCGCCGGGGGAAAGGAAGGCGCGAGATGACGGAACGGGAAAAGATGCTGGCCGGGGAGCTTTACGGCTGCGGGGACCCGGAACTGCTGGACCAGTGGCACAGGGCCAAGGACCTGGCCCGGGACTACAACCGGCTGGACTCCGCGGACCTGGAGGGGAAGGACCGGATTCTCTCGGCGCTGCTGGGGGGCCGGGGGAGGACGGCTCTTTCAGCTTCTGCAAGACCCGCACGGCCCCGGTCAGCATCGGAGACAACGTGTGGATCGGCGGCGGGGCCGTCATCATGCCGGGGGTGACAATCGGGGACAACGTGGTCATCGGGGCGGGAAGCGTGGTTACAAAGGACATCCCCAGCGATACCATCGCCCTTGGAAACCCCTGCCGGGTGGTCCGGGAGAACCGGCCGGGGGAAGCGGATAAGGAGGAATTGCCATGACGGCATTGCAGGAACAGGGACGGCTGGCCAAGGCCGCGTCCTACACCCTGGCCACCGCCGGGACGGCGAGAAAGAACGCCGCCCTGGAGGCCATCGCAAAGACCCTGAGCGAACGAAAGAACGAGTGGCTGTCAGCCAACGCCGGGGACGTGGCGGCGGCCAGGGAGGCGGGCATGCGCCCCGCCATGCTGGACCGGCTGACCCTCACGGAGGAACGGATTGACGGCATTGTGGAGGCCGTGCGGGAAGTGATTGCCCTGCCGGACCCCATCGGGCGGGTGGACAAGATGGAGACCCGGCCCAACGGGCTGATCATCGGGCGGCGGCGGGTGCCCCTGGGGGTGGCGGCCATCATCTTCGAGGCCCGGCCCAACGTCACCGTGGACGCGGCGGCCCTGTGCCTCAAGTCCGGCAACGTCTGCATCCTCCGGGGCGGGAAGGAGGCCATTCGCTCCAACCGCAAGGCGGCGGAGCTGATGCGCGCGGCCCTGAATTCGGCGGGTCTGCCGGAGGACTGCGTGTCCCTGGTTCAGGACACCAGCCACGAGACGGCGAACGAGCTCATGCACCTGGACGGGTACGTGGACGTGCTGATTCCCCGGGGCGGCGCGGGGCTCATCCGGGCCGTGGCCAGGGAGGCCAGCGTCCCCGTCATCCGCACCGGGGAGGGCGTGTGCCACATTTACATTGACAGCGAGGCGGACCTGGACATGGGAGCGGAGATTCTCTACAACGCCAAGTGCTCCCGGCCCTCCGTGTGCAACGCGGCGGAGTGCCTGCTGGTCCAGGAGGACGTGGCGGAGGCGTTCCTCAAAAAGGCCGTGCCCCTGCTGGATAAGCACAAGGTGGAGCTGCGCTGCGACGAGAAGTCCCTGGCGATTCTGGGGAACCGGGCCGTCCCCGCCGCCGAAAGCGACTGGGACGCGGAGTACGACGATTACATCCTGGCCGTGCGGACGGTGAAGGACCTGGAGGAAGCGGTCCGGTTCATCAACGCCCATGGAACCGGCCACTCGGAGGCCATCATCACCGCCAACTACTTCAAGGCCCAGCGCTTCCTGGACGCAGTGGACGCGGCGGCGGTGTATGTCAACGCCTCCACCCGCTTCACCGACGGCGGGGAGTTCGGCCTGGGGGCGGAGATCGGCATCTCCACCCAGAAGATGCATGCCCGGGGGCCTATGGGCCTGGAGGAACTGACCAGCTGCAAGTACGTGATTTACGGGGAAGGGCAGGTGCGGTAAGCGGCCTGTAGGGGCGGACCCGCGTGTCCGCCCGTCCCCCGGCCGGAACCATTGGAAAGAGGAGCGTCTGTATGGAATCTAATTTGGAAAAGGTCCTGGCCGCCCGGCGGTTCGACCGGGTGTGGCTGATTATGCAATGCTGCTAAGAGGGGAACTTTTATGACAAAGGACAGAGTATTCACCGGGGCCAAGCTGGGCTTCATCGGCGTGGGGAACATGGGGGGCGCGTTAGCCCGGGCGGCCCGGAAAAACACGCCCTCTACGGACATCTGCGTGGCCAACCGCTCGCCGGAGAAGGCCAAGGCCCTGGCGGCGGAAATCCCCTGCCGGGTGAAGTCCAACGCCGAGATCGCCGCCTGGGCGGACTACGTGTTCCTGGGGGTCAAGCCCCAGATGATGAAGGGACTGCTGGAGGAGATCGCCCCGGTTCTGAGAGAGCGGGAGAGCCGCTTTGTTCTGGTCACCATGGCGGCGGGGCTGTCCGTCGGGGACATTCGGGCCATGGCGGGCGGGGACTATCCCGTCCTGCGCATCATGCCCAACACCCCCTGCTCCATCGGGGAGGGCATGGTGCTCTACGCCCCCGGCCCCGGCGTCACGGAGGGGGAGACCCAGGCGTTCCTGGAGGCCATGGCCGGCGCGGGGCGCTTCGCGCGGATACCGGAGGGGCTGATGGACGCGGGGTCCGCCGTGGCGGGCTGCGGCCCGGCCTTTGTGGACCTCTTTGTGGAGGCCCTGGCCGACGGCGGCGTGGCCTGCGGGCTGCCCAGGGCGGCGGCGCTGGAATTCGCCGCCCAGATGGTCCTGGGGTCCGCGAGGCTGATTCTGGAGAGCGGGAGGCACCCCGGAGAATTGAAGGACGCGGTGTGTTCCCCCGGCGGCACCACCATCCAGGGGGTGCGGAAGCTGGAGGAGGCGGGCTTCCGGGGGGCCGTGATGGACGCCGTCATCGCCGCCTTTGAGAAGAACAGGGATTTGAAATGAATCAGCGCCCCTCCCATCCGGGAGGGGCGCTTTTATCTCATCTCTTCTTCGGCAGGACCTTCCGAATCCTGGCCTTCATCTCCGGGGAGAGGGCCTTTCCCGCGGCCCGGACCGGCAGGGGCGGCAGGGCGCAGAAGCGGCGGACCACCTGGTCGAAGGGCTCCAGGGCGTAGGCGGCGAAGAAGGCCGCCCGGTCCGGGGGCTGGGCGATGGGGGAGGCCAGCCGGGGGTTGCCCAGGATGGCCCGCTCCACGGGGAAGGGCCGGCGGGTCAGGGGGAGCTGGTCGAAGACATAGCTGCCGTGGGGAGTGTTCACCAGCAGGAGGCTGACGCCCTTTTGCTGCTGTTCGGGCAGCTCGTCGGGCCGGAGGCCCCACAGGTCCCCCAGGGTGAAGTCCCCCACCCGGTTCACGCTGGCGTAGGGGCAGCGGTAACAGCAGCTCCGCAGGAACAGCGCCCGGCCAAAGGCCCGGCCGTACTCCGTCTCAAAGAGGGGGCGGGTGTCCACGGTGCCGTCGTCATAGACGGCGGTGAAGTGGCTGTTCTGCCAGCCCTCCACCTTGTTGCGGAAGCGCACCGTCTGGAGCTCCCGGCCCCGCTTCCGCTCGATATACCGGGCCATGTCCTCCCACACGCCGGGGGAGGGCACCCCGTGGCACACCAGGTCGCAGGTGGTCAGATTCTCCGGACGGCCCCCCAGATAGCGGTACAGCCCATCCACCTGGCAGGGGGTCCCCGAGAAGAGGACCTGCCGGGTCTCCAGGCACTTTTTCACCTCCCGGAACACGCCCTCCAGATCGCTTTGCACGTACTTGGCCCCCCGGAGGCGCCAGAGGTCCTCCTTGCGGAAGCAGGCGATGTGCCGCAGGTGCTGCCGGGCGTCCAGGGCCGCGCCGAAGACCACGCCGCCCCCCTCCAGCACGTAGTCCGCCAGGGCGGAGAAGGCCCCGCCGGAGGTGGAGTCCCGCCGGATGTCCGCCTCCCTGTTCCAGGCGGCGAAGGCGGCGGGCAGGGGCTTGGCCTCCCGGCTCTGGAGCATGGGGCAGGTCTTGGTACACAGCCCGCACCGCACGCACTTCTCCGGGTCCACGCTGGGGAAGGCGAAGCCCTCCCCGTCCCGGACCAGGGAGATGGCGTCCCTGGGACAGACGGCGGCGCAGGCGGAACAGCCAGTGCAGCGGGTCCGGTCCGCCAGCAGGGGGCCCTCCCCCGCCGTCTCCCCGGCCTCCTGGTAGGGCTCGTCCGCCAGGGCGGCTTTCAGATAGGCCAGGGCCCCCTGCCGGGCGGCGTCCAGCCGTTCCTGGGCGGCGGGCCAGCGGGGCCGGTCCCGGAGACCGGCGGAGTCCCCCTTGCCCACCACGCGGTCCTCCAGCCCCAGGCGGCTCAGGAGGCTGAAGGTCCGGGAGCGCTCGGGCTCCTGGAGCTCCGCCGGGGCCACGGCGGTGAAGAAGGGCCGCTGGAACAGGACGGAGAACACCGTCCCGTGGAAGGAGTTGGTGCAGACATAGGCGGCGTCCCGGAAGAGGCGGAGGAACTCCGCCGGGCCGGCGTCCTGGATGAGCTTAGCCTTGGGATGGACCTTCCGCCGGGTGCCGCAGAGCTGGAGCACCGGCAGGCCGGTCTCCTCCGCCAGGCGGCGGATATAGGGCTCCAGGGGGGCGGAACGGGAGATGCAGTAACAGAGAATATACTCCCCCCGGACCGTCCTCTCCGCCGCCAGGGCGGCCCAGTCCTCCGCCGTCAGCAGAAGGGTGGGGTCCAGCACCACCGCCGCCTCCCGGCCGGAGGCGTCCCGGACGATATCCCGGCCGGAGACCTCCCGGACGGAGAGGTGGGAGAAGGCCGAGAGATACCCTTTCAGCTCCTCCTCCATGCCCTCGGGCAGGCGGGCTGCGCCGAAGGAGGGGGCGTAGGCGATTTTCCGCAGGGGGGAGAAGGCCCCGAAGAACACGGGGTCGAACCGCCCGCCGGGGAAGATGGTGGGGTTCCAGATCTGGTCGCTGCCGGAGATGAGCAGGTCATAGGGCAGCGCCGCACCCCGCAGTTCCCCCAGGCTCTTATAGCGCCGGGCGGTCAGATTCAGGTGGGCCCTGGAGAAGTCCTCAAAGCGCCGCCACTTCCGCCGGAGGGCGGCGTAATGGGCGGCGTTGTAGGCGTCGTTCACGGCCCGGCCCGGCGTGGTGGGGGGCTTGAGGATGCGGATGTCCTGGTTGACGAAGTAGTCGATGGTCTCGCAGTCCCACCCCAGGGAGGCCAGGGCCCGCTGAGTGGCGGCGGCCTGGAGAATGGCCCCATAGTGGTGCAGGTGGTAGAAGGTAAGAAGTCCCGCTTTCAAAATCGACCCTCCCTTTCGCCGGAAGAAATTTCACGTTGCCGTCGCTTCGGCCCGGACAAGCGCCAGACTGCCAGAGCGAGCTAAAGTTCTTTTTGGCTGCTTTTTCCCCTTCGGGGACGTACTCCACTAAGATTTTGCGTTGCAAAATCAAGTGCCGTTACAGTCTTTCAGGAAAAAGTGACAGCGTCTTTCAAGCTCTTTCAAGAAAAGGTGACAGCGTCATCTTCGGCAATCCAGTCGGCCGCCTGAATGACCTCAAACTCAGTCTCCGTCCGTCGGATGACCACCCGGGCGAGGCCCGCGTTGATGACCAGGCGGCGGCACATGGAGCAGGAGGTGGCGTCCCCCAGCAGCTCGCCGGTCTGGGCGTCCCGGCCCACCAGGTAGAGAGTGCCGCCCACCATATCCCGCCGGGCGGCGGAGATGATGGCGTTGGCCTCGGCGTGGACGCTGCGGCAGAGCTCATAGCGCTCTCCCCTGGGGACCTGGAGGGCCTCTCTGGAGCAGTAGCCCATATCAACGCAGTTGGCCCGCCCCCTGGGGGCACCGTTGTAGCCGGTGGAGATGATTTCGTCATTGGTGACGATGATGGCCCCGTAGATCCGCCGCAGGCAGGTAGCCCGCTCCAAAACGGTCTCGGCGATGTCCAGGTAGTAGTTTTCCTTACTGATGCGCTCCATAGACAGCCCCCCTTTTTTTGTTCCATTTTACCATGGAGGGGAAGGTTTTGCAAGACTTTGAAGGGAGTCTCTGCCCGGAGGAATGGGCCGCCGAGGGCGGCGGCCCCTGCGGGGTGGTCTATCGATAGGAGCGGGAGGCCGAAAGACGGGCGGCAGACTGCCGCCCCTACAAGCAGTTCTGCCGGTAGAAAGCGGTAGGCGCACCAACTCCGCAACCTCCAGGGCAGCGGCAGCGAAAAGAGGAGGAAGCCGACTCGACAACCACCAAAACCCCCGCCCGCACCACGCCGCGGCCCGAAGGCATGCGTAAAAAACGGAGGCACGTCCAGCGCGCCCCCGTTTTCTCTTTTCCACAGTGCACGGCCCATTCTCTCTTTTCGCAAAAGAGGGGCCCCCGCAAAATCGTAGATTTTGCGGGGAGAGGAGGAAGGAATGGAGCGGGCGCAGTCCTCGCCGCCAGGCGGGGACGGAGCAGAGCGGAATTTCTTCCGACGAAATGGGGGGTGCATTGCACCAGCCCCCAAAGGGCTGTTGACCTCCCCGCCCGCAAGGGCGGGTACAGCCCCCCCTTACGGGGGGAACCCCTTATTTCTTCCCGTGCAGCGCCTTCATGCGCTTCTCATGATCCAAAATGCTCTTGCGCATCCGCAAGCTCTTGGGCGTGACCTCCAAGAGCTCATCATCCGCCAGGAACTCCAGGCACTGCTCCAAGCTCATCTGCTTGGGCGGCACCAGCCGCAGCGCCTCGTCGGACCCGCTGGCCCGGGTGTTGGTCAGCTGCTTTTTCTTGCAGACGTTCACCGTCATGTCCTCGCTCCGGGGGCTGACCCCGATGACCATGCCGCCGTAGACGGGAATCCCCGCGCCGATGAACAGCGTCCCCCGCTCCTGGGCGTTGAAGAGGCCGTAAGTGATGGACTCCCCGGTCTCGAAGGAGATTAGGGACCCGTTGCCCCGGCGGGAGATGTCCCCCTTGTAGGGGGCGTAGCTGTCGAAGACGGAGGCCATGATGCCCTCGCCCTTGGTGTCCGTGAGGAAGTCGTTCCGGTAGCCGAAGAGGCCCCGGGCGGGGACCAGGAACTCCACCTTCATCCGGCTGCCCACGGGGGTCATCTCCACCATGTCCGCCTTCCGCTGGCCCAGCTTCTCAATGACCGCGCCCACGCAGTCGGCGGGCACGTCCACGACTAACCGCTCGATGGGCTCGCACTTCTTCCCGTCAATCTCCTTGTACAGCACACGGGCCGGGGACACCTGAAACTCGTAGCCCTCCCGGCGCATGGTCTCGATGAGGATGGACAGGGACATCTCGCCCCGGCCCGCCACGTTGAAAGCGGTCTCCTTGTCCGTCTCCGTCACCCGGAGGGACACGTCCCGCAGGGTCTCCCGGAACAGCCGCTCCCGAATCTGCCGGGAGGTGACGAACTTGCCCTCCCGCCCGGCGAAGGGGGAGTCGTTGACGGAGAAGGTCATCTCCAGGGTGGGGGCGGAAATCTTCACGAAGGGCAGGGCCTCCACCGTGTCGGGGGCGCAGATGGTGTCCCCGATGGTGATGTCCGGGATGCCGCTCATGGCGATGATGTTTCCGGCGTAGGCCTCCGTCACGGTTTTCCGGCCCAGGCCGTCGAACTCGTAGATGGCCGTGGCTTTGGCCTTGCGGAGGACGGCCTCCGGGTCGTGGTAGTTGCACACCGCGATCTCCTGGTTCTGCTTCAGGGTGCCCCGCTCGATGCGCCCGATGGCGATGCGGCCCACGAACTCGTTGTAGTCGATGGAGCTGACCAGCATCTGGAAGGGCTCGTCCACGTCGGCCTCCGGGGCGGGGATATACTCCAGGATGGTGTCGAAGAGGGGCTTCAAGTCCGTGCCCTGGACCGTGGGGGAGCAGGAGGCGGTGCCGTTGCGCCCGGAGCAGAAGAGCATGGGGCTGTCCAGCTGCTCGGAGGTGGCGTCCAGGTCCATGAGGAGCTCCAGCACCTCGTCAATGACCTCATAGACCCGCTGATCGGGCCGGTCGATCTTGTTGACGACGACAATGACCCGGTGGCCCAGCTCCAGCGCCCGGCTCAGCACAAAGCGGGTCTGGGGCATGGGGCCCTCGGCGGCGTCCACCAGGAGGATGACGCCGTTGACCATCTTGAGGACCCGCTCCACCTCGCCGCCGAAGTCGGCGTGGCCCGGGGTGTCCACGATGTTGATTTTGGTGTCCCCGTACTGGATGGCGGTGTTTTTGGCCAGGATGGTGATGCCCCGCTCCCGCTCCAGGTCGCCGGAGTCCATGACCCGGTCCACAACCTCCTGGTTCTCCCGGTAGGCGCCGCCCTGTTTCAGCATTTCGTCCACCAGGGTGGTTTTGCCGTGGTCGACGTGGGCGATGATGGCAATATTTCTCAGGTGTTCATTCTGCATAAATACACAGGCTCCTTTGTCAGGCGGATTCTCCGCCGCAAAATAGAAGATAAAAATTCACGGTCATTTATTATATTCCACTTCGCGGGGCTTTTCAAGGGAAGAATCCACATTTTTCGGGACTCTTAAACAGGGCATCCAATACATTTTTGACAAGCTGAATAAAAAGCGGAGACGGTTTTTCCCGCCTCCGCTCAGTTCACATATGATTTTCCGCCAGGGTCTTCTCCCGCAGCGCTATGTACTCCTCCATGCACAGGCCGCTGTCCCGGATGTCCAGGGCCACCTCCCGGCCCACGTAGCGGTAGTGCCAGGGCTCGTAGCCGATGCCGGTGATTTCGCTCTTGGAGTTGGGGTAGCGGAGGATGAAGCCGTACTCCCAGCAGTGCTCCATGAGCCACTTCTGCTCCTTGGTCTGCTCCTGCTTCTTGGTCAGGGACTGGTAGGAGGAGGACACGATGTCCACCGCCAGGCCCAGCTGGTGCTCGCTGGTGCCGGGCCGGGCCACCCAGCGGCCCGCCTCCTTCCGGGCGGCGGCCTTGCCGTAGCCCGCGTTCATCAGACGGGAGATTTTGTTGTTGTACAGGTAGGTCTGCTTGGACATGGTCCGGTAGGCGGAACAGATCTTGGGCCGGAGGCCCGCGTCCCGGCAGGCCTGGAGCATGGCGTTCAGGTCGTCATAGGCCCGCTCGTCCACCTTCATGCCGTCGGACAGGGCTTTCAGCGTCACCTCGTAGTCCTCGGGCATCTCGTTCCAGGGGTTCACCAGGAGAATCTGCCAGTCCTCCGCCTCCGGGAAGCTGGGGGTCTTGGAGGCGGGCGCGCCCGCGGCGGCGGCGGTATCCTCGGGTTTCGGTTCCGGGGCGGGGGCGGCAGGGGCCTTTTCCGGTGTCTCCTCCGGTGTCTCCTCCGGCGTCTTCTCCCTGGGGGAGGGATCGGGGATTACCACCGCGCGTTCCGGCGTCTCCTTGGGGGAGGGGTCCGGGATCACGACGCTGCGGACCGGCGCGGCCACGGCGATCTCCGGCATCCGGGGCTCCTGGGGGTCTATCGTAATGAGTTCGGGCGCCGCCAGGCTTCCCGCCACCGTCAGCTCGGGCATTTTGGAGAGCCGGGTTTTCTCCTGGGGGGAGACCAGCCGGACATTCAGGTCCGCCCTGTCCTCCGGGTCGGTGGCCTTGTAGAGAGACTGGGCGGAAGCCGCCGTTGGCAACAACAGCAGCGCCATCAGGAGCGCCGCCGCGCTTTTCATCCACTTCATCTGCCGTCGTTCCTTTCATCTTCCACTGTATCTTGAGTTTGCTGTTTCTATCATACGCCTTTCCCCCGGCAAAAACAAGGGGTATTTTATGAACGAGGGACAAGTTTTTTTCGGGGGCGGCCCGTCCCTCCGGGCGGGAGAAGGGGGGCGGAGACATTTTCTCTTTTCATTTCGGTTTCCCCGTGGTATAATTCCATACAATAACAGAGGGGGATCCCGCCGGACCCCTATGGAAAGGACGCGAGGCTATGCGCGAGAAGATGGAGCTGGAGGAGCGGAGACTCAGCCGGGAGGACATATTTGCCGGGCGGATCGTCACCGTCCACGTGGACACCGTGGCCCTGCCCAACGGGGACACCGCCATCCGGGAGGTGGTGGACCACCCCGGCGGCGTGGCCGTGCTGCCCCTGGACGGGGAGAACAACGTGCTGACTGTCACCCAGTACCGCTACCCCTTCGGCCGGACGACCCTGGAGATTCCCGCCGGGAAGCTGGACCACCCCGGAGAGGACCCCTATGAGGCGGGCCTCCGGGAATTGAAGGAGGAGACCGGCGCGGTGCCGGGGGTGTACCGCTCCCTGGGGCGCGTCCTGCCCTCCCCCGGCTGCTACGGGGAGATTCTGCACCTGTACCTGGCCCAGGACTTGAAGATGGAGGAACAGCACCTGGACGAGGACGAGTTTTTAAATGTGGAGCGCGTCCCCTTCGACGAGATGGTCCGCCGGTGCATGGAGGGGGAGATTGAGGACGCCAAGACCGTGGCGGCGGTTCTGAAAGCGAAGATTCTGCTGAACCTGTGACGGCGAAGGCGCGCCGCCCCTGGGGCGGCGCGCGAGTTTGGAGGTTGAGACATGACTGAGGAAAAGACCGTATTGATCGTTGAGGACGAGAAGAACATCGTGGACATCCTGCGCTTCAACCTGGAGCGGAAGGGCTACCGCGTCATAGAGGCCTACGACGGGGAGGACGGGCTGCGCAAGGCCCGGACGGAGAAGCCGGACCTGATCCTCCTGGACATCATGCTGCCCAAGATGATCGGCTTCGACGTGTGCGAGGCTCTGCGGAAGGACGGGGACAACGTGCCCATCCTGCTGCTTACCGCCCGGGAGGAGGAGGACGACAAGGTCCGCGGGCTCGAGACCGGGGCGGACGACTATATCACCAAGCCCTTCTCCATGCGGGAGGTCATCGCCCGGGTGGAGGCCAACATCCGCCGCACGGCCATGGCGGCCCCCGCCGGGGGCGCGGCGGCGGAAAGCGCCATGCCCGTGGCCGGGGACCTGGCCATCAACACGGACAGCCACCAGGTCTTCCGGGCGGGGAAGGCCATCGACCTGACCCAGCGGGAGTATGAGCTTCTGACCTTCCTGGCCAGCCACCCCAACAAGGTTTACTCCCGCGTGGACCTGATGGAGCAGGTGTGGAACTACGGCTATGTGGGAGACGACGTGCGGACGGTGGACGTCACCGTCCGGCGACTGCGGGAGAAGATTGAGGAGAATCCGGCGTCGCCGGTTTATATCCTTACCCGGCGGGGAGCGGGGTATTATTTTTCGGTGAACTGAGGGGAAGCCGAATTGTTTAGAAAGGGGGCACCGCCGTGTTTCGCAGCCTGCACATGAAGCTGACGCTGATTCTGCTCCTGCTGATCACCTCCCTGATGGCGGTGGTGGGGGCCTTCCTGACCATCAACGTCTCCAACTTCTTCACCAATACCTTCTATGAGCAGATCGACAGCGTCTTCGGCGCCGACCAGCGGGAGTTCGTCGCCTCCCTCCGGGGGGAGGCCGCCCAGGAGGACGGGGCCGACCGGGTCCACGATATGATGGAGCTCACCGCCGGCAAGCTGGGCATCGATTACCGCTCCCGGAACTACTTCGTCCTGGACGGGGAGACCGGGGCCTACCTCAACGGCTCCGCCGCCGAGAGCGTCATGCCCAGAGAGCAGAGCCCCAACCTCCTGACCGCCCGGAACGCCGTCCTCCGCAGGGACGAGACGGGAATCGGCGATGTCAGCGACATCACCGCCGACTTCATGGACGCCGCTATCCCCATCTTCGGGGGAGACAACGCCTTCATCATCTATATCCTGGACGCCCGGGACACCGTCTCCGGGCTCAACAGCCAGCTGTTCCAGATCATCATGCAGGCGCTGGTCATCGGTCTGCTCATCTCCGTGCTTTTGAGCTTCCTCCTCTCCAAGACCATGGTGGACCCCATCGAGAAGCTCACCGCCGGGGCCGAGCGCATGGCCGCCGGGGACTTCGGAACCGCCCTGCCCGTGGAGTCCACCGACGAGATCGGCATCCTCACGGGCACCTTCAACGAGATGGCCGGGGTGCTCCAGGCCACCCTGGCCGCCGTGGAGAACGAGCGGAACAAGCTGGACACCCTCTTTCTCCACATGACCGACGGCGTGGTGGCCTTCTCCCACGACGGGAAACTCATCCACTGCAACCCCGCCGCCAACACCATGCTCCAGCGCCCCGTGGGGCCGGACTGCACCTATGACGAGCTCTTCGGCGCCCTCTACCCCTTTCAGGAGATGCTGGCCCTCCAGCGGCCCGGCTTCGCCGAGGGAGAGCTGGAGGCCGGGGACAAGACCCTGGAGGTCTATCTCGCCCCCTTCTCTGACCGGGAGCGGGGCGGCGTGCTCATCGTCCTTCACGACGTGACGGAGCAGCACCGCAACGAGGAGCGGCGCAAGGAGTTCGTGGCCAACGTCTCCCACGAGCTCCGCACCCCCCTCACCAACGTCCGCACCTACGCCGAGACCCTCCGGGACGCGGAGGGGGACATCCCCCAGGCCATGGCCAACGGCTTCCTGGACATCATCATCACCGAGACGGACCGCATGACCCACATCGTCCAGGACCTCCTCACCCTCTCCCGGCTGGACCGGGGGGACGCCGAGCTGGTCCTCTCCCGCTTCCCCTTTGCCGAGGCCATTCAAAGCGTGGTCCGCTCCAGCGCCCTGAACGCCCAGCAGCGGGGCCACGAGCTCACCTGCGCCGATTTGAGCCACCTGCCCCTCATTGTGGGGGACCGGTCCCGGCTGGAGCAGGTGATGATGAACATCATCGGAAACGCCATCAAATACACCCCCGACGGGGGGCACATCCGGGTCTGCGCCGGGTGCGAGGAGGACGACACCGTCTGGATGGAGGTCTGGGACGACGGCATCGGCATCCCGGAGAAGGACAAGGAGCGCATCTTCGACCGGTTCTACCGGGTGGACAAGGCCCGGTCCCGGGAGTCCGGCGGCACGGGTCTGGGGCTCTCCATCGCCCGGGAGATCGTCCAGCGGCACCGCGGCGTCATCGCCCTGGTCCCCCATGAGGGGCCGGGCACCACCATCCGCATGACCCTGCCCATCGCCCAGGGCCGGGGCGGGAAACTGGAGGGCTGAGCCATGGGGAACCAGCGCCGGAGCCGGAGAAACCTGGTCCAGAACATCGTCATCACCCTTTTGTCCCTGTCGGCGGTCATGCTCTTCGCCAGGACGCAGCTCATCAGCCTGAACCTGTCCGCCGGGGAGACGGCGGCGGCCTCGGGCCCCAGTCCCTCCGCCGCCCCGGCGGCGGACCTCACCGCCCCGGTGCGGGTGGCCGTCACCGGGGACTACGGCCGGTACGGCGGCGTGGCCCACGACACCGGGGACAGCGGCTTTGCCGAGGCCCTGGGCCGCCGTCTGCTGGAGGCCCTGGGCTCCGCCAGGGACTACGCCGCCTGTTCCAGGGCGGACTTCCTCCGGGCCCTGGAGGGGCCCTCTCTGTACTACGACTTTCTGGAGCCCCTGCCTCTGTCCGTGCTGGCGGGACTGCTGGGGGGCGGGGAGGAGGTCTCCCCCAGGGAGGACCTGTCCGCCCGCCGCCTGGTGATTGCCGCCAGGGACGGCGGCGTCAGCCTCTACCTCTGGGACGGGGGGGAGAACTGCTTCCGGGCGGGCACCGCCGTCTCCACCGACAGCTTGGAGCAGGTCATCAGCCGCTATGAGCTGGGGGACGCCTCCTTTGCCATGGACGCCGCCGGGGACAGCCCCGCCAGGGTCCTGGACCCCTGCTCCCTCCTGCCGGGGCAGACGCCGGAGCTGCCCGCCTTCGCCGTGGGGGACCCCCTGGCGGGGGGGACGGACTGGCTCCTCTCCATCCTGGGCTTCAACCCCCGCAGCCGCACCCGGCACACGGAGTCCAACGGCACCGAGCTCATTATGGACGGTGACCGGACATTGCGCATCCGGCCGGACAACAGCGTCCGCTATCAGAGCGGGGACGACCCCAGCCTCCGGGTGAAATCCGCCGGGGAGACCCCCACGGCCCGGGAGGCCGCCCTGGGGGCCGGGGCCCTGCTGGGGGGACTGCTGTCCCCCGTCTCCGGCGAGGCCCGGCTCTGGCTCCAGAGCGTCCGCCGCAGCGGGAACGTCACCGTGCTCCGCTTCGGCTATCAGGCCGGGGGCGTGCCCGTCCGGTTCCAGGACGGGGGCTACGCCGCGGAAGTCACCCTCACCGGGTCCGCCGTCACCGCCCTGACCCTGCGCTTCCGGCAGTATACCCTGTCGGGGGAGACCTCGTTATTGCTGCCCCTGGCCCAGGCCCTGGCCGTGGCCGCCGAGGACCCGGGAAAGGAGCTTTCCATCGGCTATGTGGAGCGGGGCGGGGAGTGCCGGGCCTGCTGGGTGTCAGATTGAAAAGGAGGCCCCCATGGACCGCTTCCGCTTGAAGAACATCATCATATTGATCCTGCTCCTGCTCAACGGCTTCCTGCTCTTCTCCCTGGCCCAGCGCCGGACGGCGGAGCGGGACGCCTTCCGCCGGACGGCGGAACAGCTGGTGGCCCTCTTCCAGGAGGACGGCATGACCCTGGACCCGGAGGCCATCTCCCAGGACGCCCCGCCGGAGAGCGTCACCCTGGCCAGGGACACCACCCTGGAGGAGCAGGCCGCCGCCTTCCTCCTGGGGGAGGCTCTGTCCTCCTCCGACCAGGGGGGCGGCATCTACCACTACGCCGGGGCGGCGGGGGAGGCCCTGTTCCGCTCCAGCGGCGGCTTTGAGGCCAGCGGGACCCTGGCGGAGGGGGACGGCGTGCCGGACTTCTGCCTGGACTTCTGCCGCGCCTTTTCCTTCGCCCCGCCAAGCATCCGCCTGGACGGGGAGGGAAGCGGCGTCTTCACCGCCGCCGCCGTCTACGACAAGCTGCCGGTGGTGAACTGCGCCGTCACCTTCACCGTGGAAGAGGGCGTGCTGACCTCCGTGGGGGGGACTCTGCTGCCCAAGAGCGGGACGCCCGCCGCCGCAGAGGAGCCCCTCTCCGCCGCCGGGGCCCTGGTGGCCTTCCAGCGCCTGCGCCGGGAGAGCGCCGTGGTGGTCTCCACGGTGACGGAGACACTGCTCTGCTATGAGCTCCAGAACGCCGGGGCCGCCATGACCCTGGTCCCGGTGTGGCGCATCGTCACCGACACGGAGGACTATTACGTCAGCTGCCGCACCGGCGCCGTCACCGCCGGAGGCGTCCGGGCAGGGGAGGCGGCGTCCGCCGCATCCTGAAATTTCCAGCAATTTCTCAGCCCCTGTGGAAGAGAAATCCGGTTTTCGACAAAACATTATGGAAATCTACCAAAGGAAAGGTTTGCATTTTCCCGCCTCCTGTGCTATGATATTAAAGTCTGTAAAGAAGAATTTACCTCCCCGCCTCCCACGGCGGGTATGAAGCGCCGCCAGCCGGGCAAACTGTCCCTGTGCCCTTTTCCGGGGGTCCGGCGTGGCCAAATGTTGCTTGAAGAGAGGAACTTATATTTTGACGAAATATATTGTACAGGGCGGAACGCCCCTGTTCGGAGAGGTGGAAATCAGCGGCGCGAAAAACGCCGCCGTCGCCATCATCCCCGCCGCGCTGCTGGTGGACGGGGTCTGCCGCATTGAGAACATCCCCCAGATTTCCGACGTGACGCTGTGCCTCAGCATTCTGGAGCAGCTGGGGGCCGGGGTCCGCAGCATCGACCGCCACACCGTGGAGGTGGACTGCCGTCACATTCACTCCACCCGCACCCCCTATGACCTGGCCCGGCGCATCCGGGCGTCCACCTACTTTATCGGGGCCCTCCTTGGCCGCTTCGGCCAGGCGGAGGTGGCCCTGCCGGGGGGCTGCAACTTCGGCGGCGTCCGGCCCATCGACCAGCATATGAAGGGCTTCAACGCCCTGGGGGCCACCGTGGCGGTGGAGGGCGGCTTCATCCGGGCCACCGCCGGAGAGGGATCCCTGAGGGGCACCAGCATCTACCTGGACGTGGTCTCCGTGGGGGCCACCATGAACATCATGATGGCCGCCGTCATGGCGGAGGGCCGGACGGTCATTGAAAACGCCGCCAAGGAGCCCCACATCGTGGACCTGGCCAACTTCCTCAACTCCATGGGGGCCAACATCCGGGGCGCGGGCACCGACACCATCAAGATCCGGGGCGTGGACCGCCTCCGGGGCGGCAGCTACGCCATCATTCCCGACCAGATTGAGGCGGGCACCTACATGGCCGCCGCCGCCGCCGCGGGCGGGCAGATTCTGGTCAAGAACATCATACCGAAACACATGGACTGCATCACCGCCAAGCTCCTGGAGTGCGGCGTGGAGGTGGAGGAGCACGAGGACACCCTGCTGGTCCGCCGGAACGGGCCGCTGCGCCGGGCCAACATCAAGACCCTGCCCTATCCCGGCTTCCCCACGGACATGCAGCCCCAGATCACCACGGTCCTCTCCCTGGCCCAGGGGATTTCCCTGGTGACGGAGAGCGTCTGGTCCAGCCGCTACCGCTATGTGGACGAGCTCCGGCGCATGGGGGCCAACATCCAGGTGGACGACAAGACCGCCGTGGTGGAGGGCGTGGACCATCTGGTGGGCGCGCCCATTCAGGCGTCGGACCTCCGGGCGGGGGCCGCCCTGGTCATCGCCGCCCTGGCCGCCAGGGGGGAGAGCGAGATTTCCTGCGTACACTACATTGAGCGGGGCTATGAGAATCTGGTGGAGAAGCTGCGGGGCCTGGGGGCCAACATCCGGGCCGTGGACGAGCCGGAGGACGCGCGGCGTCTGCGCTTGGGCTGACATTGGAAATTTGCCGGGAGACGGGAGGGCTTTCCGTCTCCCGTTTTTCACGGAGGGGGACCTATGCGGATTTACGAGCCAGAAACCAGGACGCCAGAATTCACCACCCGCCTGACGGAAATATGGGAGAGGTCCGTAAGGGCCACTCACCTGTTCTTGTCCAACAGCGAAGTCGAAATCATCAAGGCATACGCACCCCAGGCGCTGAACGATGTACCCCGCCTGGTAATCGCGGAGGAGCACCCGGGCATTCCGGCCGGGTTCATGGGCGTGGAAGGGCAGAAACTGGAGATGCTGTTTCTCTCGCCGGAGGCGCGGGGGAAGGGTCTTGGCAGGAAACTGTTCCAATACGGAATGGACCGTTACGGGGTCAGCGAGCTGGCAGTCAACGAGCAAAATCCCCAGGCCCGGGGCTTTTGCGAGCACATGGGCTTCCGCGTCTACAAGCGGACGGAGACCGACGAGCAGGGCGGGCCCTACCCGCTTTTGTACATGAAACTGTGACGGAGGGCGCTATGCCGGATTTGACAAGCATGCGAAACATCGGCCCGGAGATGGCCCGGAAGCTGACGGCGGCGGGCATCCGCGCCCCGGAGGAGCTTCTGGAGGCCGGGGCCAAGGACACCTTTTTCCGCCTGAAAGCCCTGTACCCGGGCGTCTGCCTGGTCCACCTCTACGCCCTGGAGGGCGCCGTCCGGGGCGTGGATTTCAACGCCCTGCCCACGGAGGTCAAGGCGGACCTGAAGGAATTCAGCGACTATTTGAACGGTAAAGGAGGCCCGGCCCTGTGACCACCGTACATACCCTGGCCAGCGGCTCCTCCGGGAACGCGCTGCTTCTGCGCTGGGAGGGCGGGCGCGTTCTGGTGGACGCGGGCGTCTCCTGCCGCCGCATCGGCCGGGGGCTCCAGGACCTGGGGCTGACCCTGGGGGACCTGGACGCCGTCCTCATCACACACACCCACGCGGACCACATCGCCGGGCTCCAGACCCTGCTCAAGCGCACGGACTGCCCCGTCTACGCCTCGGCCCCGGCGGGCCGGGACCTGCTGCGCCGCCTGGTCCTGCTGGAGGACCGCCTGCGGGAGGCGGCGGGGACCTTTTTCGTGGGAGACTGCGCCGTCACCCCCTTCCCCACCTCCCACGACTCCCCCGGCGCCCTGGGCTACCGGTTCGACACCCCCGACGGGGGCTTCGGCCTGCTGACGGACAGCGGCGTGGTGACGCCGGAGGCGGAGGCGGTTCTCCCCGGCGTGGCCCTGGCGGCCCTGGAGGCCAATCACGACGTGGAGGCCGTCCGCAGCGGGCCCTATCCCTATTTTCTAAAGGAGCGCATCCTGGGCCCCGGCGGACACCTGAGCAACGAGGCCGCCGCCGCCTTTGCCGTCACCCTGGCCAGGGCCGGGGCCCGGGAGATTGTCCTGGCCCACCTGAGCCAGGAGAACAACAGCCCCGCCATGGCCCTCCGGGCGGTGGAGACGGCCCTGCGCGCCGCCGGGCTCAGCCCCCGGCTCTCCGCCGCCCCCAGGGACCGCCTCAGCGGGGCCTATGTGCTGGAGGGAGGCGCGGTATGCAGCGGATAACCCTTCTGTGCGTGGGGAAGCTGAAGGAGCGGTTTTACGCCGGGGCGGCGGCGGAGTATCAAAAGCGGCTGAGCCGATACTGCAAGCTGGACGTGGTGGAGCTGCCCGAGGAGCGTCTGCCGGAGGACCCGTCCCCGGCCCAGATTGAGGCGGCCCTGGCGCGGGAGGCGTCGGCCATCCGGGGGAAGCTGCCGCCGTCGGCCACGCTGGCGGCCCTGTGCGTGGAGGGGCGGGAGCGCTCCAGCGAAGACCTGGCGGGGCTTTTGGCCCGCTGGGCCAACCGGGGGGAGAGCCGGGTTGTGTTC
This sequence comes from uncultured Oscillibacter sp., assembly GCA_910586735.1. Taxonomy (GTDB): domain Bacteria; phylum Bacillota; class Clostridia; order Oscillospirales; family Oscillospiraceae; genus Oscillibacter. The sequence goes on along the minus strand of CAJUJW010000003.1, from coordinate 15,888 downwards.
CTCATGGGGGGGTCCTTCGGGATTCATGAATCCCTCAAGGCCGAGGCGGCGGAGAAACTCTCCATGTCGAGGATGACGTTTCCGCACCACCTGGCGCGGGTGATGCTGCTGGAGCAGATCTATCGGGCGTATCAAATTAACGCCGGAACCAGGTATCACAAGTGAGCCCCTTGCAAAAGGGGGAATTTATGGTATAATGTATCATCCATATGAAATCATAGAAATCAGGTGAACAACATGACCTACACGAAAATCGCGGCGGTCTTCGCCGGCAAAGACTCCCTCGACGGGCAGTCGATCACCGTCGGCGGCTGGGCCCGCACTATCCGGGACATGAAAAACTTCGGCTTCATTGAGCTCAACGACGGCTCCTGCCTCAAAAACCTCCAGGTGGTCATGGAGGCCGGGACCCTGGAGAACTACAGGGACATCGCCGCCCAGAACGTGGGCGCCGCCCTCATCGTCACGGGCGCCGTGGTCCTCACCCCGGAGGCCAAGCAGCCCCTGGAGCTGAAAGCCACCGAAATCCAGGTGGAGGGGCCCTCCACGCCGGACTACCCTCTCCAGAAGAAGCGGCATACCGTGGAGTACCTGCGGACCATCCAGCACCTGCGGCCCAGGACCAACCTGTTCTCCGCCGCTTTCCGGGTGCGCAGCGCCGCCGCCTTTGCCATTCATGAGTTCTTCCAGAGCCGGGGCTTCGTCTACGTCCACACCCCCATCATCACCGCCAGCGACTGCGAGGGCGCCGGGGAGATGTTCCGGGTCACCACCCTGGACCCCGAGAATCCCCCCCGGACCGAGGACGGCAAGGTGGACTTCTCCCAGGACTTCTTCGGCAAGCCCGCCAACCTGACGGTCTCCGGCCAGCTGAACGCGGAGAACTTCGCCATGGCCTTCGGCGACGTGTACACCTTCGGGCCCACCTTCCGGGCGGAGAACTCCAACACCCAGCGCCACGCCGCCGAGTTCTGGATGATTGAGCCGGAGATGGCCTTCTGCGACCTGGCGGGGGACATGGACGTGGCGGAGGCCATGATTAAGTACGCCATCCAAAAGGTCATGGAACGGTGCCCGGACGAGATCAACTTCTTCAATAGCTTTGTGGACAAGGGACTCAAGGAGCGGCTGGAGCACGTGGCCTCCTCGGACTTTGGCCGGGTGAGCTACACCGAGGCGGTGTCCATCCTGGAGAAGAACAACGACAAGTTTGACTACAAGGTCTACTGGGGCTGCGACCTCCAGACGGAGCACGAGCGGTATCTGACCGAGCAGGTCTTCAAGCGCCCGGTGTTCGTCACGGACTACCCCAAGGAGATCAAGGCGTTCTACATGCGGCTGAACGACGACGGGAAGACCGTGGCCGCGGCGGACTGCCTGGTGCCCGGCATCGGGGAGATCATCGGCGGTAGCCAGCGCGAGGAGCGGCTGGAGATTCTGGAGGCCCGGATTAAGGAGCTGGGCATGAAGCCCGAGGACTACTGGTGGTACTGCGATCTGCGGCGGTACGGAAGCTGCCGCCACGCGGGCTTCGGCCTGGGGTTTGAGCGGCTGGTGATGTATCTCACCGGCGTGAGCAACATCCGGGATGTGCTGCCGCACCCGCGTACTGTCGGCAGCGCCGACTTCTGAGAATTCAAAAAGAGCCCGGCGGCTTAGGCCGCCGGGCTTTGTGTTGGCAGTACCAAGGACAACCCCCGGCTAGGCTGGGGGTAAAAGGAGAAACGTGCCGCCCCTACAGAGGTCTGCCGATAGAAGGCGGTAGGCGCACCAGCCCCGCCAGCGCCAGGTGAGCGGCAGCAAAAAGAGGAGAAAGCCGATTCGACAACTACCAAAACCCCCGCCCGCAAGGGCCGAAAAAAAGTCTCCCCTCGCGGGGGGACTTTCAAAACAACTCCACCTGGTCGGGAAGGACATCCTCCCCCAAATGCCTCAGCTGCCGGTGGTTCTCCCCCCACAGCCGGTCGGCCACGGCGATTTTGCGGATGATGTCCTTCACCGTCGTGTCCAGCCCCGTGCCCTCCCGGTAGTCCGCCGGGAAGATGAAGTCCACCCGCCGCTTGGCCAGCAGCTCCTCCACCCCGGCCCGGTTGCCGGACTGGTAGACCGCGATAGCCTGCCCGCCGTAGGCCCGCATCATCTTCATACAGGGCACGTCCGAGAGCCCGTCCCCCATGTAGATCATGTTGGGGAAGGGCACCCGCTTGCTGTCGTCGGGCATGGAGTCATTGAGGGTCTTGTCGTCGGAGACATCCAGGACCCCCTTGTTGATCCGGTAGACAAACTGTGTCTTGGCCGTAAAGTTCACCGCCAGCTTGGGCCATGCCGGGCGGCCCGCCGGGTCGTAGTAAAACTCGCTGGCGTAAATCTCCTTGAACTCCCGGCTGATGGAGGACCCCTCGATGATCTCCCGGAGGCCGGAGGAAATCACGTAGTGCTCCACCCGGACCCCCTGGGTCTCCCCGAAGGCGTTGACCCGGCCGAACCAGCCCTCCACCCCCGGAAAGAGCTCGATCCCCCGGCCCTTCTCCACCAGGTCCTCCCGGGTGAAGGGGCGGTTTCGCCGTTCCGCCTCCCGGAGCATGATGTACATATAGGCCAGGATGCCGTCAATGCGGTTCTGCCTCCCGAAGCCGTTGGCCTCCGCCCAGAAGTCCGCCGGGGTCATGCCAAGGCTTGGAATGAAAGCGTAGTTCTGCATGTCCGTGGTGCAGAGGGTCTTGTCGAAGTCGTAAAGAAAGGCGATGATGGGCCGCTGGCCGGTCATGGGCCTCACTCTCCTTATCAGTCCGCGTCGCTTCTGTAATTGGGGCCGAATTTCAGCTCGTTGATGTTCACACGCCGGGTGGCGGTCAGGTCCTCCTCCGGCAGCTCCGCTGCGGCGGCCAGGCTGTCCAGCAGCTTCTCCGCCGAGGGCGTGGGGGCGGTGTGTACGGAGCTGGGGGCGGGAGAAACCGGCGCGGCGGGCGTAACAGGTGCGGCAGGGGCAGCGGGCGTAACAGGCGCGGCCGCAGGCCGCGCGGTTCTCTGGACCGGCGCGGCGGGCGCGGGCTGAGCCGCCTGGGCGGCCTGGGGCCCGGCCACCAGGACCCGGAGGACCTCCTCCACGGGTTCCGGCGCGGCCTCCGGTACGGGGGGCTCGGGAGCGGGGGCGGCGGCCTCTGCCGCGGCCAGGACCTTCTCCTCGATCTCCTCCACCACGCCGGCGTCCGCCGGTTCCCCAGCCTCCACCGGGAGGGTGGGGAACTCGTCCAGGAATTTCAGCTCCTTCTCGCACAGGGCCCGGGTCTCGGCCACGAAGCGCTGAATCTCCTCCTGCCCCTGCTGGAGGCGCTTGCCGTACTGCTCGGCCTCTTTGCGGAAGCTATCCAGCTTCTCCTGGGCGGAGGCGTCCGCCTCCCGGAGGATGGCGTCCCGCTTTTCCTCGGCCTCCTTGATGATGGAGTCCGCCATCCGCTGGGCGGTGAGGAGGGTGGCCCGCATGGACTCCTCCGTGGCCCGGTACTCCTCCACCTTCTCCACCAGCACCTTCATCTTGGCTTTCAGAGAGGTGTTTTCTTTGTAAAGGGACGTGTAGTCTTCGGTGAGCTCGTCCAGAAACTCGTCCACCATGGTCATGTTGTACCCGCCCATCATGGTCTTGGTGAAAGAGCGGGCGGAAACCTCCTGCGGTGTCAGCATAGCATATCCTCCCCAGCGCGCAAGTCCAAATGTTTCTTAGAAATAGAGTCCGTTGTTTTCCAGCTCGTCGATCAGGTCGCCCTCGATGTCCACATGGTAGGGCGTGATGATGTAGGTGTTGGCCGCCACTTTTTTGATTTTGCCCTCCCCGGCGTAGGCCACGCCGGACAGGAAGTCGATCAGCCGCCGGGCCACGTCCTTGTTGGTGGACTCCAGGTTCAGCACCACGGTCCGCTTGTCCTTCAGCTGGTCGGCGATTTCCGAGGCGTTCTCAAACCGCTCGGGCTTCACCAGGATGACCTTCAATTGGGTGGTGGCGTGGATGTTGACCACCTTGTTCCGCCGGTCGTCCGTGCGGGACCGGCGGTCCTCAAACATGTCCCGCTCCTCCAGCTCGTCCTCGAAGCCGGCGGGATCGTCGTCCTCATCCTCATAGGGATGGGTCAGTTTTTTCAGTTCCTCCAGGATGCTCATACGCGTACCTCCGTGTTGATCTTGATGATCTTATGTGTAATGGCGGCTGCCGAAGATGGCGGTGCCCACCCGGACCATGGTTGCCCCGGCGCGGACGGCGTCCTCGTAATCGCCGCTCATGCCCATTGACAGAACCTGGAGTTTATTATGAAACAATTTCTCGCTCATGTCAATAAAAAGCGCCCGAACTTTGTCAAAATATTGGAGGTTGGCCTCCCGGTCCGCGTCGGCGGGGGGAATTGTCATCACGCCCAGCACCCGGATATGGGGCTTTTCCAGGGCCGTTTCCGCCCCGGAGAGCAGGGCCTCGGGCAGGAAGCCGCTCTTGGCCTCCTCCCGGCCGATGTTCACCTCCAGCAGAATGTCCTGCACAATGTCCAGCTTCCCGGCGGTCTTCTCAATCTCCTCCAGCAGCTCCAGGGACCCGGCGGACTGAATCAGGGAGACCTTCCCCACCACCTGCTTCACCTTGTTCCGCTGGAGGTGGCCGATGAAGTGGAGGGGCGCGCCGTCGTAGGCGTTTTCCTCCAGCTTGGCCGTCATCTCCTGGACCCGGTTCTCCCCCAGGGCGTCGATACCGGCGGCGATGGCCTCCCGGCAGGCGGCGGCGTCATTCATCTTGCTGGCCCCCACCAGGGTGATTTCAGAGGGGGCCCGCCCCGCCTCCCTGGCGGCGGCGGCGATGCTGGCCCGGACCTGGGCGATGTTTTCCGCGATAGACATGGATGCGTCCTTCTTTCTTTATGGATTATGGATTGTTGTAGGGGCAGGGCTCTGTCCCGTTCTCTTGGAATTGCGGCGGCTTTGGGAAGCGGCCCCTACGTGAGCACCTTCCCGTCGAAGAGGCCGCGGGCGGAGACCACCACCTGTTCCCCGGGGCGGATGATCCGCTTGGCGTCCCCGGCCACCTCCGGGTTCAGCTCCGGCGCGGGGGTGACCAGGACGAAGCTCTCGGCGCTGTGGACCACCTGCACCGGCTTGAACCGGGCCTCCCGGCCCACCAGGCAGTAGATGCCGATGGCCTCCTGGGTGGCGCTCTGGCCGTTCTCGTCCAGGTACGCCTTTTCCGCCCGGAGGCACTCCTTTGGCACCCGGATGCCGCTGATGGTGTCCGTGATGACCTGGGAGCGCTGCTGGCGCAGGAGGGTCAGCTCCCGGAGGTAGGCGTTCCCCCAGAAGACGGCCACCACCTGCCCGTTCTCCCGGGGGCCGGTGAACCGGAGAGTCACCGGCAGGTCCCGGTCCACCCCCTTGGAAAAGCGGAGGTACAGGCTGTCCCCGGCCCGTCTCAGCTCCTCCTGCCGCTGGAGCAGGGCCGCGGCGTCCTCAGCGGACATGACGGCGGCGTAGTACCACTCGTCCCCCAGCACCAGCTTCCCCACCTGGGAGACGGCGGAGGGGTCCGCCCGCAGGGCGGAGAGGCCGGAGGGCGTCAGGTCCTCCACCAGGTCCGGGGTCAGCACGGACTCAAAGCCGTCCACCTCCGAGGAGTACAGCCCCGCCTCCGGGGCGGTGATACGGCGGACGGTGCCCTCGGACTGGGACCGGAGGGCCAAGAGCTGGGCCCCCAGCTCCTGGAGCTGGAGGGAGATGTCCCCGTTTCCCGTGTCGCTGTAGTCCCGCTTGAGGACCATGGCCCGCAGCTCCAGGGCGGTGCTCTCCGCGTCATAGAGCCTGTCCGCCGTCAGGAAGCGGCGGTACTCCAGGAGATTCTGGGTGATCTGGGCGTCCAGCTTCCGGGTGGTCTCCGCCGCCAGGGCCAGGTCCTGGGCGTACTGGAGCTGCTCCACCCGGCTCTCCAGGCTGTCGATCTCCGCCTGCCGGTCCAGGGAAGCCTGGTCCGCGTAGACCGAGGCCACGATTCCCCCGGCGGCCACCCGCTCGCCCTCGGCCCGCTGAATCCGGAGGAGGCCGCCGCCCTCGTCGGGCAGCACCCGCTCCTCCCGGATCAGAAAGCCCGTCAGGTCCTGGGTCCGCTCCACCTCGTATTGATAGGCCAGGGTGAGGCTCAGGGGGTCGTCCAGAAACTGGAACGCCTGAATGCCGAAGTAGGCCGTCACCCCCAGGAACAGGGCGGCCATCAGCAGCCTGGCGCCCAGGCCGGTTGTTTTCTTTTTCATGGCTTTCTATGTATCCCTTTCCGCCTCCTAGGCGGGCTTCTCACTCCTCCTCGGCCAGGGAGACCGGCCGGGTGGGGGCGATGGTGGAAATGGCGTGCTTGTAGATCACCTGCTGCCGCCCCTCGCTGTCCAGAACGACCACAAAGGGGTCGAAGCCGGTGATGGTCCCCCGCATCTGAAACCCGTTCATCAGGAACATGGTGACGGGCACCCGGTCCCGCTTGGCCCGGAGGAGGAAGAGGTCCTGTAGGTTCTGTTTGTTCTGCATGTTGTCCGCTCCTTTTTCTCATGTCTCGCGCCTTGAGAGGCGCCCTTTGGTTGTCCGGCAAAACGGCGGCTCCCCGGAGTAACCGGGGGACTCGTTTTTCCAATTTCTAGCATACCCCCGCGGCGGAGAGAATTTCCGTCGAACGCTGTAGGGCATGGGCAAAATTTCTGTCTTTTTCCCAGATGATCCAGTGGATGGCCGGATTCCGCCGCAGCCAGGTCAGCTGCCGCTTGGCGTACTGCCGGGAGCGGAGCTTCACCTCCTCCAGGGCCTCCGCCTCCGTCCTCGTCCCCTCCAGGACCCCCAGGAACTCCTTGTAGCCGATGGCCTGGAGGGCCGTGGCGTTCCGGGGGAGGCCCCGGCTTAAAAGGGCCCGGACCTCTTCCAGGAGGCCCTCCTCCGCCATGCGGTCCACCCGCTTGTCGATGAGCGCCTTCATGTCCTCCCGGTCAGCGAACCGGAGGCCGATCCACACGGCGTCGTACCGGGGGGGCAGGGCTTTCGTCTCCTCATTGTGGGCGGTGATGGTCTTCCCTGTCTCCCGCCAGACCTCCAGGGCCCGGAGGACGCGCTTTTCGTCGGCGGGGTGGAGACGTTCCGCCGCCGCCGGGTCCACTTCCCGGAGTTCCGCCAGCAGGGGGGCGATGCCCTCCGCCGCCAGGCGGGCCTCCAGCTCCTTTCGCACGCGCCCCCCGGCGCTGCCCGCCGCGAAGCCGTGGCCCCGGACAGCCGCGTCCATCCAGAGGCCCGTGCCCCCCACCAGGATGGGCAGCTTCCCCCTGCGGAGGATGCCGTCGATGACGGGGATGGCCGCCTGGGCGTACCGGGCGGCGGACCACTGCTCCTCCGGGTCCGCCACGGCGATCATATGGTGGGGCACGCCGTCCATCTCGTCTTCGGTGGGGGCGGCGGCGCCGATGGTGAGGCCGCGGTAGATCTGCATGGAGTCGGCGGAGACCACCTCGCCGCCGTACCGCTTCGCCAGGAGCACCCCCAGGGTGGTCTTGCCGCAGGCCGTGGGGCCCGCGACGCAGACGATCTTCGGGGCCACGTCAGTCCTCCAAGTCTGTGACCGAGGTGACAACGGGCTTCCCCTCCCGGTCCAGCAGGGGCGTCAGGCCGCCGGCGTTGGCGGATTGAAAGAACAGGTAGTTTACCCCTGTCTCCCGATCCACTAAAATAATCGTGTTGGAAAACATACTGCTGCCGGAAACATCCTGAATCAGGAATCTTCCTTTCTTCTTTGCCATGCCGTCCTCCTGTCTATGCCCGCTTGAACATCTTCTCAAGCTCGTACTTGGTGATCTTCACCGCCACGGGCCTGCCGTGGGGGCAGTATTTTACCTCGCCGCTCTGGACCTTCGCTGCTAAGGCCCGCAGCTCCTCCGGGCCGCTTTTCCAGCCGCCCTTGATGGCCGCCTTGCAGGCCATGGTGTGCAGCAGGCCCTCCCGCCGCTCGGCGGGGGTGCGGCCCTGGCGGAGTTTTCCGGCGATCTCCTCCAGGGTGGCGGTGACATCGGCGGCGTCCAGGTCCGCCGGGACCTCCCGGACCAGCACGGACCCGCCGCCGAAGTCCTCGCAGGAAAAGCCGAAGTCCTCCAGAAGGGGCAGGTTCTCCAGCAAGAGCGCCGCCTCCTCCCGGCCCAGGTCCACGGCGGCGGGGGTCAGCAAAGTCTGGCGCATGGGGGGCTCCAGACCCGCTTTCAGGCGGTCGAAGTTGATCCGCTCGTGGGCCGCGTGCTTGTCGATGAGGTAAACGCAGCCCTCCTCGCTCTCGCAGACAATGTAGGTCCGCAGTACCTCCCCGGCGACGCGCCAGGGGGCCGGGACGGGGGGAGTCAGAGCCTCCTGGCCCGGCAGCTCCGCCGTTTTCTGAGGGATGGCCGGGACGGCGGGGCGGGATTCCGAAGGGGCGGGGGGTTCCGGCCTTGCCTGGGCGGGGGATTTTATCACGGAGGGGGGCGCGTCCTGCCGCAGGGGCGGGAAGGGGGCGCGGAGAGGCTCCTTCCCCATGGGCGGCGCGATATCCGACAGGCGGGGCCCCCGCTGCTCCACGTTCCAAACGGGCCGGGCCTCAGCCCTCTTGGGGGGCGGGGCGGAGGACTGCTCCCGGAAGGTTTTGGCGTCCATGGAGCGGAAGAAGTCCCCTCGGGGATTGGACGCCTCCCCTGCGGGCTTGGCCGGGGGCGGGACCGTCCCGGAGGTTTCCTCCAGGCAGTCCAGCACGGTGTGGTACACCGCGTCGAAGACGGCCTTCTCCTGGGCGAATTTTACCTGGGTCTTGGCGGGGTGGACGTTCACGTCCACCGCCGTCACGGGCAGCGTCACCGCCAGCACACAGCCGGGGAAGCGGCCCTTCATGATTTGGTTCCGGTAGCCCTCCTCCAGGGCGGCGGTGAGCAGCTGGGACTTGATGAAGCGCCCGTTGACGAAAAAGGTCTGCATGGACCGGGAGCCCCGGCCCTGGAGGGGCTGGGTGATGAAGCCGGACACGGTCACGCCGTCCCCGCCGCCCTTGACGGGCAGGAGGGTCCGGGCGAAGTCCCGGCCCAGGGCCGCGTAGACGGCGGAGTCCAGCCGCCCGTCGCCGGGGGTGTGGAGGGCCTCCTGGCCGTCCTTGAGGAACTTAAAGGAGATGTCCGGGTGGGACAGGGCCAAGTGCTGCATGAGCCCGGCGGCCGCCGCCGTCTCGGCGCTGTCCTTCTTCATGAATTTCAGCCGGGCAGGGGTGTTGTAGAAGAGGTCCCGGACCAGGATGGTGGTGCCCTCCGGCGCGCCGGTCTCCTCCACGTCCCCGGGGACGCCGCCCTCCAGCCGGAGGGCCGACCCGGCGGGGTCCTCCCGCCGGCGGGTGCGGATCTCCACCCGGCTGACGGCGGAGATGGCCGCCAGGGCCTCCCCCCGGAAGCCCAGGGTGCCGATTTTCCCCAGATCCTCGGGTCCCCGTAATTTGCTGGTAGCGTGGCGGAGAAAGGCCGTGGGCAGCTGGTCCGGGGCGATGCCGCAGCCGTTGTCGCTGACCCGGATGAGGCCCATGCCGCCCCGGCGGAGCTCCACCACGATGGCGGTGGCCCCGGCGTCCACGGCGTTTTCCACCAGCTCCTTCACCACGCTGGCGGGGCGCTCCACCACCTCCCCGGCGGCGATGAGGTCCGCCACGTGGGAGGGGAGCTGCCGGATTTCAGGCATGGGGGATTCCTCCTTTCAAGGGGCCCTGGGGGGCCGTTTACAGCAGAAGCGCCGCGATGACGGGGATGGTGACGATGGAGGCCAGGGTGGAGACGAAGGTGATCTGGGCCATGCACTCGGCGTCCCCGCCGTACTCCATGCTGAGCAAGGACCCGTTCACCGCCACGGGCATGGCCATCTGGACCACGGCGATGCCCAGAATCATGGCCTCGGCGCCCATGAGGCGCAGAATGGGGGTCAGGAGCATGGGCATAGCCAGGAGGCGGACCGCCGTCATAATCCACAGCCTGGGAGAGGCCAGAAGCCGCCCCAGGGGCAGCCCCGCCAGTAGAGAGCCCACGAACATCAAAGACAGGGGCACTGTAATGCCGCCCACGAACTCCAGGGCCTCCCCCACCATCTCCGGGGGCCGCAGCCGCGCCAGGGCCAGCACCAGGGCCAGCAATGAGGCGGCCACGCAGGGGGAAAACATCTGCCGGAGGCTGAACCGCTTGGCCCCGGTGAGCATCAGGGGGCCCAGGGTGAAGGACAGCAGGTTGAAGGGCAGGACCAGAATCACGGCGTAAAACAGCGCCTCGGGCCCGAAGAGGGCCACCGCCACCGGATAGCCGATGAAGCCCACGTTGGGGAACATCAGCCCATAGCGCCAGACGCCCTTCTGCCCCGCCGTGCCCCCCAGCAGGGGCGGCAGGACCAGGGCCACCAGAAACTCCATCAGGTAAAACACCAGGGCCACCTTCAAGATCCCCAGCACCACGGAGACCTCCGGCAGGGTGTCCCCGGTGCAGACGGCCCCCAGAATCATGGCGGGCATGGTGACGCTCAGCAACAGCTTGGAGACCTTCTTGTCCGTCTCCCCGCCCAGAATCCCTAAGCGGTTGGCGAGATAGCCGCAGACGATGGCGAACAGAAGCACCAGCATCTCGGCGAACGTGTCCAGAAAACTCATGGCAAAAACTTCTTTCCAAGGAGGTTCGGTTATACGCGCCCCGCCAGCACCGACAGGGTGTTGACACCGGCGTGAAGGCCGATGGAGGCCCAGAGGGTCCCCGCGTGATCATAGGCCCAGGCCAGCACCAGGCCGGGAATCAGGTACTGAAGCATCATCAGGAAGTAGCCCGCGTCCCGGTTCGCCACGGCGAACTGCCACACGTGGGCCAGGGCGAAGAGGCCGCAGCTGGCGGCGTAGGCCAGGGGGCGGCTCTTCTCCTTGAGTCCGCCGAAGACCAGGCCGCGGAACAGCGTCTCCTCCACAAAGGGGGCCAGGAAGAGCACGATCAAAAGCGTCATGTGGGGGGCGCTGCCCGCCCTGGCGGAGATGGCGGAGTCGTTCAGGTTCCCGGACCGGTCCGTCAGGACCCGCCCCAGACGGGAGGCCAGCTCGCACAGCCCGTAGTGGGCCACGAGACCCACGGCGGCGGTCTTGAGGGCCAGGGAGGGGGCGTCCAGGAAGCGGCGGGTGGTCCGCCCCAGGAGGCGGTGGAAGAGGATGGCCGTCACGGCGAAGAGGACGTAGTAGTAAACCGCGCCGTACAGCTCCTCCGGCACCCGGCGGCCCAGAAGGTCCCCGGCCAGCCGCCGGGCGGGCCCCGCCGCCAGGGGGAGGAGGAGCAGGTAGAACACGAAGAAGACGCCGCCCCCCCTCCGCTCCAGCCCGGTGAGCCCGGCGGAGGACGGTTTCTTAGCCATGGCCGTCCCCCTCCGCCAGCTTCCGCTTCAGCTCGTAGAGCAGGCTCATGGCCTCAATGGGCGTCAGGGTGTCCGGCTGGCAGCGGCGCAGGGCGTCCAGCACCTCCCCCTCCCGCATGGAGCCCAGGGAGACCTGTTCCGCCTCCCGCCGGGGGGCGGCGTACTGGACGTTGTTGGCGGTCTCCAGCTCCTCCAGCACCTGCCGGGCCCGCTGGAGCACCTTGTCCGGCAGGCCCGCCAGCTTGGCCACCTCAATGCCGTAGCTGCGGTCCGCCCCGCCGGGGATGATTTTCCGCAGAAAGACGATGTCCTCCCCACGGGCCTTCACCGCGATATTGTAGTTCACCGTGCCGGGGAGGGTGTTCTCCAGCTCCGTCAGCTCGTGGTAGTGGGTGGCAAACAGGGTCTTGGCCCCCAGGGTCTTGGGGCCGGCGCAGTGCTCCAGCACGGCCCTGGCGATGCTCATGCCGTCGAAGGTGGAGGTGCCCCGGCCAATCTCGTCGAGAATCAGCAATGAGCGTTTCGTGGCGCAGCGGAGGATGTCCGCCACCTCCGTCATCTCCACCATGAAGGTGGACTGCCCGGCGGAGAGGTCGTCGCTGGCCCCCACGCGGGTGAAAATCCGGTCCACCACGCCGATACGGGCGTAGGACGCCGGGACGAAGCTGCCCATCTGGGCCATGAGGACAATCAGGGCCACCTGGCGCATGTAGGTGGACTTGCCCGCCATGTTGGGCCCCGTGATGACGGCTACCCGGCTCTCCTTCTCCCCGAGAAAGGTGTCGTTGGGGACAAAGAGGCTGTCCTTGAGGACCCGCTCCACCACCGGGTGGCGGCCCTCCCGAATCTCAATGACCCCGGACTCGTCCACGTCCGGGCGGCAGTAGTTGTTCCGGGACGCCACGGCGGCCAGAGAGGCCAGGGCGTCCGCCTCGGCCACGGCGGCGGCGGTTTTCAGCACCCGGCCCGAGGCCTCGGAAATCTCCTGGCGCAGCTGGGTGAACAGCTCGTACTCCAGGGCGACCACCCGGTCGGAGGCGGTGAGGATGGAGTTCTCCAGCTCCTTCAATTCCTGGGTGATATAGCGCTCCGCGCCCGCCAGGGTCTGCTTGCGGATATAGGTCTCGGGCACCTGGCCCTTGTAGCTGTTGGAGACCTCGATGGTGTACCCGAAGACCTTGTTGTACTTGATTCTTAAGTTCCGGATGCCGGTGCGCTCCCGTTCCCGGGCCTCCATCTCGGGGATGACGCCCTTGCCGCTTTTCAGGATGTGCCGGAGGCGGTCCACCTCCGGGTGGAAGCCGTCCCGGATCAATTCCCCCTCCCGGACGGAGAAGGGGGGCTCGTCGCAGATGGTGGCGGCGATGCGCTTCCCCAGGTCCTCCAGGGTGTCCAGCTCCTCGGAGAGCTCCTGGAGGCGGCGGTCCGGGAAGTCGGCCAGCCGCCCCTTGATGTCCGGCAGCTTTTCGATGGAGGCCCGGAGGCCCCCCAGGTCCCGCCCGCCGGCGGTGCCGTAGACGATGCGGCTGATGAGCCGCTCCATGTCCCCCAGACCCGAGAGGGCGGCGATGAGCTCCTCCCGGCCGATGGTGTTTTCCACCAGGGCCGCCACGGCCCCGCTGCGCCGGGTGATGGCCGCCACGTTCAAAAGGGGCCGCTCCAGCCAGTTTCTCAGGCACCGGCCCCCCATGGAGGTCTGGGTCCGGTCCAGCACCCAGAGGAGGCTGCCCTTCTTCTCCTGGCCCCGCATGGTGGCGGTCAGCTCCAGGTTCCGCCGGGCCGCCAGGTCCAGCTCCATGAAGCGGCCCTGCTCGTAATAGTCCAGGTCGTTGATGTAGGAGAGGTCCGTCTTCTGGGTCTCGTACAGAAAGGCCAATAGCCCCCCCAGGGCCCTGGCCGCTGCGGGCTGGGCGGCGGGGAGGCGGGCCCAGGCACCGCCGCCGAACTGCCTGCGGATGTTCCGCTCGGCCTCCGGCAGGAGGAAGAGGCGCTCTCCCGCGTTCTCCACCCGGCAGCGGAACTTCTCCCGCAGGGCGGACACCAGGTCCGCCTGGGAATAGGCCCCGTCGTTCAGCACCGCCTCGGCGGGGGAGAAGCGGCCCAGCTCGTTGATGACGTGCTCGATCCGGTCCTTCCCGGTGAAGGCGGTGAGGTGGGCCCGGCCCGTGGTGATGTCGCAGAAGGCAATCCCGGCGGACCGGGAGTCCGCGCAGACGGCGCAGAGGAAGTTGCTGGCCTTCTCCTCCAGGCAGCCCTCGCTGGTGACGGTCCCCGGCGTGACCACCCGGATGATGTCCCGCTTCACCAGCCCCTTGGCCAGGGCGGGGTCCTCCATCTGCTCGCAGATGGCCACCTTATAGCCCTTGGCGATGAGCCGGGCAATGTAGCTCTCGCTGGCGTGGTAGGGGATGCCGCACATGGGGACCTGCTCCTCCTCGGGCTTGGCCCGCTTGCCCCTGTCCCGGCTGGTGAGGGTCAGGTCCAGCTCCTGGGAGGCAAGTTTCGCGTCCTCGGCGAACATCTCGTAAAAGTCGCCCAGGCGGAAGAACAGGATGGAGTCCGGGTTCTGCTCCTTGAGCTCCAGGTACTGCTTCATCATGGGGGTCAGCTCTGCCATGGGGTTCTCTCTCCTTTTCTCTCTTTCCGGGGCTTACAGCTCCGCCGACGCGCCGCAGTCCATGGGCCGCAGCCGGTCCCCCAGGGTCTTGCTGAGCCGGTCATAGGCCCAGTCCCCGGTGCAGTGGCCGGTGTAGTAAATCGTGTTTCCCTCGGACAATGCCGCCGCCGTGGCGTCCATGAGGGCGGGGGTCTCCGGCGCGTCCGGGTTCACCTCGAAGAGGTGGAAGCCGCCGAAAACCACGTCGGGCATGCGGCCCAGGTGCCTTTTCGCCGCCCGGAGGGTGTTGACAATCCCCAGGTGCCCGCAGCCCGCCAGCAGGGCGGCCCTGCCGTTCTCCTCGATCAGCAGGTGCTGCTCGTGGGCGAAGCCGTCGGGCCGGAAGCCCGCCCCGGTCTTTTCCTGGAGCTTGGGGGCCACGGCCCGGAGGCTCCGGTCGTCCTCCACGTCGGAGAACAGGGTCAGCCCGTCCCCCAGGGCCTCCTCCGGCCCGGTGAAGACGAAGCGCTCCCGCAGGGCCTCCGCCTCCGGGGGCAGGCCGATGTAGCCCGGCTCCCGCCCCGGCAGCACGGCGTAGTAGGCCCCCAGGGCCTCCCGCCGGAGGTAGATGTTCGCCTTGCTGTTGACGGCGCGGAAGGCCGCCAGGCCGCCGCCGTGGTCCGAGTGCCCGTGAGACAGCACGGCGATGTCCACGGCGGAGAGGTCCACCCCCAGGGCCCTGGCGTTTTCCAGGAAGGTCCCGTCGGGTCCCATGTCGAAGAGGATTCTGTGGGCGGCGGTCTCCGCGTAGACGGAAAGCCCCCGCGCGGCGGCGAGGCCGGGACGGCGGGCGGTGTTCTCCAGCAGGGTGATGATTTTCATAGGGGGCACCTCCAGAAATTCGGGTGTAAGACGCCCCTTGACAGGCGGGGCGGGGTTGGATATAATTTACATGGTACAAAAGGCAGACGGTCCCCCTATCTGGAAGGAGGTAAGCACCATGGGTACTGAGGCTGAGCGGCAGGACACCAGGAAAGCGATGGCCTATGATCTGGTTGGCATTCTTGAAGCGAAACCAGAGCAAACGACTTACACGGTTGAGGAAATCAAGAAGATAATTCGGACGTATATCACCACTGCGGACCAGAAGTAATTCCCGCGGTGGGCTGGCGGGACGCTCATCCCGCAGGTTTGCTGTTTTCATTATACCACATTTGTCAATAACTGCCTGGGAAACCCCGCGCTGCGGCGCGGGGTCTTTTTTATTCCCCTGGCTCCTTCGGCCAGCCCCGGCAGACCAGCTCATCCAGGGAGATGCCGTAAAAATCCGCCAGGGCGATGAGGGTGGACATCTGTGGTTCACAGTGGCCCCTTTCGTATGTTTGGTAGGCTCGCCAGCTGATGCCGATATGGGGAGCCAGTTCCGTCTGCTTCAATCCCCTTGCTTTTCGCAGTTGCAAAAGGTGCTCTGAAAAAGTCATTTTTCATTCCTCCTATTGACAGACAGGATTCTGTCTGATATAATCGAATATAGACAGAATCCTGTTCATAAGGAGGCTCTGCCATGGACGAATATCTCGACTGCCTGTTTCACTATGTCTTGGACCACATGCACGTGGACGCCCGCCTGGACCTCATTGACTACAGCCGATGCAACGCGGCCGAGGACATGGCATGGAAAGCCCTGGAAAAGGCTTTGACCTCGGAACAGCTTAACTTGGTAGAGGATTATAAAGCCGCTTTAAGCGGCCTCCGGTTTCTGGAGGACCAGCTTCTCTTTGAAAAGGCCGTCTCCCTGGGCAAGTGGATGACCCGGCCTTAGAGCCTGTTTAAAATCTTCTGATGAGGATGGCAATGAGGGCAAACGTGAG
>CAJUJW010000002.1 GCA_910586735.1 uncultured Oscillibacter sp. | reverse complement strand
ATAACCGAGATGAAAACGGAGGTAGCCGCCGAAAGGGAGCGGCTGAGGGCAGAGAGCAAGGCTGGTTGAGAACTGCGGCCCACCGGGGGTGTCCCGGTGGGCCAGTTTTTCTCTGTCTGTGGGCAAATATGTGGTCAAGGAGTACCCAGCCGTACCAAGCAAGCAGAAATTGTCACGAGAATGGCAGGTCTGAAACAGATAATGGAGATTTTCAAGGCTATAAATCAGCCCTTATCCTCAGAGCAGCGTGTGCGCTGGTACAAACAAAGAAATAAGCCTGTGGACGGATTGCAAATATGGTAAACTAAAATATCAAATTGCATATTTTATGAACAAAAATCCAATACTTTGTAAACGTTAGCACTCGCCTATTGACAGTGCTAATCCGGTGGAGTATAACAGAGCCGTTCAAAAGAGGAACGCCCAAAGGGCCTCCTCAACAGGGCATTTGAATGAGGTATATGAATGGAGGAATGACTTATGATGCCCAGTATTTTTGGTGAGAACCTGTTCGACGATTTCTTTGGCCGTGACTCCAACCTGTTCCCGGTGATGCCGGGCCACGATCCCCTGTATGGGAAGCACGCCAAGAACCTGATGAAGACCGACGTGCGGGAAACGGACAGCTCCTATGAGCTGGACATCGACCTGCCCGGCTTCAAGAAGGACGAGGTCAGCGTGGATTTGAAGGACGGCTATCTGACCATCAGCGCCGCCAAGGGCCTGGATAAGGACGAATCGGACAAGGCGGGCCGGTATATCCGTCAGGAGCGGTACGCCGGCACCTGCAGCCGCAGCTTCTATGTGGGCGAGGGTGTGGAGCCCAAGGATGTGTCCGCCAAGTTTGAAGACGGTATCTTGAAGCTCTCTCTGCCGAAGATGGAGCAGAAGCAGCTGCCCGAGTCCACCTCGATCGCCATCGAATGACAAAACCGCGCAAAGGCGCCCCGGAATCAGAAGGTTCCGGGGCGCCTTTTGTCAATGCGACCGGTTACAGCAGCCGGACCTGATAGGCCCGCAGCCAGTGATCCATCTGCAAAAAGTAAGCGATCGTCTGAGGCCGCCTCATCAGCTGGCCGTACCAGGGCCAGGGGCTCTCGCAGGTCAAAAGATTCTCCAGCGCCTCCCGGCGGACCACGGCGAAAAGAGGCGAATTTCCGTCGTCCAGCAGCCGGCGCAGCCTCTGGGCGACTGTCTCCAGATAGATGGGATGAACGGTTTTTGGATAGGGGCTCTTTTTCCGGCGGAGCACGGATTCCGGCAGCCAGCCCGCCGCCGCGGACCGGAGCAGGCCCTTCTCCTGTCCTCCAAGCTCCCGAAGCGCGGGCGGCACATTGTACAAATACTCCGCAATCCGCCAGTCGCAGAACGGCACGCGGACCTCCAGTGCGCTCCACATGCTCATGCGGTCCTTCCGGTCCAGAAGCGTCTGCATAAACCAGCCCATGTTCAGCCGCGTGAGCCGCCGGACTCGCTTCTGCTCCGGCGTATCGTCATCCAGGCAGTCCGTCTCCGCCAGCGTCTTCTGCCAGTGCTGCCGGACAAACTCATCGACGTCCATTTTTTTCGCATACTCCGGCGTCAGGAAGGACGCCCGCCAGGCCGTGGACTGCGCCCAGGGGAAGCCGTTCTCCGCCCGGACCGCCGGGTCCCGGAACCAGGGATAGCCTCCGAAAATCTCGTCGGCGCACTCTCCGGAGAGGGCTACCGTCACATTCCCGCGCACCTCTCGACAGAACAGTAGCAGCGACGAATCCACATCCGCCATTCCCGGCAGGTCCCGGGCCTCCGCGGCGTCATCCAGGGCCGCGGCCACCTGGACGGGATCCAGCACTACATTGGTATGCAGAGTGTCTAAATCGTCCGCCATGGCTTTGATGTAAGGCCCATCGGCGGAGGGCTGGAATTTTCCAGCGGTGAAATAGCGGTCATTTTCCCGGTAATCCACCGAAAAGGTCCTCAGCCGCTCCCCGCGCTCTCCCAGGGTCTCCGCCGCCACGGCGGAAATGACGCTGGAATCCAATCCGCCGGAGAGGAAGGTCCCGACAGGCACATCACTGACCAGCTGCCTCCGAATGGCGTCCCGGACCAGGTCCCGAACATGGGCCACGGTGTCCGCCTCGCTTTCCAGATGAGGCCGGGCGGTGAGCCTCCAATAGCTCCACAGCCGCAGGCCCTCCCGGCCAAAGACGCCGCACTGTCCCGGCAGCAATTCCCGCACATTCCGGAAAACACCCTGCCCCGGCGTCCGGCCCGGGCCAATCAGCAGAAGCTCCGCCACACCCTCCGCATCCACCTTCGGCGGAATATCCGGGTGCCGAAGAAGGGCTTTGATCTCCGAAGCGAACACCAAGGTCCCCTCCGCCGTCAGCGAGTAGAACAGAGGCTTTACCCCCATCCGATCCCGAGCCAAAAACAATGTTTCCCCGTCCCATGCCGCAAAGGCGAAAATGCCGTTCAAGCGGTCCACGCACGCAGGCCCCCACTCCATGTAGGCTTTCAGCAGCACCTCCGTGTCCGAGTGGCCGGTGAAGTCCCAGCCGACGGCGGAGAGCTCCCGCCGCAGCTCTGGCGTGTTGTACAGCTCCCCGTTGTAAACCAGCGTGCAGGTCCGGCCCGCCCGGCGGACGGTCATGGGCTGGCGGCCGTTCTCCGGGTCTACCACGCATAGCCGGGTATGGGCCAGGGCCGCCTGCGGGCTCAAGTAGATCCCATCTTCATCCGGCCCCCGTCTCCGCAGGGCGGACTGCATTTCCAGCAATATTTTCTCCCGCTCCCGCAGGTCCTTTTCAAAGTCGATCATTCCAGCGATTCCGCACATATGTTGTCCCTCCTGAAAAAATGGGGGCCCGCGAACCATCGCGAGCCCCCTTGCTCGGTACAATCTATGCGGCAGGACTGCGAAACGTTCCTGGCGCCGTTTTCCTCAAGGCTTCCTTCCCCGCTCCGACAGCTTCCGCTCAAACCGGTCCTTCCGGGTATCGGCGGGAACGGCGGTGGGGTAGCGCCCGGTGAAACAGGCGTCGCAGCAGCGGGGACAGCCCGTGAGCTGTTCCAGGGCGGAGACGGGCAGATAGCCCAAGGTATCGATGCCTATAATTTTGGCGATTTCCTCCGCGCTGTGCTGACAGGCGATCAGATTTTCCCGGGAGTCGATGTCCGTCCCATAGTAGCAGGGATTCAGAAAGGGTGG
This sequence comes from uncultured Oscillibacter sp., assembly GCA_910586735.1. Lineage (GTDB taxonomy): Bacteria > Bacillota > Clostridia > Oscillospirales > Oscillospiraceae > Oscillibacter. Next base: position 78,862 of record CAJUJW010000002.1, on the reverse strand, counting down.
CGCGGAGACGCGCAGGTGGATTTCTTTTGCCCCCGCCTCCCGAAGAAGGGCGGCAATCCGCCCGCTGGTGGTTCCCCGGACGATGGAGTCATCCACCAAAACCACCCTCTTCCCCGAGACCGTCTCCTCTATGGCGCTGAGCTTCAGCCGCACCTGGTCCAGGCGGTGCTCCTGGCCGGGGGCAATGAAGGTTCGGCCGATATACTTATTTTTAATCAGCCCGATGCCGTAGGGGATGCCGGACGCTTGGCTGTAGCCCAGGGCGGCGTCCAGGCCGGAGTCCGGCACGCCCACCACCACATCCGCCTCCACGGGGTGTTCCTTTGCCAGGATCGCCCCCGCCCGCAGCCGGGCGGCATGGACGGACGCACCGTCTATGATCGAGTCCGGACGGGCGAAATAGATATACTCAAAAACGCAGGGCGTGGGCTGGCATTTGCCGCAGTGCTCCCGGCGGGAGGTCAGACGGCCATCCTGGAAAATCAGGATTTCTCCCGGCTCCAGGTCCCGGACAAACGCCGCCCCCACGGCAGACAGGGCGCAGCTCTCCGACGCGGCCACATAGGTTCCGTCCGGCATCTGCCCGTAGCACAGGGGGCGGAAGCCGTGGGGATCCCGGGCGCAGATCAGCTTCTGAGGGGACATGAGCACCAGGGAATAGGCCCCCTCCAGGCGGTTCATGGCCCGGCTGAGGGCTTCCTCGATGGAGGGAGCGGACAGGCGCTCCCTGGTGACGATATAGGCAATCGTCTCCGTGTCGCTGGTGGTGTGGAAGATGGCACCGGACAGCTCCAGCTCATCCCGGAGGGCGGCGGCGTTGCTGAGATTGCCGTTGTGGGCAATGGCCATATGGCCTTTTTGGTGATTGACCTCGATGGGCTGGCAGTTTTGCCGGTTGGAGGCCCCGGTGGTGCCGTAGCGGGTGTGCCCCACCGCCATGGTTCCTTGGGGAAACCGGTCTAAAATGTCCTGGCTGAACACCTCCCCCACCAGTCCCAGGTCCTTGTGGGATGCAAAGACGCCGTCGTCGTTGACCACGATGCCGCAGCTCTCCTGGCCCCGGTGCTGAAGGGCGTAAAGTCCGTAGTAGGCCAGACGCCCCACATCGGCGGGCCGCAGAGCGAGAACGCCGAAAACGCCGCACTCTTCATGAATCGCCATAAGATTCCCTCTCCAGTCGCATTCGTAAATTGAAAAAAGCAGGAGCGTCCCGGAAAAGACGCCCTTGCCTTTTTCCGTATTCTAGCGCCTTCGACAGCGATTGTCAATGTGGTTTTTTCAATAAAATACTTCGCGGCCCGCAGAGCGTCGAGATGTGCGATATGATGTCTACTTTTTCATAGAGTTGTATGATTTTGCAGAAATTTTTCCGCTTTGCTGCCCAATATCTTGGTAACCCCTCCATTGACGGCGCCGCCCCTGATGTAGTAAAGTAAAAGCATCAAGGGCAAAGACGTCCTGAGAGCGTGACTCTCGGACGCCTTTGCCCTTTTGCATTTAGGGAAAGGTATATTGTGATTGGAGGAGAAGAACATGAAATTGAAAAACCTGCTGACCCTGTTTCTTGCCGTCTGTCTGACGCTCAGCCTCGCCGCCTGCGGCGCGAAAACCGACGCTCCCGCGGATACGTCGGGCGGAAGCGCGCCCTCCGGAAGCGGAGACGCGCCATCCGGAAACGAAGGGGATGCCGTCACTCTGGGAATGATCGGCCCCCTGACCGGCAGTCTCGCCGTATACGGCACCCACATCGAAAAGGGCGTACAGCTGGCCATCAAGGAGATTAACGCCACCGGCGGTGTCTCTCTCAGCGACGGCGCACATCCGCTGGCCGTAGAGACCAAGGACGATCAGGGCGACTCCACCGAATGCGTCAACGCCATGAACGCTCTGATCTCCGACGGTATCCAGCTGGTCGTGGGCTCCGCCACCTCCGGCTGTACCAGCGCCATCACCTCCGTCGCCAACTCCGAGGGCACCGTTATGATTACCCCCTCCGGCACGGCGGACTCCCTGACCACCGCAATGGATTATGTGTTCCGCACCTGCTTCCGGGACTCCTTCCAGGGCGAGCTGGCGGCCCAGTACGCCAAGGATGAGGGCTATACGAAGGTGGGCATCGTCTACTGCTCCGCCGACACCTACTCCGCCGGCCTGCGGGACGCCTTCACCGCCGCCTGCGGCGACAAGGGCCTGGAGATCGTTGCGGAAGAGTCCGTCGCCTCCATGACCGAGGTGGACTACACCAACCAGTTCAACAAAATGGTCTCCGCCGGGGCCGAGCTGGTGTTCACCCCCTTCTACTATGACGTCATGGGTCCCTACCTGGTGCCTCAGGCCCGCAGCGTCGGCTTCACCGGCGTCCTTCTGGGGGCCGACGGCGTGGACAACACCGAGACCACCATCCCAGACGGAGCGGATCTGTCCGTGTACAACAACGTCTATTTTGTGAACCATTACTCCACGGAGCTGGCCTCCAGCGGCGTTTCCGCCGACTTTGTCGCAAGCTACGAGGCCGAATACGGAGAGACGCCCAACAACTTCGACGCCCTGGCCTACGACGCCGTCTATGTTTACAAGGCCGCCATGGAGGCCTGCGGCGCCTCCGACGCCACCAGCGTCCAGGCCGCCCTGGCGGACACCAGCGCCGTCTATGACACTACCTGCGGCACCTTCTCTTTCGACGAAACCGGAACCCCCATCAAGGACGGCGTGCTGATGGGCTACGCCTACCACGACGGCGACGCCGGCGTCACCAAAATCACCGTCAAGGCCGTGAGCCTGAGCTGACCGAACCGGTATATCCCGCGGACCGGGGGAGGCGCTCCGCCTCCCCCCACTCGGTTCTCCATTTGAAAAGGAGAAGATGCTTCATGAATACATTCATTCAGTTTTTAATCACCGGCCTGAGGCTGGGCAGTGTCTACGCCCTGATCGCCCTGGGCTATACCATGGTCTACGGCATTATCAAGCTCATCAACTTCGCTCACGGCGACTTCATCATGGTGGGCGGCTACGCCCTGTTTTTCTGCATCCCCGTCATGCTGGGCCTGGGCCTCCCCGGCTGGCTGGCGGTGGTTCCCGCCATTGTCATCTGCGCCTGTGTGGGAATGCTGGTGGAGCTGCTGGCCTACCGGCCCGTGCGAAAAACCGGGAACAGTTTGACCTGCCTGATTACCGCCATCGCCATGAGTTTTGTGCTGGAAAATCTGGCCCAGGCCATCCCGGCCATTGGGCCGGACCCCAAGGTCCCTTACACGCTTTTCGCCGAAACCGTCTCCATCGGCGGCGTCTCCGTCAGCTACGCCACCATCATCACGGTGGTTGTTTCCGCCGTCATTATGGCGGCGCTGTACGGCTTTACGCAGAAGACCCGGATCGGCTGCGCCATGCGCTGTGTGGCGGAGGACAAGGCGGCGGCGACCCTCATGGGCATCAATGTCAATCACACTATCCTCCTCACCTTCGGCATCGGCGCGGGGCTGGCGGCGGTGGCGGCATTGATGTACGTGGCCCAGTATCCCAAGGTGTTCACTACCATGGGAGCGACGCTGGGCATCTACGCCTTTGTGGCGGCGGTGCTGGGCGGCATCGGCTCCCTCCCCGGCGCGGTGCTGGGCGGACTGGTCATCGGCGTTGTGCAGTCCGGGGCCAATACCTATATCTGCTCCTCAATGTCCGATACCTTTGTCTATTTGATTCTGATCGTGGTCCTGATGATCCGTCCCGCCGGAATTCTTGGAAAGAATGTGGGGGAGAAGGTATGAAACAAAACACGTACAGACGGCGCTATCTCATCAATTTTGCGGCGCTGCTGGCGCTGTTCGCCGCCGCCGTGGTGATCGGCATGATCGGGGGCAGCACGGTCAAGCTCAAGCTCACGCCGTCCATCTGGCAGTGCAGCTATCTCATCATCATGGCGGCGTCGTTGAACCTGGTGCTGGGCTTTCTGGGACAACTGTCCTTGGGGCACTGCGGCTTTATGGCAGTGGGGGCCTACGCGGCGGCTCTGTTCTCCCTGGCGCTCCAGCGGGCGGGGTTCTATACGGAGAAGGCCGGACCGGCATTCTTTCTGGTGCTGGTGGGAAGCATCCTGATTGCCGGGCTGGCGGCGGCGCTGCTGGGGCTGCTGGTGGGCATCCCCGCCCTGCGGCTGAAGGGGGACTATCTGGCGATTATCACCCTGGGCTTTGGGATGATTATTGTAAACATCATCAACAATCTGCCCTTCTGCGGCCAGCAGGGGCTGGGCCAGGGCTCCGCCTCCTCGGCGCTCTACGCCACGGGATTGGGTTTTTCCAACGACGAAAAAATGCGGTATCTATGGGTATCCGTCCTGGCAGTCATCCTCTGCATGACCGTCATGTTCCTGTTTGTCCGCTCCAAATATGGCCGCTGTATCCGGGCCATTCGGGACAATGAGATCGCCGCCTCCGCCTCCGGCATCCATGTCAGCTATTACAAGGTTTTGACCTTTACCCTCTCCGCCTTCTTCGCCGGGATCACTGGGGCGCTGTACGCCTGCTGCAACGGGGCGCTGTCCACTTCTTCTTTCGCCTTTACCAATGGCTCCATTTTAAACTCGGTGTTTATCGTGGTGATGGTGGTGGTAGGGGGCATGGGCTCCCTCACCGGCTCGGTCATCGCCGCCGTGGTGCTGTTTTTGCTGAACTACACCATCAAAAACGGCGGGTGGGTGGCGGCGCTGCCCGCCTTTTTGCAGAACATCTTCACATATCCCATGCTGGTCTATTCCATCGCCCTGATTATCGTGATCCTGTTCCGTCCCCGGGGCATTATGGGCAGCCGGGAATTTGCCCTCTGCGATGTTCCCAAATGGCCCGGGTGGATTCGTACGCATTTCACCTCCCGGGCGGATTCCGCCGGAAAGGGGGCTGACACCCATGCGTGAGAAAAACACCCCGATTCTGGAAACCAGAAAGCTTGGCATCTCCTTCGGCGGCCTTCATGCGGTGCAGGATTTCAACCTTCAGATGTACCCGGGCGAGCTAGTAGGCCTGATCGGGCCCAACGGCGCGGGAAAAACCACTGTGTTCAACCTCCTCACCGGCGTGTATGTTCCCACGGAGGGCACCGTCCTGCTGGACGGGGTGCCCTTGAACGGGAAAAAGACCTATCAGTTCGTGGAGGCCGGCATAGCGCGGACCTTTCAGAACATCCGCCTGTTCCACGACATGACGGTGATTGAGAATGTCAAGGCCGCCTGCGGACGGGACACCCGCTACAACCTGCTGGACGCCGTTTTCCGCACGCCCAGGTTCTGGAGCGCCGAGCGGGCGGTGACGGAGAAGGCCATGGAGCTCCTGTCCATCTGCGGCCTGGAGGACAGCGCGGACGTTTTGGCCTCCAGCCTGCCCTATGGCCGGCAGAGGAAGCTGGAGATTGCCCGGGCCCTGGCCACGGATATGAAGGTGCTCCTTCTGGACGAGCCCGCCGCCGGCATGAACCCCACGGAGACGGCGGAGCTTCTCTCCTGCATCCATGCCATCCGGGACCGCTTCGGCGTGGCCATTTTGCTGATCGAGCACGACATGTCCCTGGTCATGAACATCTGCCAGCGCATCCAGGTCATCGACTACGGGCAGGCCATCGCGGCGGGGCTGCCGGAGGAGATCGCCAGAGATCCCAAGGTCATCGCCGCATATCTTGGCGAGTAAGGAGGGAAGAGCGATGCTGGAAATCAAAGACCTGCACGTCCATTACGGCGCAATCCATGCCCTGAAGGGCATCTCCCTCACGGTGGGCGACGGGGAGCTGGTGTCCCTCATCGGAGCCAACGGCGCGGGAAAGACCACGGCGCTCCACACCATCTCCGGCCTGCTGGCGGCGTCCTCCGGCTCCGTGACGCTGGACGGACAGGACCTCCAAAAGGTCCCCGCCAACACCATCATCGGCCTGGGCCTTGCCCATGTGCCGGAGGGCCGGCACGTATTCGCCCGCATGAGCGTGGAGGAAAATCTCCGCATGGGCGCTTACATCCTGCGGGACCCCAAAAAGCTGGCGGAACATCTGGAAACCGTCTACAGCCACTTCCCCCGTCTCAAGGAGCGCCGCCGCCAGCTGGCGGGCACCCTCTCCGGCGGCGAACAGCAGATGCTGGCCACAGGCCGGGCTCTGATGACCGGCCCGAACATGCTGTTGATGGACGAACCCTCCATGGGACTTTCTCCCCTGCTGGTGAAGGAGATCTTCTCCATTATAGAAGAGCTGCACAAAAGCGGCATCACGATTCTGCTGGTGGAGCAGAACGCGAAAATGGCCCTGGCGGTCAGCGACCGGGCCTATGTGCTGGAAACCGGGACGATTTCCATGGAGGGCCCCGCCGCCGCCCTGGCCGCGGACGACCGGGTCCGCAAGGCATACCTGGGTGCGTAAGGAGGCACGACGATGGAACAGTTTATCATTACCGTAGCCCGGGAGACCGGAAGCGGCGGCCACAACATTACCCGAAAGCTCTCCGCCGCCCTGGGCGTTCCCTATTACGACCGGGACCTTCTGCGCAAGGCCTCGGAGGTCAGCGGGATTCATGAGCGTCTGTTCGGCGCGGCGGACGAGCGCATCGGCCTGCGGGAAATGCTCTCCGCCGCCGAGAAGGTCTACAACGGGGAGATTCTGCCGCCGGACAGCGACGATTATATCTCCACCCGGAACCTCTTCAGCTTCCAGGCCAAGGTGATCCGGGAGCTGGCGGAAACGGAATCCTGCATCATCCTGGGCCGCTGCGCCAATTATCTGCTGGCGGACCGGCCCAACGTGCTCCGGCTGTTCATCCACGCCCCGCTGGAGGCGCGCATGAGCCGGGTGGCCTCCTATTCCCTGGCCTGGAGCCAGCGGGAGGTCGCAAAGCACATCCGGGTGGAAGACAAGCGCCGGGCCGCGTACTACCATTACTATACCGGCGAGGAGTGGCGGGACGTCGCGGGCTATGATCTCTCCCTGGATTCCGAGATCCTGGGAGAGGACGGCTGCGTGGACTTCGTCCGAAAGGTCCTGCCCGCATTTTTCACATGACAAAGGAGGATCGCTCTATGCGTTTTTCCAGACGCATTCAACAAATGGACACCTCTGTGCTGCGGGAGCTGCTGGCCCTGACCGCAAAGCCGGATATCATCTCCTTTGCCGGGGGGCTGCCCGCGCCGGAGTCCTTCCCGGTGGAGGCCCTGCGGATGGCGTCGGACCGCGTTTACCGTCTGTGCGGCCGCACGGCGCTTCAGTACAGTCCCTCCGCCGGGCTGCCGTCTCTGCGGGAGAAGCTGGCCCAGCGACACCGGAGCCAAGGCATCGCCTGTACGGCGGAGAACTTTCTCATCATCAGCGGCTCCCAACAGGGGCTGGACCTGGCGGGCAAGGTCTTCCTGGAGCCCGGGGACCTGGTGCTGTGCGAAAACCCCACCTATATGGCGGCGCTGAACGTGTTCCGCTCCTACGAGTGTACGGTCATGCCTGTCGAGACAGACAACGAGGGCATCATCCCCCGGAACCTGGAGGAAAAGCTGGCGCAAAACCCTGACGCGAAGCTGCTGTATGTCATTCCCACCTTCCAGAATCCCACGGGCAGGCAGTGGTCCCTGGCCCGGCGGAGAGCCGTCCTGGATATTGCCCAGCGGTACGGTCTTCCGGTGTTGGAGGACGATCCCTACGGTGCGCTGCGCTATGAGGGCGAGCCGCTCTTATCCCTCAAGTCCATGGATTCCAGTGGGATCGTCACCTACATGGGCTCCTTCTCCAAGGTTCTGAGTCCCGGTATCCGGCTCGGCTGGCTGCTGGCTTCCCAGGAGCTCATCGAACGGTACACAAGCGCCAAGGAGTGCTCCGACCTCCAGTCCAGCACGATTTCTCAGATGGCAGTGGACGCCTATCTGGAGGACCATGATCTGGACGCCCATGTCTGTGAGATCACGGCGCTCTACCGTCAGCGGCGGGATCGCATGCTGAACATCCTGGAGGACCTGTTTCCGGCGGGGGCCTCGTGGACCCATCCCCAAGGCGGACTGTTTCTCTGGGTGACCCTGCCGGACTGGATGGACAGCGCCGCCCTGCTCCCGGAAATGGTCTCCCGCGGAGTGGCTTACATTCCGGGGCGGGACTTCTTTGCCAACCGGGATATACGTAATTGCCTGCGGCTGAATTTTTCCAACTCGTCCGAGGAGCAGATCGCCGAAGGGCTGCGCATCATGGCTCAGGCGCTTCAGCGCGTCATGTGAGAGGAGCTGTTATGTCGGAACAGCTGTCACTGGAATATCTCTTCAAGGACCGTCCGCCTGCCGCAACCCCCGCGGATTATGATATGCTGTGCGTAAAAGTCGGAGGCGCGGAGCTGTATGGAGAACTCATGTGGCCGGATGGAAATTATAAGAAGGACCGCCCCTGCGTCATTCTCTGCCACGGCTACCCCGGTGTCGCCAGAAACGACGACCTCGCGTTCGCCCTCCGAAGAATCGGCTGCGTGGTGCTGACGCCGCACCACCGGGGCGCGTGGGGAAGTCAGGGAACTTACCTGATTTCCAACTGTGTCGAGGACGCCGTTTATCTTTACAACTATGTCCAGAGCAGCAGCTTCCGCGAAAAATACCATATCGACCCCTGCGCCGTATTCCTGATTGGACACAGCATGGGCGGAAACAGCGTCCTGCAAGCCGCCCGGAAAGTTAAAGGTTTACGGGGCCTGGTGCTGCTGGCCCCCTACGATCCCACCCGTTTTCTACGGGACAGAAACGAAGCGCCTTTACGCACGCTGCTGGAGACGGGCTTCATTCTCCACAGCGATGGCATAGGCGCAATCCTGGAGGATATCAAACGGCACTTGGAGGACTATGCTTTTGAAGACGCCTATCCCGACATCAAGGACCTGAACATCTGCTGTTTTACCGCCACACTGGATACCATCGCCCCGCCCTGGATGGTGAAGCCGCTTTGGAGCCGCCTGACCGCTCATAAAACGGAGACGGTTCAACGGCTTGTGGAGCTTCCTTCCGCTCATGGCTTCTGCAACAGCCGGATTACGCTCATTCGTGAAACCGCCTTGTTTCTCGACGCTGTTTTGAGCCGTCCCATGCCGACCGCCGACGGGGCTTCCCTCTGAAAATGCTCACAACCCATTGACAGTAAGCCGCCCTTTTCCTATAATCGACTCAGAGAGAGCAAGGGCGCCCCCTCCGGGGACAGCCCCGCTCTTTTTCTCTTTTCAAATCAATCCGGCCATTGGCCAGAAGGAGCGCGCTATGGGAACCTACAGCCGGGAGGACATCCTCCGCCTCATCAAGAGTGAAGACGTCCAGTTCATCCGTATGCAGTTTACGGACCTCTTTGGACAGATGAAAAACGTGGCCGTTACCGCCTCTCAGGCGGAGCGGGCCCTGGACGGGGATATCATGCTGGACGGCAGCTCCATCCAGGGCTTCGTCCGGGTAGAGGAGTCGGACCAGTATCTCCGGCCGGACCTGGACACCTTCGCCATCCTGCCCTGGCGGCCCCAGCTGGGCAAGGTGGCCCGGCTGATCTGCGACGTGTACAATCCGGACGGGACCCCCTTTGCCGGGGACCCCCGGAATGTCCTGAAACGCGCCCTGGAGCGGGCGGGGGACAGCATCTTCCAAGTGGGGGCGGAGCTGGAGTTCTTCCTCTTCCAGACCGAGGAGGACGGCGGGGCCACCACCCGGACCTCCGACCAGGCCGGATACTTTGACCTGGGCCCTCTGGACCACGGGGAGGGCGTCCGCCGGGAGGCGGCCCTGGCCCTGGAGAACATGGGAATCGAGGTGGAGGCCAGCCACCATGAAACCGCCGCCGGGCAGCATGAGATCGACCTGAAATACGTGGACGCCCTCACTGCCGCGGACAACATCATGACCTGCAAGCTGGCGGTCAAGACCCTGGCCCAGCGCGGCGGGCTTCACGCCACCTTCATGCCCAAGCCCATTCCCGGCACAGCGGGAAGCGGGATGCACGTCAACATGTCCCTCTCCCAGGGAGGGGAAAATCTCTTCTCCGGGAGAAGCGGCCCTGAGGGACTGTCCCTCCAGGCGAGCTGGTTCCTGGCCGGGCTGCTGGACCACGCCGGGGGCTTCTGCGCCGTGACGAACCCCCTGGTGAACTCCTACAAACGGCTGGTGCCGGGCTATGAGGCCCCCTGCCACGTCACCTGGTCCGCCGCCAACCGCTCGGCCCTGGTCCGGGTGCCCTCTCACCGGGACCGGGGGGCCCGGCTGGAGCTTCGGAGCCCGGACCCGGCCTGCAATCCCTATCTGGCTTTCGCCGTCTGCCTTGTTGCCGGACTGGACGGCATAGAGCGGCGGCTGGACCCGCCTCCGGCGGTGACGGAGAACCTCTCCGCCATGTCTCCGGAGGAGCTGGCGGAACGGGGCGTTCAAAGCCTGCCCGCCTCCCTGGCGGAGGCCCTGGCGGCCCTGGAGGCGGACCCGGTCATACTGAAGGCTCTGGGGCCCTGCGCTCCGCAGTATCTGGATGGAAAGCGGCGGGAGTGGGAGGCTTACCGGGTCCAGGTTACCCAGTGGGAGCTGGACCGGTATCTCACGGCGTATTGATGGGCCGGATCATCGTGGCCTTCCGGGGCGAGGAGGCCCGAAAAAAGATATTGCGCCTTCTCACCCTGGAGGGCCTGGAGGGCGTCCCCTGTACCGGCGGCGCGGAGGTCCTGCGCACCGTCCGCCGCCTTGGCAGCGCCGTGGTGATCTGCGGTTTTTACCTCAGCGACATGACGGCGGACACTCTGGCGGAGGACCTGAGAGGGTTCGCGGTGGTGCTGGTCATCGCCAAGGCCGCCTATCTGGAGCTCTGCGGCGGGGAAAACCTCTACAAGCTGGCGGTCCCGGTCTCCCGGGTGGAGTTCTCCGCCACGCTGCGCCTGCTGCTGGACTACGAGTCGTCTCATCTCCGCCGTCCCGCCGCCCGGCGGAGCGAAGCGGACCAGGACCTCATCCGCCGGGCCAAGGAGCTTCTCATGGACGTGAACCGCATGAGCGAGGAGGAGGCCCACCGCTTCCTCCGGCGGCGGGCCATGGATGCCGGCGTCAAGCTGGGGGACGCCGCCCGGCGGATTATTGAAAGCTATCGCTTGTAGCAGGACATCTGCTCTCTGTACATGTTGTATGATTTTGCAGAATTTTTTTGGCGGTTCCGCCTGATATCTTGTAGACCCCTCCATTGACGGCTCTGCCGCCGCCGTGGTAAAGTGAAACCATCGCAAGGGCAAAGGCGTCCTGAGAGCGTAAGGCTCCCGGACGCCTTTGCCCTTTTTGATTTGAGGAGGGAATCGCATGTATTCATCTGTCAACACCATTTGGGTCCTGCTGGGAGCGGCCCTGGTCTTCCTGATGCAGGCGGGCTTCGCCATGTGCGAGGCGGGCTTCACCCGGGCCAAGAACACCGGAAACATCCTGATGAAGAACCTCATGGACTTCTGCATCGGCACGCCCACCTACTGGATTCTGGGCTTCGGGCTGATGTTTGCCGGGTCCGGGGCCATCATCGGAGGGCTGGACCCCTTCGTCCGGGGGAACTATTCCGCCGTCCTGCCCGCCGGGGTACCCCTGTTTGCCTACCTGATTTTCCAGACGGTCTTCTGCGCCACCTCGGCCACCATCGTCTCCGGGTCCATGGCGGAGCGGACCAAGTTCATTTCCTACTGCCTCTACTCCTTCTGCATCTCCGCCTTCATCTATCCCATCTCCGGCCACTGGATCTGGGGCGGCGGCTGGCTGAGCGGGCTTGGGTTCCATGACTTCGCCGGGTCCACGGCGGTGCACATGGTGGGCGGCGTGTGCGCCTGCATCGGCGCGGCCATTCTGGGGCCCCGGATCGGCAAGTATGACGACCAGGGCAAGCCCCGGGCCATCCTGGGCCACAGCCTGTCCCTGGGCGCTCTGGGGGTGTTTCTCCTCTGGTTCTGCTGGTTTGGCTTCAACGGCTGTTCCACCGTGGGCATGGAGGGGAACGACGTGATCGCCAGCGCGGGGCTGATCTTCGTCACCACCAACATGGCCCCGGCGGTGGCCTGTGTCGTAACCATGATCTACACCTGGATTCGCTACAAGAAGCCGGACGTGGGCATGACCCTCAACGCCGCCTTGGCGGGGCTGGTGGCCATTACCGCGGGCTGCGACGTGGTCTCCCCGGCGGGGGCCGCCGCCATCGGCGTCATCGCCGGGCTACTGCTGCCCGTCTCCGTGAACTTCTTCGACTCCGTCTTGAAAATCGACGACCCGGTGGGCGCGATTTCCGTCCACGGCGTCTGCGGCGCTGCGGGGACGATTCTGACGGGGCTGTTCTCCACCAGCGAGGGCCTGTTCTACGGCCACGGCGCTCATTTTTTCCTGATCCAGTGCCTGGGCGTAGTCTGCACGGCCCTTTGGGCGGCGGTGATGATCACCATCGTCTTCCAGGTCATCAAGCACATCATCGGCCTCCGGGTCTCCCAGGAGGAGGAGCTGAAGGGCCTGGATATCACAGAGCACGGCCTGCCCTCCGCTTACGGCGGTTTCGCCTTCGTCTACGACGACACGCCGGACGGCCTGCCCGTTCCCGCGACGCCCAAAGCCGTGCCCGTCCGGGAGGCGGTGCCGGTGGAGGCGGTTCCCTCCGCCCCCGCCGAAGTTCCCCAGGGCGGCGTGAAGATGACCCGGGTGGACATCCTGTGCAAGATGGAGCGCTTCGACGCCCTGAAGCGGGCCATGTTCAACATCGGAATCACGGGCATGACAGCCATCAACGTTATGGGCTGCGGCGAACAGCGGGGCAAGACAGAGGGCTACTTCCGGGGCGCCAAGGTAGAGGCCACCATGCTGCCCAGCATCCAGGTGTCCATCGTGGTCAGCAAGGTGCCGGTGAGCCTGGTGGTGGACACCGCCCGGCAGGTCTTGTATACCGGCGCTTATGGCGACGGGAAAATCTTCGTGTACAATGTGGAAAACGTGGTAAAGGTCCGCACCGGAGAGCAAGGGTACGAAGCCTTGCAGGATGAGGAATCCGCGACACACTCTGGAACGGACTTCCGGAATGCTATGACGAACTGAGCATCTCCAGTTACCGTCAAAGAATCTATGAGTATGTCTACACTCGATATAAAGACGTTGCGTAAAATCTGCGACGCTATAAGCAAAGAATACGCCTGGGACCGGTTCGCCACAAACCGGTCCCAGGTTTTTTGTTCACAGTCGGTTCAGATCCTCTTTCAGCTTCTGAGTGATCGATGCGCGCAGCGCGGCGTCTGCCGTTGCTTTCAGCTGCTCGAGGGCGGCGTCCCGCTCCGCCGCGGCCTGCTCTCCCCAGTCCTTGAACTCGGCCTGGCTCATGTTGCCTTTCATGTACCGGGCGTAGTATTTTTTGTAGGCCCGCTTGTAGAGCTTCCAGGAGTCCTCGTCCTGGAGCTTTTTCTCGAAGACCGCCCGCGCTCCAATCTCCCGGCAAGTCTTCTCTGTCTCACCAGGAGCGATACGCTCACAGTAGATCGCTCGGTCTCCCTGCTTGTGGAGGAACCAGCCGCCGCATAAGCGGCACTGTTTGGGCGCGTTGCCGTGGAGGATGGCCCGTCCCAGTTCCACGTAGAGAAAATCGCGCAGGGTGGGAAACGTGTACCGCTCCGTCAGAACAATGGAACCTTTGAGCGGGAGAAAGTCGTAGTTGATGGAACAGGTCGCCGCGCTCTGCTTTAACTGCTGATACAAGTCATTTACAGTTTCCTGTTCCTCGGCACAGGGGAAAAGATAACTGCCGAACGTTTTGAGTACCGTCTCCAGCTCCTGTGTTAAGCGTGAAGGATCACCAGCTGGTTCACAGTCGATCTCTCCCGCGAGAAAAGCCGTTGCCGCTTCTCCGCACTGGTAAGGGCCTTTTCCGTTAAGCCAATATTTGCTGCCGCTGAAATCTACGGTCAGCGGAAAAGTCAAATTGGAAATGTTCATGAGCAGCTCCTCCAAAATAGACGATGAATTAAAATAATAGCTATTGACAACTCCTCTCTGCTGTGTTACACTGCAAGAGTTATAAGTAGACTATACAACACATACAATGTGAAAGTCAACTGCTGGAAAAAATTTATGACGGAGGTGACAAAATGAAAGAGTCGGCGTATAAGAGTTACAATGAACTGCCGTTGTTTCTCAACGCAAAATTAGTAGCTCAAGTGTTGGGTATCTCGCCGTCCAGCGGCTACGAGTTATTACATCAACAGGATTTTCCAACTCTGAAAATCGGGAACCGAATCGTGGTTCCAAAGGAGGCGTTCATCCAGTGGGTGAAACGGAACACAGGGGGAGGTGACGGCTGATGCTCTGGAAGTGTGTAAAGCCGCCGGCGGCGAAGAGATTCTTTCCTCTGCCGAATGAAATATTTTCGCTGGGCCTGTCGCCCGGCGCACTGGCGGTCTATTCCTATTTGCTTTACTGCGAGGATCGAAAGACGTACCAGTGCTACCCAAGCTATACCAGCATTGGCAAGTCAGTAAACATGAGCGCCAACACAGTGCGGAAGTACGCTGCGGAGCTGGAGGAACGGGGACTGGTCGTCACCGAACCAACGTCCGTCATGACAAAAGATGGACGCAAGAGAAACGGCAGTCTTCGTTACACCATCCTGCCAATCCGAAACGCGGTGGACCTCCACAACCAGCGTCAGCTCCGGCAGTTGGAGGAGACGACGGAGCGAATGCGAGTCGGTAAGAAGCTGGAGGCCATCAAGGAACACCCTGCGTGAGCGCCTGTGCTCCGTCGTGTGCAATTCAACTGCCAAAGGCAAGGTAGTTACCCCTCCGGATGTCTCACGCAAGTACAAGCCCGTTTACGGGCGGTCGAAAAAAGTGCAGGATAAAGGCCGGGGGTCGCTTCAGCGCCCCCGGCCAACGAACACCGCCCCGCAGAGCGGGTCGGAGGTTTTCGTTAGGTGGTCGGAATCTCAACTTTTTGCTGTGGCAGGTGGTCGAAAGTAAGAAAAACGGGGAAGAAAGCACTGGTTTGAGCCCTTCCACAAGGTGGCTGTAATAGGTGGTTTTCCAGAATTTCAGCGGGAGTCAGTGCGGGGGTCATATTTCACCCCCTGGGATCAGGTCGGGGGTCTGTTTCCCTCAAAGGCCCGCCGTTGGGCTGTTTTTCTGGGTTCCATCCGGGGATATCGACGCAAAAAGGTCCTACCACGCTAGTAGGAGGACCTTGCGTCAGTCACTTGATTGAGCAGCGGTTTCGATCTGCCGCGTCAGAGCATCCAAAGACGTTCTCTGGTAAGACCCGATCTACCATTCCCTGTACCGAAACGCAAACGCAGCGAGGCCATTCTAAATTCACAGCCTACTCTAGAAACAGTGCAGTATGGTGGAGGTCAACTCTTGAATATCGTCGCTGTCATGCAGAAGCGTCAGCTCTCTATTTCTGCTTTCTCGCAATCCGAGCAGCACGCAAACCTTTTTTCACGGATCAAAAACTGCGTTGCTATAAACATAGAATACGTCCGGTCTAAAAATCCCGAAATGCAAATCTGAACTTTCTGATAACTCGAAAAAAGCTGCTGGATATTGAGATCGGCAGATGGTAATGTGTGTCGCTGACAGGAGGTGGCATACATGGAGTACGAGTACATGAGGGCTCTGCGCCAGAAATTTTTCACGGAGCCGGATGTCAGATTGCAAAAAAAGATCGAAGAAAGCTGGCGGAGTCTCTCAGAACGAGTGGGCAAAGAAGATCAAAAGAAAATCCTCGGGCTGGTGGATTTGCAAACGGCACTGCTGGAGGAAACCACGCTGGAAAGTTTTGTGTCAGGGTTTCAACTGGCCCTCGGAATCGCTGGTGAGCTAACGCCCTACTCCTTCTCCAGAGAGGAAGAAGCGCGGGCGGAGGAAAGGAGGGATCACCGTGGCGAAGCGTAGGGCAAACGGCGAAGGGAATATTCGCAAACGCAAGGATGGCCGATGGGAAGGGCGATATACTGCTGGCTACAATCCCGAAACTGGAAAGCGCATCACAAAAAATGTGCTGGGCAAAACTCAAGCAGAGGTCAAGGAGAAACTCAAACGAGCACTGGAGGACAATGAGCGGATCGATGCCGCCAAAAGCCGGGACCTCACGGTGGGTCAATGGGCTACGCTCTGGTTCGAGAACTACGCGAAGCCCTCAATCCGGGAAAGCACCGCGGAACACTACCGCAATTTTGTAGAGAACCACATCATCCCTGACATTGGGAAGATCAAGCTCCGAAAGCTTACCACACTGGACATCCAGAAATTTTACAACAAGACACGGGAAAGCGGTCGCATCCAACGTTACGAGGGTATGGAGGTTTCAGGGCTCAGCAACAAGACGGTCCGCAGCCTCCACGCGATGCTCCGTCAATGTCTGGACCAAGCGGTAATGGAGCGGCTGATTCCGTACAACCCCGCCGCAAACTGTAAGCTGCCGCCGAAGGAAAAGAAGGAGATGCAGATCATCCCACCGGAAAAGCTGGGGGACTACCTTCGAGCGGCAGAGGAACACGGCGTCCTCCCGATGTTCTACCTGGAACTGACTACCGGCCTTCGACGAGGCGAACTGCTGGCGCTCCTCTGGACAGACCTGAACATCAAGGAGAAATGCCTGACGGTTTCAAAATCTGTTGCCAGGGGGAAAGGAGAACTTCGAGTGACGGAGCCAAAAACAAAGAACTCCGTCAGGACCGTCTACATTGACAACAAAGCCATCTGCCTTCTGGTGGAGGACCGCAAAAACCACCCGTTCAGCCCCTACCTGTTCCCGTCGCCGGTGACAGGCGGGATGTACGGCCCGGACTGCGTGGGCAGGATTCATAAGAAGCTACTGAAGAGGGCGGGCATCGAGAAACACGTCCGGTTCCATGACCTGCGGAGGACCTTCGCCACAATGGCGCTGCAAAACGGTGTGGACATCAAGACGGTTTCGGGAATGCTGGGCCACTACTCGACGGAGTTTACGCTGGATGTCTACACCAACGTGACAAAGGAGATGCAGAAGGACGCCGCGAAAAAGATTGGCGGTTTCATGGCAGAGGTCATGTAAAAGGCCAAGCACCGGAGGGCAAAAACCTGCTCTCCGGCACTCTTTTGTCCTCTCTGGACCCTTCCGGCCATTTCGCCGTGTGGGTCAAGGCGTGGGTCTAACAATTTTCCAACACCACAAATAAGTCAAAAAGTTACAAAAATCCGCCGAAATTCTAAGAAATCGGCGGATTTATGGTCCGAGTGGCGGGATTTGAACCCACGGCCTCATGGTCCCGAACCATGCGCGCTACCAACTGCGCTACACCCGGATATACTATTTTTAACTGCCTGCGTCGGATTTCCTGAACCAGTTTTTCCCCGGCTTTGTTATTATAATTAGTTTCTCCCCAAATGTCAATCTCTATTTTTTGAGCGACCCCATCTAATTTTGTAGGGTTGCCAAACAAATTGGACAAGGAAGTTTAGAAGGAGAGTACCAGCTAAGTGGCCTCATGGGCAAGCAGTTGGCAAATTCAAAACCGTTATCAGTCTGGATATACTCCACATGAATCCTCCTGTGAGTATGCCGACTCGCCAGCTGTTTCAAAAAAATCAGCAAAAGAGCAGGCGGACTGCTCAGGACAAGCTGCCGGAAAGACAAAGAACCGCCCTCCTGCTCCATCTGCCCGCTGAGAGGCCGCCTACTCAGGCATCGTCCAGACTTTCACACCGTCAAATAGGGGCTCTGCTTCCGGCGGCGTCCTTCTTGGACCAGTCGTACAGGCCCTGTCCTGCGGCCTGGCCGGTTTTGCCGGAGGTCAGGCCCTCTTGAACCAGGGCCTGGGTCTCGGTGGCACCGCATAGATCCGGGTAGATATTTTTGGCGATGGTGCTCTCCAGCTCGCAGCCCACCGCGTCGAAATACTCCAGCAGTCCGATGGAGGCGTACCGCATGCCGACGGCATATTTCACCGCCCGGTCAATATCGGCGGCGGTGGTGACGCTCTGCTCAATGAGGTAAATGGCCTCCCGGAACAGGGCCTGGGCAAACCGGTTTACCAGAAAGCCCGGAACGCTGCGGTTCAGCAGTACGACCTGGCGGTGCAGATATTCCAGCAGTTCCAGCGTTCGGGAGACGGCCCTGCCGGAGGTTTTTTCGTGGCGCACCACCTCCACCAACGGCAGCATATGAACGGGCTGGAAGGGGGGGGGCGATGAGGAGCTGTTCGGGACGCCGTGCCAGCCCCGCCAGGATTTCCGCGTCGATGGAGGAGGTGCAGGAGGCGATCACCGCGTCCGGGTCCGCGAAGCGCTCAACGGCCTGATAGACGGACTGCTTCTCCTCCAGGCCCTCCGCCACGGCCTCAAATACAAAGGTTTTGTCCGCCAGGGCGTTCGCGGCGTCCATATTTACGTCCGCGATTACGGCGCCGTAGCCCTCCTGGGCCATGCGGACCGCGCAGGCTCTGCCGGTGCCGGACGCGGCCCCGGTAATCAACGCGCTTTTCATGGAAACCCCTCCTGCTTCGGGGGCCGCCCCTCAGCCCCCTGGGGCCAGGGCCGGGTTGATCTCGTCCAGCCAGGGCGTCAGCTCCCGAATGTCCGAGATGACCGCGTCCGGCTTCTCCGCCGCGCCGGTCACGCCCGCGTCCTTCTGGGCGGAGAGGTGGGACCCGATCCGCACCGCCTTGGCGAAGCCTGCCCGCTTGGCCCCGATGATGTCCCGGGAAATCGTGTCCCCCACGTACACGCACTCCTTCGGCCGGGCCTGCATCTGCCGCAGGGAGAGGCGGAAAATCTCCGGGTGGGGCTTGCGGCAGGCCGGTGACGCTGGAGACCGTCACGTCCCGCATGAAGCGGCGGATGCCGTAGTCCTCCAGCACGTTGAAGCCGTTGTACAGCGAGGCGTTGTTGGACACCACGCCCAGCTTATAGCCCCGGCCCTCCAGCGCCTCCTTTTACGCTTTCATCATCGCAGGGCGCAGGACGCCCACACCGCGTTGTGGTCGGACAGCTCCTCCCCGGTGAAGGCCGCCAGGGCGCTGCCGGGGCGGGCAAAGCCGCAGTCTTCCCGCCGGGTGGAGATGGTGCGGCTCTCCGCCGCCTCCGCCCCCCGGACCAGAAGCCAGTCCAGCCGCAGGTCCAGGTGTCCCCCGCCGGGGAGGGGCTTGCGCCGGGTGCCCACGGCCCTGTCCGGCAGAAGGCGGTAGCCCGCCGCCTCCGCCGCCGGGAGGCAGCCCTCCCAGGCCGCCGCCTCCTCCAGGCACCGGCGCTGGAGGGCGGGACTCCCCGCGATCTCCTGGATGGCGTCCTTGTCCCGGCCGTCGAAGGTGTTGGTGCTCAAATCGCCCCCCAGGAGCACCGGCATGCCGGGGAACATGGCCTCCTCCGCCGCCAGCACGGCCTCCAGCTGGACCTGACGGCCCGGCCCGTGGGTCCGGTTCTCCAGGTGGATGGTCCCCACGCCCACGGGCCGCCCCGCCACGTCCAGCTCCGCCAGCACGGCCAGCCGCCCGCCGATGCGGCGCTGACGGTCAAAGTACCAGTTGTACTGTTCCGGCAGACGGACCGCCCGGGCCCGCCGGATGGGCCAGCGGGAGAAGATGGCGTTGCCGTGGAAGCCCTTGGGGTCCCCGCCGTTCACCAGCTCGATGAACTCCAGGCCGAAAACCGCGTTCATGCCCAGCCGCTTCGCCAGCTCCAGGGTGGTGTCCTTCCCGCCGGAACGGAGGCAGCCGTCGTCCAGCTCGTTGGCCAGGATGATGTCGAAGGGCCGGACCTCCGGGCAGGTCTCCAGGAAGTCCCCCAGCTCCTCCAGGTAGACGCCCCGCTCCATGTTGAACACCAGTGTGCCCAGGGCCCCCGGGGCCCCGGCGGGGGGCGGGACCAGATTGTGAATCTCCGCCTGGGAGAACTGGGGAATCCTCGCCATGACCTCCTCCTGGGAGGCCCCCTCCAGCAGCGCGCCCAGACGCTGTCGCTCCTCGTTGGACAGTCCCTTCATGGTGCATCCTTCCTTTCCGGCGCCCTGGGCGTCCCGCCGGGGCGGAACCGCTGGTTACGCAATCGTTTGCGAGCGCTTTGGTTCAGCATACCATCTCCCTTGGCGCGTTGTCAAGGCGGTTTTAAATTTTCATTTTGGACTTGTCTCCGCCGGACCGGGTATGCTATAATGGATCTAGAACAAAGTTTCGTGTTGAGGGGGGCGGAGACCGTGGGAGAACGAACCTATCTGGCCGTGGATTTGAAGTCGTTCTACGCCTCGGTGGAGTGCGTGGAGCGGGGGCTGGACCCCCTGACCACCAACCTGGTGGTGGCGGACCTGAGCCGGACGGAGAAGACCATCTGCCTGGCGGTGACGCCGTCTCTGAAAGCCTGGGGCATCTCCGGCCGGGCGCGGCTGTTCGAGGTGGTCCAGCGGGTCAAGGAGGTCAACGCCCAGAGGCAGCGGGAGGCGCCGGGGCGGAGGCTCACGGGCTCCTCCTCCAGCGACCCGGAACTGAAAGCGGACCCCAGCCTGGCGGTGGACTATATCGTAGCCCCGCCCAGGATGTCCCACTATATGGAGTGGAGCACCAGGGTCTACGGCGTGTACCTGAAATACATCGCCCCGGAGGACATCATCAACTACTCCATCGACGAGGTGTTGATGGACGTGACAAACTACCTGGGGACCTACGGCCTCAGCGCCCGGGACCTGGCCATGAAGATCATCCTGGACGTGCTGGAGACCACGGGCATCACCGCCACGGCGGGCATCGGGCCGAATTTGTACCTCTGTAAAATCGCCATGGACATCTGGGCCAAGCGCATCCCGGCGGACAAAAACGGCGTCCGCATCGCCCAGCTGACGGAAAAGAGCTACCGCCGGAACCTCTGGACCCACCGGCCCCTCACCGACTTCTGGCGGGTGGGGCCCGGCACCGCCAGGAAGCTGGAGGCCGAGGGAATGTACACCATGGGGGACGTGGCCCGGTGCTCTCTGGGAGAGCCTGCGGATTATTATAACGAGGACCTGCTCTATAAGCTCTTCGGCGTCAACGCCGAGCTGCTCATCGACCACGCCTGGGGCTGGGAGCCCTGTACCATCGCGGACGTGAAAGCCTACAAGCCGGAGTCCAAGAGCATCGGCGGGGGACAGGTGCTGCAAAGCCCCTATCCCTATGAGAAAACCCGGCTGGTGGTCCGGGAGATGGCGGACCAGCTGGCCCTGGAGCTGGTGGACAGGGGATTGGTGACGGACCAGCTGACCCTGACCGTGGGCTATGACATCGAGAACCTGACGGACCCGGAACGCCGGAAACATTACCGCGGGGAGGTCAAGGCGGACCGCTACGGCCGGTCCATCCCCAAGCACGCCCACGGCACCGCCAACCTGGGGGAATACACCGCTTCCACCAGGCGGATCATCGCCGCCGCCCTGGACCTGTTCGACCGGATCATCGACAAGGATCTTTTGTCCCGGCGGCTGTACCTGGCCGCCTGCCGGGTGACGGCGGAACAGGACGCGCTGGGAGAGGAAACCTTCCAGCAGCTGGACCTGTTCACGGACTATGGCGCGGAACAGGAGCGTCGGGCCCGGGAGGCGGAGGAGCTGGAGCGGGAGAAGCGGGTCCAGCGGGCGGTGCTGGACATCAAAAAGCGCTTCGGCAAGAACGCCATTCTGAAGGGCATGAATTTCCAGGAAGGGGCCACGGCCAAGGACCGGAACCGCACGATAGGAGGGCATAAGGCATGAAGCACCCTTACGAGGACATCATCGACCTGCCCCGCCCCGTGTCCGCCCGGCACCCCCGGATGCCCATGGCGAACCGGGCGGCCCAGTTCAGCCCCTTCGCCGCTTTGGCGGGCTACGAGGACGCCGTCCAGGAGACGGCCCGCCCCACCGACGGCAGGGTTGAGCTGAGCGAGGAGAAAAAGGCCGCTCTGGATCAAGAACTCCGTTTGCTGGCGGAGGGGGCGGAGAGCGCCGTTTTTATCTGCTTCCTGCCCGACGGCAAAAAAGAGGGCGGCGCTTACGCCGCCGTAACGGGTACGGTGAAGCGGATAGACCCTGTTGCCGGGGAGGTGGTCCTGACCGGCGGGCGGCGGATCAGGATTGAGGACGTTGTGGAGATTCAGCGGTGAGGGAGGTCTGGCGGACCGGGCCGCCGAGGGCGGCGGCCCCTACGGGGGGGCTGCCGGCAGGGGAATAATTGACAATTGATAATGGACAATGGAAAAATGTGTGTGGGGGGACAGAGGCCCTGTTCTGCCGGCAGAAGGGTGGGGCCTGGGGGAAGCCCTCTCCGTCACGGCTTCGCCGTGCCACCTCTCCCAGAGAGAGGCAAGGGGCCCCAGCGCTCCAAGGTAGCGGCAGCGGAAAGAGAAACTGGTTGATTCGACGACCACCAAAACCCCCGCTTGCACTACGCCGTGCCTTGGACCAGCCCCCAAAGGGCTGTTGACCTCCCCGCCAAGGGGGTCTTGCGCCCCATCCGCCAAGGTGCTATACTAAACCCAACCACCCCCGAAGGAGGACATAAATTATGGAACCCATAGAATACCTGTGGAAAGACCGCAAGCGCTTCCTGGGCATGCCCCTTTCCTTCACCCGGTACCGCCTCAGCGATGACCGGCTGTTCTGCGAGACGGGTCTGCTCAACATGAAATCCGACGAGGTGCTCCTCTACCGGGTCCGGGACCTGCGGCTGACCATCAGCCTGGGTCAGCGCGTCTTCGGCGTGGGGACGGTGTGCGTCGTGTCCTCGGACAAGAGCATCCCCCACCTGGACCTGAAAAACGTGAAGGACCCCCGGACGGTGAAGGAGCTGATCCACCAAAACGTGGAGGCCGCCAAGGACCGGCGGCGCATGCGGGCCACCGAGCTCCTGGGCGGGGAGGACGGCCCGGTCTGCCAGGAGTTCGACGAGGACGCGGACCTGGACGAGGAAGGCATATGAGAAGCGGGAACTCCCTTGGAAGGGGGTTCCCGTTTTTTTGCGGCCATTCTCCGGGACCCGGGAAAAAACTGTTTCCAATTTCCCCCGGCTGTGGTACACTGGACAAAACCCCCGGCGCTCCTGGGATTCAGGGGCGCGGAAAGAGGAGGCACCATGAAAAAGTTCTTTCAAAACCTCAACCGGCTTGTCGGCGTCCTGTACAAGGTCCTGCCCTTTTTCATCGGGATGTATTGCTACTTCCCGGCGTTTACCCAGCAGGACCGGATGTTCCCCTTCCTGGACGCCATTTACTCCTCCATCAAGCTGTACTCCGGGTCCACCGAAGACGGCATCCCCATCGGCGGGCTTTTGCAGCTGGCCCGGTTCCTGGCCCTGGCCGCTACGCTGAGCATTTTGATCGGCGCTCTGGACAAGATGAACGACCTGATCAACTGGTTCAAACTCCTGAACCCCGGCGCGACGGTGGTCTACGGGGACTCCAGCTACGCGTCCCGCATCCTGGAGAGCCTGAACCCCAGAATCAGAATCCAGGGGGGCGGGAAGTTTATCGACAACGCCTCCCGGTACGTCCTCATGTTCTCCAGCGACGCGGAAAATCTGGAGTTTTACAACCGGTACTACGAGTGGCTGAAGGACAAACGGGTGTACATCATGCTGGAGAACATCCTGCGGCAGAACATCGAGAACCCGCTGATCACGGTTTTCAGCATCTCGGAGACCTGCGCCCGGCAGTACTGGAAGACCTACCCCGTCTCCAGGAGCGAGAAAATCGCCATCATCGGCTTCAGCCACCTGGGGGAGGACATCCTGCTCTACGGACTCCAGGTGAACCTGATCGACCCCCGGCAGCACTTTGAGTATCACATCTTCGGCGACGGGAGCCGGTTCCGGCGGGAGCACACGGAGCTGGACAAAATGGAGCCCGACCAGGTGATCTTCCACGACGACGGGCTCTACGGCCCAGGGGACCTGTGGGACTTCGACCGGGTGATACTCTGCGGCAGCCAGGACGAAAACCAGGACGCGGCGGTCATGAGCAGGCTTCTGGTCTCCACCCCCATGGACCGGCCCATCCACGTCTACGCCCCCAACGGGGACATCATCACCAACCTGTTTGGGCGGGACCGGGTGGTCTGCTTCGGCACGGGGGAGGAGGCGGCCTCCGCCGACTCCATCTTCAACGAGCGCTCTATGGAGGCCGCCCGGAAGCAGCACGAGTTTTACTACAGGAAGTACGGCGGCACCCCCTGGGAAAAGCTGGACTCCTTCAAGCGCTATTCCAACGTCAGCTCCTCGGACTACCTGGGCGTCATCCAGCGGCTGCTGAAACAGGGCGCGTCCCTGGAGACGGCGGCCGAGCTGGAGCATATCCGCTGGTGCCGGTATCACTACATCCACAACTGGAAATACGCCCCGGAGACGGTGCCCGCCAGGCGGACCCACAACTGCCTCATCCCCTTCTCCCAGCTCAGCGAGGAGGAGAAGCTGAAGGACGTGGAGGCCATCAGGAGCAAAATGGACGACGAGGCGTGACGGCCCCCGCCCCGAATGAAGGGGGAAAATTGCCGGGAGCCCTTGCAATCTCTGTGGAAACATGGTAAAAATAGAATGTGTGCAATACCCTCGCGAGACGTTATCATATAGGGAGGAGAGACAGATATGGCATTGAATGAGGCGCAGAAAAAGGAACGCTCCGAATATCTGGAAAGGAACCTGGAGATCACAGAGTGTTCTCAGAGAAAGCCCTATGTTTTCATCAGCTATGCCAGCGACAACTGGGAGACAGTCTTCAAAACCGCCATCGTGCCCATGCAGAAAAAATACGGCCTGTCCGTATACGCAGACAAAGCCTTTGACAAGGTGAACGACAAGTGGATTGTGCCCATGCTGCGGAATATCCGGGGCGCGGACGTGATTGTCGCCTTCGTCAGCCAGAGCTACATAGAGAGCTACGCCTGCTTCCTGGAGCTTCTGACCGCCGTCAACAACCGCAAGCAGATCGTCTTCGTGTCCCTGGAGGACCGGCTTCACCTGGGGGACACCACGGACCAGCCGGAGGTGGAGCGGGGCGTCAAAAGCGAAATCCTGAACCAGGGGGCAAACATCGCCACCAACACCAACAACACCTCCAACGATATCATGCGGGCAATGAAATCCGCCTATACCAGCATCTCCACCCTGCTGGAGCAGGACGCGCTGTCCAAATACGACATCTCCGACGCGTTCATTAACTTCTTCCGGGACGCCTCCATCAACCGGAAAACCATCAACGACCTGACCGCAGTCAAAGGCACCATCGCCTCTGTCAGCGGGCGGGTGTTCGACAAGTCCCTGATTACCGAGCCGGCGGCCCCCAAGTCCAAGCCTAAGCCCGAGCCGGCCCCCCAGGAGCCTGAGACCCGGGAGGAGCCCGTTCCCGTGCCGGAGGCCGCCGCGGAGGCCGCCCCGGAGGCCGCCCCGGAGGCCGCCCCGGAGGCCGCGCCTCAGCAGCCGCCGGTGCGGACCGTGGAGCCCGCCCCCCGGAACGGGGAGCCCGCCGATTTCAGCTGGGAACAGGCGGGGCAGCCGGAAGAGAAGGGCAAAAAGAGCTTCGGCAAAAAGGAGAAGCCCGCCCAGGCCGGGGGGGACAAGAAGAAATCCCAAAAGCCCCTGATCATCGGCGCGGCTGTGGCGGTGGTTTTGCTGTTCATCCTGCTGATTGGCGGCGGGGACGCCACGGAGGTCACGGACCAGCCCTATGACATGACGGATGGAAGCGGCGACGTGTTTTCCGGCGTGTACACCGGCGAGTGGAGCAAGCGGAACAAATGGCCCAACGGCGAGGGCGTCTTCGCCCTGGCGGACGGCGCGGGCACCTACACCGGCCAGTGGGTGGACGGCGTCGCCCAGGGACAGGGCTCCATGACCTGGACCAGCGGGGCCTCCTACGAGGGCGAATGGCTGGCCGGCATGCGCACCGGACAGGGCACCATGTACTATGACGACGATACGGTCTATGTGGGCGAGTTCAAAGAGAACAAGCGGGACGGCCAGGGCCGCCGCACCTGGTCCGACGGCGGATACATCGACGGAGAATGGAAAGACAACGAGGCCAACGGACATGTCATAAACTACATAGGCGGAGACGAAAACAACCCGGAAGCCAGAGTCTATGAGGGAGAGTATGTGAACGGCAAACGAGAGGGCACCGGCACCTTCACCTGGCCCAGCGGGCAGAAATATGAGGGCGAGTGGAAGGAAGGAAAATACAACGGCCAGGGCACGCTGACCTATTCCGACGGCTCTGTTTTCGTGGGCACCTTTGTGGACGGAGAGAAGGACGGAGATGCCGTCTACACCAGGGCCGACGGCACCGTGGTAGAGGAAAAATGGTCCAACGGCAATATGTGGCTGGTAGATAAGGAATACACCACGCCTGGCGGAGAGGCGGGGACCTACACGGGCTTCTTTGACCTTGGAAACTCGGTACCCATGGGCTTCGGCACCATGAAGTACGCCAACGGCCAGATCTATGTCGGCGATTGGGTAGACGGCAATTGGGAAGGACAGGGCCGCTGGACCTGGCCGGACGGCGGTTTCTACGACGGAGAGTGGAAAAACGGAAAAAGGCACGGCCAGGGCACCTTTACCTGGGCTAACGGAAGCTACTATGAAGGCGGGTGGAAAGACGGAAAATACAACGGCCAAGGAAAATACGTTGTTGTAGATGAAGACGGCAAGACGTATACTCACTATGAAGGCGACTATGTAGACGGCCACTGGGAGGGCCACGGCGTCAAAATCTGGTCCAACGGAAACAAGGTAGAAGGCGAATTTGTAGCCGACAAGCTCAATGGCTACGCCGTCTATACAGTGGCCAATCCGCAGCCTCAAGAGGGATATATAGCCATAGCGAAGTTTGAAGGCGAATATGTAGACGATAAACGGAACGGCAAGGGAAAACTGACCTATAACGACGGCTCTTACTATGAGGGCACCTTTGTGGACGGAGAGAAAAACGGAGAGGGGCTCTACACCAGGAAGAACGGAAGCCAAGTAAAAGAAGTGTGGGACCACGGCACGAAAGTCGAGTGATAAGCCTCCGCGCCCTGGAAGGCGAGTGGAAGGACGGCGACTTCGTGGAGTAACAAAACCGGCTTTCCGGCGCAACACAAGCAAACCGCCGCCCGCGTTTTCGCGGGCGGCGGATTTGTCCTCTCCGGGGCGGGAAAAATTTTTTCAGACCGTGTAATACTTTTCCCCTCCCCGCCGTTTACCCAGTGAGTTCAACACAAAGGAGGAGAGCGCGCATGCTTGTGATGTTCCTTGCCATGCTGGAGACCGAGGAGGACCAGCGGCGGTTTACCCGGCTGTTCGAGGCCCACGAGAAGAAAATCTACGCCGTGGCCCTCCGGGTCCTGGGGGACCGGGACCGGGACCGGGCGGAGGACGCGGCCCAGCAGACCTGGCTCCAGCTTATCAAATACTGGGACCGGGTTTCCGCCCTGCCCTGGGAGGAGACGGAGGGCTATGTGGTGACGGTTTCCAAGAACTGCGCCCTGGACATCCTCCGCGCGGACCGGAAAACCGTGGCCCTCCCCGAGGACTGGGCCCCCCCGGCCCAGGAGGACCGCCAGGACGAATACGACTACCTGGTGTCCCTCATCCGGTCCCTGCCGGAGAACTACCGGCGGGTCCTGGAGCTGAAGCTGGTGGAGGAGCAGACCAACAAGGAAATTGCCCGGCGGCTGGGGCTCAGCGAGTCCGCCGTGGCCGTCCGGGTCCTGCGGGGCCGGAATCTGCTGAAGGAGCGCCTGGAGAAGGAGGGATACACCTATGACGCAGTTTGACGTTCTTTTGCGCCGGGCTTTGATGGACGCCAACCTTGCCCAGTATGAGAGCGCCCTCCAGAGCGCGGAGGCCGGGGACTTTGACTTCTCCCCCCGGTATCTCCGGGAACGGACCCGCGTCCTGGCGGACCCCCAGGGCTGGGAACAGAGCCGGTCCGGGGGACGGCGGCGGCTGAACTGGCGGATTGTCGCCATCGCGGCGGCCCTGCTGCTCCTCTCCGCCTGTGCCTACGCCGTGGTCACGGGGCAGTTCTCCCAGTGGTTCCCCAGCCGGGGGGTGAACCCCCAGGCCCCGGAGACCTCGGAGGAGGTCCTGGGCCGCACGGGCACGCTGATCGAGGAGACCCGGACCGAGGGGGACGCGGCAATCACCCTCAACGCCGCCGTGTGGGACGGGGAGTCCCTGCTGCTCTCCATCGTGATGAAGTGCCCGGATATTCCCGAGGAGTTTACCCCCGGCCCCTCCGGCCCCTATGGAAAGGGGCTGCACACGGCGGAGTGCTATTTGAGTATGCGGGAGGACCAGTGGTTTGAATATGAGAGGGAGAGGCTGTCCTCTATGAACTGGTTCGCGCGGGAGGCGGAAATCCGGAAAAGGGCGGAAGAGGGCTACAAGCGGAACTACGGCCTGGACTTCCAGCTGATCGAGCGGGAGGGGGACATCCTCACCTTTGAGGTCCACACGTTCCTGCTGCCCTATGTAGAGCGGCCGGAGATGACCCTCCACATGGAAAAGCTCTCCTTCTTCGGGGACGACAAGTTCCACATCGACGGGCCCTTTGACTTCACCTTCACCCTGGAGAAGACGGTCCCGGCCGTCCGCTATGAGGGCGGCAAGGTGGAGGTGACCCTGGGGAAGCCGCCTCTGCCGGAGATCCCCCTGCGCTTCACGGAGTTCCAGCTCTCCACCAGTGAGCTGATGATCACCGGCGAGGTTCTGGTCCCGGTGGCTTTGCCCGGGGGATTCCCCCCGGGGTTCGAGCTCGACGAGGGCGTGGAACCGCTGGACTACGTGAATCTGAATTATGCCTTTTGGCAGGGCCCCTTTGGCGTCTGGACGGAGGACGGGGACTATATAGACCTCACGGACGCAGGCGGCGTCACGAGCGGCGGCGTTCCTGGGGAGACCCTCGAGGCTGACTGGAGCTTCTTCTTCCCCTATCCCATCGACCCCGCCACGGTGACGGCGCTGGAAGTCGGCGAAACCCGGATTGAGCTGAGCGAATGGGAGCGCCTGGACGGGTAAAAAAATTTTTTAAAAATTTTCCCAGATCGTGTAATGAAACGCCCTCCCCCTCCGTTTACCTGACAGAACGGAACGGGGAGGGCTTTTCCGCCCTCCCGCCGGAAAAAGAAAGGAAGGTATATCCCATGAAAAAACGTATCGCGTCCTTTGCCGGCGGCTTCTTCGCCGCCCTGGCCCTGTCCGCCTGCCTGACCACCGCCCTGGCGGCGGCGGGGAAGGTCAGCTACAACTTCGCCAACGTCTGCCTGGACGGGGGGACCGTCATCGTGGCGGGGGCGGACATTTCCGCCGCCAACGGGCAGATGATCCCCGGCTCCATCCTCTACACCGACGAGACGGGCGGGAAGACCAACTATCTGCCCCTCCGCAAGATCAGCGACCTGCTGGGGGTGGAGGTCAACTATGACTCCGCTTCCAAGACCATTTACCTGGGGAAGATGCCCGCCCCCCAGCCCGCTCCCGCCGAAGAAGAAGTCATCGACCTCAGTACGCCCAAGACGGTGCCCGAGAACCCCCGCCGGGGCGACTTGGAGCTCATCAAAAGCCGGGGCGGCACGATTCTGCCGGACGATGATGTGAACTCCTACCGGGGCAACGACAAACTGTTCAAGAACAAGGACGGGCTGACCTGGTGGGAGTATCTGGTGGGCAACAAGGACGCCCTGGACGAGCGGGACAAAAAGAAGGTGGAGGAACAGCTGGTAAACGGAGATTATCCGAAGAACAAAAAGGGCGAGACCTACGGCCCTTGGGAGCTGTGCTATTACGTGGGCTACGAGCCGGACTTGGTGCCGTCGGAGGGCGGCTATGTCCGCTGGAAGGAGTACAACGAAGCCCCGAAAGCCCTGGACGGCCTCTCCAAGGAGGAGTGCCCCCACGAGTACACCTATTACGTGTATGATCTGGACGGCAATGTCATCAAGGAGGGAAAGGGCACCTGCCAAGGACATTTCGAGGGCAAGTCCATGGAGTATGTCCAGCAGGCCATGATCGAGGGCCGGCTGTGGTGACGGCGCGGGGCGCTGTCCTTCCAGGAGAGTTTATCCCGTAGGGGCGGCCCCCTTGGGCCGCCCGGCTTCTTGGAAACCCCGGCAGTTTCAGGGGAACGGGCCGCCGGGGGGCGGCGGCCCCTACCGGACACGCCCCCGGCGGATTTCCCGGTTGCGTTTTTCCCGCCGGTGCGTTTTAATAGGTAAGAGACGCCGAAAAAAATTTTCCCCCCGGCGGGATACTTTCCCCTCCCCCGCCGTTTGTTAGGTGAGACCAAAGACAAAGGATGTGACCGCTCATGCTCGCGATGTTCCTGGCCATGCTGGAGACCGAGGAGGACCAGCGGAGGTTTACCAAGCTCTACGAGACCTACGAGAAGAAGGTCTACGCCGTGGCCCTGCGGGTCCTGGGGGACCCGGACCAGGCGGAGGACGCCGCCCAGCAGACCTGGTACCGGCTTTTGAAAAACTGGGAGCGGGTCACCGTCCTGCCCTGGGCGGAGACGGAGGGCTACGCCGTCACCGCCGCCAAGAACTGCGCCCTGGACATCCTCCGCTCCCGGCGGCGGACCGTGGCCTTTCCCGAGAACTGGGACCCCCCGGCCCCGGAGGACCACCAGGACGAATACGACTATCTGGTCTCCCTCATCCGGGCCCTGCCGGAGGGCTACCGCCGGGTTCTGGAGCTGAAGCTGGTGGAGGAGGAGACCAACCGGGAGATTGCCCGGCGGCTGAACATCAACGAGTCCACCGTGGCCAGCCGGGTGATGCGGGGCAAGGCCATGCTGCGGGCACAGCTGGAGAAGGGGGGATGCCGTTATGACGCAGTCTAACGCTTCGCTGCGCCGGGCGCTGATGGAGGCCAATCTGAACCAGTACCGGCCCGTGCTGGAAACCGCGGACGCCGCCGGGGCGGACTTCTCCCCGGACTATCTCCGGGAGAGGATGCGCCTTCTGGCGGACCCCTGGGGCTGGATGCGCCGGTGGGAGGCCAGGAGTCCCCGCCGGAGGCGGCGGCTGAACTGGCGGATCGCCGTCATCGCGGCGGCCCTGCTTCTGCTCTCCGCCTGCGGCTACGCCCTGGTGACCGGGCAGTTCTCCCAGTGGTTCCCCCGGCTGGAGGTGGACCCGAAAGCCCCGGAGATTTCGGAGGGGGTCCTGAGCCGCACGGGCACGGCCATTGAGCAGAGCCAGACCGTGGACGGCGTGACGGCCACTCTGAACGCCGCCGTGTGGGACGGAAGCTATCTGCACATGTCCCTGACGGTGACGGCCCCGGACATCCCCGAGGAGGTAGCCGCGGAGACCAACCTCTATACGGAGGAGTGCAGCTTTTTACTGTCGGAAAAGAACTGGAAGAAATATGTGTGGAAGGACGAGGCCAGCTTTTTCGACGGAGTGGGCGACGACTCCCAGGAGCTGCTGGAGCGGTCTGTCCAGAACCGCATGGACTTGGGACAGGCCGGCTATTGGAATCACGTCTGTCTGCTGAGCTTTCACTTGATTGACCGGACGGAGAACACCCTCACCTTCGAGACCTTCATGGCCTTTAAGGACTATCTGGAACAGCCGGAAATCACCCTGCGGCTGAAAAATATCGCCACCTATGTGGACGGAAAGGGCGCGGTCACGTGGCACGACAGCGAGCGCACCGGCCCCGGACCGGATGTCACGTTTTTGAGAGGACCCATGGACTTCACCTTCACCCTGGGGGAACCTATCCGGCCCATTCACTACCAGGGGACCGTTCCCGCCACGGTCGACGGAATCCCCTTCCGGTT
Source organism: uncultured Oscillibacter sp. (assembly GCA_910586735.1). Lineage (GTDB taxonomy): Bacteria > Bacillota > Clostridia > Oscillospirales > Oscillospiraceae > Oscillibacter. The sequence goes on along the minus strand of CAJUJW010000002.1, from coordinate 47,124 downwards.
CACCGGGTTTGAGATATCCGTCTTTGATATGGACGTTGACTTTGAGGTCTCGTCCCCGGTGGAGTACGTCCGCCCCGAAGAGTACGACGAGCTGAAACCGCTGAACCCGGACACGCTGTACGATAAGGACGTGTCCAAGGCGCTGTTCAGCGTCATTCAGGGCCTATGGACCGAGGACGGCGGCTATGTGGACCTCTCCAACCGGGGCGGCGGGAGAGGCATGAGCACATCCTTGGAAGGAGTCTGCGGCGGCGACGTGGGCGTCAGCTATCCCCACCCCATCGACCCCGCCACGATAACGGCGGTGAAGCTGAACGGGACCAGAGTGGAGCTGAGCGAACTGGAGCGATTGACCGAGTAGAAAAATTATTTTAGAAATTTTGAAAATCCTGGGATACAAAGCCCTCCCCCTCCGTTTACTAAGCAGAACGGAACGGGGAGGGGTTTCCCTTCCCGCCGGAAAAGAAAGGAAGGTATAACCCTATGAAAACTTGGAAGCATTTGGTCTCGGGGCTGCTGGCCCTGACCCTGCTGGCGTCCCTGGCGGGGTCCGCCCTGGCGGCGGCGGGGAAGCTGCAAATCGGGACAGGCGGCGTGGTGGTCATGGACAAGGTAATGCTGACCCCCGGCCAGGAGTACAAGGCGGAGAACGAGAACATCCCCGGCTACATAGTCTATGAGGGCCCGTCGGGCAAGACCTACAACTATGTGCCGGTGGAGATGGTGGCGGACTATCTGGACATTCCCTCCGGCTGGAGTGAAAAGCGAAACAGCGTGGTCCTGGGCCCCACGTCGGAGGGCCTCCGGTATCAGGTCCTCACCGACGAGGACAAATCCATCGTCGACGCCCCGGTCCTCGGCATGAAGGTGGGGCCCTTCACGGAAATCGACCCCAAGACGGTGGACACCTCGGAGGGACCCGCATGGACCTTTGAGGATGAGACCGTGGCGGAAACTTGGACGGGCTTCAGCACCGGGCGGCGCATGAGTACCATCGGCGGGAGGCATTTGCTCCTGACCGTCACCAACAACGGGGATACCCCGGTGATCTGCACGGCGAGCCGAGCCTGCATGATCAACGGCTATGAGGGGGGGCTGAGCAACGTGAGAATCCAGCCGGGGCAGACTCTGACCAGAGCCTTTGAAATCGACGAGGACGTGGACCGGATTCACAACGAGTTTGTGGCCAGCGTCTCGCCGGAGACCGTCCAGCGAATCAACGTGACGGTTTCTTTCAAACGCTACAAATAAGTGCGCAAAAGAGCCTCCGGCCTCGCCGGGGGCTTTCGCCTGTCCCGCCCGGCAAAAACGGGAGGTTCCACAAAGGCACGGGATTATTTTTGGTGATTCTCTCTATAGGATTCCCCGGCGAATCCGGCTATTCTAGTTTCAAGGAAAAGGGCCGGAACGGCGCCCACAAAACAGGAGGGAATCCCTATGATCGTACCCAGGTATTACGAGGACCCGCACACGCTCCACGACAAGACCCTGCCCAACCGGGCCTACTACATCCCCGCCTCCCGGCGGATGGACACTCTGGTGGAGCACCGGGAACAGTCCGACCGCTTCCAGCTCCTCAGCGGGACCTGGAGCTTCCGCTGGTACCCCAGCCTCCGGGAGCTCCAGACGCCCTTCTACCAGCCGGATGGCCCCCTGGAGGGCTTCGCCCCCATTCCCGTCCCCAGCTGCTGGCAGACCCAGGGGTACGACCGGCACCAGTACACCAACACCCGCTATCCCTTCCCCGCCGACCCGCCCTACGTGCCCCAGGACAACCCCTGCGGGGCCTATGTCCGCCGCTTCCAACACCGCCGGGACCAGGCGGCCCCCAGGGCCTTTCTGAACTTCGAGGGGGTGGATTCCTGCTTTTTCCTCTGGGTGAACGGGCAGTACGCGGGCTACAGCCAGGTGTCCCACTCCACCAGCGAGTTTGATGTGACGGACCTGCTCCAGGACGGGGAGAACACCCTGGCGGCGCTGGTGCTGAAATGGTGCGACGGCAGCTATCTGGAGGACCAGGACAAGTTCCGCATGAGCGGCATCTTCCGGGACGTGTACCTCCTCAAGCGGCCGGAGGAGGGCGTCTTTGACTACTTCGCCTCCCCGGACCTCCGGGACGGGGAGGGCGTCCTGAACGTCCGGGTCCGGTTCTTCCGGGAGCCGGTGCCCCTGACCGCCGCGCTCTATGACCCCCAGGGCCGCCCGGCGGGGAGGGCCGCTTTCCTGCCCCTGGAGGGGGACGGGGACTATCAGCAGTACGCGGAGATCCGGGTCCCGGACTGCCAGACCTGGAACGCCGAGGCCCCCCGGCTCTACACCCTGGTGCTGGAGACGGAGGGGGAGGTCATCACGGACCGGGTGGGCTTCCGGGAAATCCGGGTGGAGGACAACCGGGTCCTGCTCAACGGCGTGCCCGTCAAGTTCCGGGGCGTCAACCGCCACGACTCCGACCCCGTCACCGGCTATGCCGTCAGCATGGAGCAGGTCCGGCGGGACCTGGAGCTGATGAGGCGGCACAACTTCAACGCCATCCGCACCAGCCACTACCCCAACGCCCCCTGGTTCTGCCAGCTGTGCGACCAGTACGGGTTTTACGTCATCGCCGAGGCGGACCTGGAGAGCCACGGGGCCTTTGAGCGCTACTGCCGGGAGAACGACAGCTTTGAGACCCACGCCCGGCGCTGGAACCTGCCCTTCGCCGACAACCCGGACTTTCAGGAGGCCACCCTGGACCGCGTGGAGCGCTGCGTCCACCGGGACAAGAACCGTCCCTGCGTGCTGATCTGGTCCATGGGCAACGAGAGTGCCTTCGGTCTCTGCTTTGAGGCGGCCCTGGCCTGGACCAAGGGCTTCGACCCCCGGCGGCTCACCCACTACGAGAGCGCCCGCTACACCAGCCCCACCCGGAAATACGACTATTCCAACCTGGACCTCTACAGCATGATGTACCCCTCCTTTGAGGAGATTCACGCCTACCTGGACGGGGACCCGGACAAGCCTTTCCTCATGTGCGAGTACGCCCACGCCATGGGCAACGGCCCCGGCGACCTGGAGGACTACTTTCAGCTCATCGAAAGTGCCCCGGTCATGTGCGGCGGCTTTGTCTGGGAGTGGTGCGACCACGCCATTTACAAGGGCCGGGCGGAAGACGGCAGGGCCATGTACTACTACGGCGGGGACCACGGGGAGTTCCCCCACGACGGGAATTTCTGTCTGGACGGCCTGGTCTGCCCGGACCGCACCCCCCACACGGGACTGCTGGAGTATTGGAACGTGTACCGCCCCGCCCGCGTCGTGTCCTACAGTCAGGAGACCGGGGCCCTGACCCTTCACAACTACCTGGACTTCACCGCCCTGGAGGACGCGGTCCGCCTGTCCTACGAGGTGACCCAGGACGGCAGGCCCGTCGCCTCCGGGGAGGTTCCGGAGGGCTGGCACGTCCCGCCCCAGGGAGAGGGGACCGTCTCCCTGCCCGTCTCCGTGCCGGACAGCGGGAAGTGCTTCCTCCGGCTGACTTACCGCCGCCGGGAGGCGGCGGACCTGGTTCCGGCGGGGCATCCGCTGGGCTTTGACGAGCGGCCCCTGGAGAACGGGGACGGGAGGAACCGGCGGGCTGCCGCCCTCCTCAGCCGCCGGGCAGGGGACGCCCCGGCCCTGGAGGTGACGGAGGAGGAGGACCTCCTCACCATCCGCGGCAGGGGAATCGAGTACGTCTACAGCAAGCGGACAGGACTGTTCACCCGCCTCAGCTATGGTGGGCGGGACTTCCTCACCCGGCCCATGGAGGTCAACGTCTGGCGGGCCCCCACCGACAACGACTGCAAGCGAAAGCTGGAGTGGCGGGCCGCCGGGTATGACAGGAGCGTCACCCGCTGTTACCGGACCGGCTGGCAAATGGAGGCGGGGGCCGTGCGAATTTCCGCCGTCTCGTCCTTGTCCGCCGTGGCCTTGCAGCGCTTCCTGGACCTCCGGGCGGAGTGGACGGTCTTCCCGGACGGGGCCGTGGACCTGCGGCTGGAGGCGGAGCGGAACCTGGAGTTCCCCGAGCTGCCCCGGCTGGGCCTGCGGCTGTTCCTGCCCGGCGGGATGGACCGGGCGGAATACTGCGGTCTGGGCCCCCGGGAGAGCTACCCGGACAAGCGCCGGGCCGCCGGCTACGGCGTGTACGCCGCCCCGGTGGCCGGGCTCCACGAGGATTATATCCGCCCCCAGGAGAATGGAAGCCATTGCGGCTGCGACTACGTGACGGCGGCGGGCGGCGGGGTCCGGCTCACCGCCGTGAGCGGCGCGCCCTTCAGCTTCAGCGCCTCCCCCTACACCCAGGAGGAGCTGACGGAGAAGGCCCACAACTTTGAGCTGGTCCCCTGCGGGGACACGGTGCTGTGCCTGGACCGGGGACAGAACGGCATCGGCTCCGAGAGCTGCGGCCCCCGGCTGCTGCCCCAGTACCGCATGGACGAGGGGCGGTATGACTTCCATGTGCGGCTGATTCCCGAAACGGAAAAGCTGTAAGAGTGGGCGGGTCCACGCGATGCATACTCCCCGCTGAACAGGTCCTGATTCCCTTTTCGGCAAGCGAAGCCGGCCGGATAATCCGGCCGGCTTTTTGCACGCTTTTTTATCGGTTCAGGTCCTGAAATGGTTGATTATTCGCGGAAAATGTTATATAATATTGAGAGAGAAATTTCAGCAAAAGAGGCGCTCTGATGAAAGAGAAGTTCATCCGTTTTTTCAAGGGGGAAACCGTGCTGTGCGCCGCACTGGCGCTGGCCGTGTGCTCCATGTTCCTCGTCCGCCCGGACGCGGAGTACATATCCTACATTGACTTTCGGACCCTGGCCATCCTGTTCTGCCTGATGGGGACAATGGCCGGTCTGCGGGAAACCAGCCTTTTCCAGTGGGTCGCCCAGGCGCTTTTGGGCAGGGTGCGGAAAACCGGGCAGCTGGTCTTGATTTTAACCCTGCTCTGTTTCTTTTCCAGTATGGCCGTCACCAACGACGTGGCGCTCATCACCTTTGTCCCCTTCGCCTTCACGGTTCTCAGCCTGGCCGGCGGGGAGGCCCGGGAGCGGCTCATCATTCCCACGGTGGTATTGCAGACGGTCGCCGCGAATCTCGGAAGCATGCTGACCCCCGTAGGAAATCCGCAGAATCTCTACCTGTACGGCAGGGCGGGGATGTCTCTGGGGGCGTTCGTCCGGCTGATGCTCCCATACACATGCGTCTCCCTTCTCCTGGTCGTCGTCTGGAGCGCGGTTCAATCCAGAGCGTACAATGTCCCCATTGTGGTCTCGTTCGGCGAAAAGGTCCGGCTCTCTGAGAAAGCCGTCCGGCTGGCGGCGTATCTCGCCCTCTTTGTCCTGGACCTGCTGACCGTGGCCAGGGCGGTGCCCTGCGGGCGGACCCTTATCATTACGGTAATCGGGCTGGCGCTGATTGACAGGTCCATTTTTGCCCGTGTGGACTACAGCCTTCTCCTGACCTTTGTGGGGTTCTTCGTGTTCATCGGCAACATGGGCAGGCTTCCCGTTTTTTACGACCTCCTCCAGCAAATGGTCTCCGGCAACGAGCTGCTGGCGGGCGCCTCCGCAAGTCAGGTGATCAGCAACGTACCAGCCGCGCTGCTGCTGTCCGGGTTCACGGAGAACCTGGCATCCCTGGCAGTGGGCGTAAACATCGGCGGACTGGGAACGCTGATTGCGTCCATGGCCAGCCTGATTTCTTACAAGCTGGTTGCCCGGGAAGAGGGAGGGGCCAAGGGCGCTTACTTCCGGTACTTCACGTTTACGAACGTCTGCTTTTTGGCGGTGCTCCTGCTGTTCGCCTTTGTGTGGGGCGCTTGAGAGCGCCGCATAGGGGAACCTTCCGCATGCCGGGCAATATGGAAATGGCCTTTGATAGGAAATTCCGCACACCCAAAGGCCGCTGTCCGTTGAAATATAAGATTCTAAAGATGGAGGGAACATCGATATGCAGTATATCGGAATTGATCTGGGCACGTCTGCCGTCAAGCTCCTGCTGACAAACGAAACCGGCGAGGTTTTGAAGGAGGTCTTCCGAAAATATCCCCTGTCCTTCCCTTGCCCAGGGTGGTCCGAACAGGACCCGGAGGACTGATACAACGCTGCGGTAGACGGCATGGCGGAGCTGATTGCCGGCACGGACAAGTCCCGCATTGCCGGACTGAGCTTTGGGGGACAGATGCACGGTCTGGTAATTCTCGACCGGGAAGACCGGGTAATCCGCCCCTGCATCCTGTGGAACGACGGACGGGCAAAGCGGGAATCCGATTATCTCAACACCGAGGTTGGGCAGGACACGCTTGCCGCCTGCACGGGGAACATCTCCTTCGCCAGCTTCACCGCCGCAAAGCTGCTGTGGCTGAAACAGGTCGAGCCGGAGAATTTCGAGCGCATCCAGAAAATCATGCTCCCCAAGGACTATTTGTGCTACCGCATGACGGGGACCTTTTGCACGGACGTTTCGGACGCCTCGGGGACGCTCCTGCTGGACGTGAAAAACCGGAGCTGGTCCGGGGAGATGTGCCGGATCTGCGGAATCGACCAGAGCTGCCTGCCAAGGGTCTATGAGAGCTATGAGCAGGTGGGCACCTTGAAACGGGAGCTGGCCGGCGCGTTGGGACTGCCGGAGGGAGTCGTGGTCGCGGCCGGGGCTGGAGACAACGCGGCGGCCGCCGTGGGCACCAACACCGTCGGGGACGGAAAATGCAATCTGTCCCTGGGCACAAGCGGAACCCTGTTCATCTCCTCCCGCACGTTCCGCATGGACAGCGCTTACGCCCTCCATTCCTTCGGCCACGCGGATGGCAACTATCACCTGATGGGCTGCATGCTGAGCGCCGCGGCCTGCAACGAGTGGTGGGCCGGAGAGATTTTGCAGGTCAAGGATTACGCCGCCCTGCAAAGCGAAATCCGGGGCCTGGGGGAGAATCATGTCTTTTTCCTGCCCTATCTGATGGGCGAGCGCTCTCCTTGGAACGCCCCCAACGCCCGGGGGACCTTTACGGGCATCACGCTGGATACCAGCCGTCATGATCTGACCCAGGCCGTCCTGGAGGGGGTGGCCTTCGGGATGCGGGACATGCTTGAAATCGCCAGGTCCCTGGGCATCGTCCTGCCCCGGGCCACGATCTGCGGCGGCGGGGCCAAGAGCCCCCTGTGGCGAAAGATCATAGCCAATACGCTTCAGCTGGCCTTGGACATTCCCGCCTGTGAGGAGGGCCCCAGCATGGGTGCCGCCATATTGGCCATGGTGGCCGGCGGGGAATATTCCAGCGTGCAGGAGGCCGCCGGGCAGATTGTCAAAACCACGGCGGCAGAGGAGCCGGATCTGGAATTGACAAAGAAGTACGAGGAGCGCTATCAGCAGTTCCGCCTGCTGTATCCAAGCCTGAAAAACGTCTTTGAGAAGATTCAGTGAGCTCTCAGCGCGGCGAATTATGCCGGGCCGTCTTTCCGGCAGTTTCCCCAGCGCCGCCAGCGTGAAAAGAACTCCGGGCCCACGGGGCCCGGAGTTCTTTCATTCTGTTCAGCGGCGCTTCCCGGCCATGAAGGCGGGGCTTATTCCTTGATTTCATCCACGGTCTTTTTGCAGACCTCGTAGAACAGCCCAACGTCGCTCAGAGCGCAGACGTAATCCGCTCCCTTGTCCAGCCAGCTGCGGCTGTTCTTTCCGTCAAAGCCCATCATGCCCGAGTAGACGCCCTTGGACTTTGCCCGCGCAATCATGTCGGTGATTGCCTTGATTACCTCGGGGTGCTCATCCTCGCCGGGATGCCCCAGAGAGACCGCCATATCGCAGGGGCCGAAGAACACGCAGTCCACCTCGTCCATGGCGATGATGTCGTCGAAGGCCTGGAGCCCCTCTTTGCCCTCTATGAGCATGACGACGGCCTGTTCCCGGTTGCAGGCGTCAAAATACTGCGTCCTGTCCCCGGCGCTGAATTGGTTGGCGCGGACGTAGGGGCAGGCGCCCCGGCTGCCCATGGGGGCAAACTTGCTGTACTGAAGCGCCAGCTTCGCGTCCTCCACGCTGCTGACTCCGGGAATCATAACACCCGCCGCACCGGAGTCCAGAGCCTTCTTGATTTCGGTTTCATCAATGCGGGACACGCGGATAATGGGCACAATGCCCGCCGCGTCCGCCGCGCGGATCATGTGGGCGTGGGTGGCGCCGTCCCAGCTTCCGTGCTCGTTGTCTATGATGACAAACTGGAATCCCGCGTAGGCGGCAATCTCCAGCAGCTCAGGGCAGGCGGCGTTTAAAAACAGGCCGGCAACCCGCTCGTTCTCTCTCAAAAGGGCCTTAAAATTCTGCTGCATCATACTTCGATTTTCCTCCTCATAGATTGAAGTTTCTTTTTGAGACTACTTTGACAGGTTCACTAGGAACATGGATAGCTGCGGGAAAGACAGTGTAATCAGCGCGCAGGCCGTGACGGTAATCAGGACGTACCACATATCCGGGAAAGACTCCTCCACCCGCATTTTCAGGATTCGGCAGGAGGTGAACAGGCACACCGACAGCGGAGGCGTGCAGCCGCCCACCGCCAGATTCATCAGCATCGCGATGCCGAAGTGGACCGGATGCAGGCCCATCTGCATGGCGATGGGCAGCAAAATGGGCGTCATAAGGATGATGATGCAAATGGTCTCCATGAAGCAGCCCAGGATCAGCAGCAGGATAAAGAAGATTCCCAGAATGACATAGGGGTTGTTCGTAAAGCCCAGCAGCGCCTGCGTAAACATCTGCGGCACATTCTGGGTCGCCATAATCCAGCCGAAGGGAGAGGCCACGGCAATGATGAACAGGATAATGGCGCTTGAGATCACGCTCTCATAGGCGACCTTGACGAAGGTCTTGAAGTTCAGCTCCCGGTACACAAACACCGCCAGCAAAAGCGCGTAGAGCGCGGCCACGACCGACGCCTCCGTGGCGGTCAGGAGCCCGCTGAGTACGCCCCCGATGATAATAATGGGCGTGACCAGGGGCAGCAGGGCGTCCAGCCAGATGGAAAGACGCTCGGCGGCGGTGTAGGTGTGGTCCAGATTCATGGTCCCGCTCTTTTTCGCGATGAAGCAGTTCAAGGCAATCAGCGCGCCAATGGTCAGGATGCCCGGGCCAAACCCGCTGAGGAACATGTCCCCGATGGAGACGCCGGCGGAGGCGGAATAGACCACCATCACGATGCTGGGCGGGATGATGCTGGCCATTGCGCCGCCCGCCGCCAGGAGACCGGCGGTAATGCCCTTTCTATATCCCTGCTTCACCATCTCGGGGCCCATAATGCCGCCGATGGCCGCGGTGCTCGCCACGCCGGAGCCTGATACCGCGCCGAAGAAGCCGCAGGTCGCCATGGCCGCCGCGCCCAGTCCACCGGGCATCTTCCCCAGCAGCATATTGGCTAGGCGCATCAGCCTGGGCGTACTGCCGTAAGCCATCAGGGCTCCCGCGAACACGAACATGGGCAGAGCCATCAATGTAAAGGACTGGGCGCCTCCCACCATGCGCTGCACCAGAATGCTCATGGGGGGATATCCGTTCGCCGCCAGGAACATCATGCAGCTGATACCGATGGAAAAGCTGACTGGAATCCCGATGATCAGGCAGACCGCCAGGGTGATAAACAGCAATGCGATTGGGTTCATTCTCCAATCCCCTCCTTACCTCCGAGCTCAGCCTCCATACTGCTCTCCAGCGTCTCCTCCAGGGAGTTCTTCGCCCCCTTGGGAATCGTCTTCAACTTTTTCCAGTCCTGTATGATAAGGGCAATCAGGTAAACCAGCATCAGCACCGCGCTGATCAGCACCACGATATAGTTGATGGCGTAAGGCAGCTTCAGCCTGGGCGTCAAGCTGTTCAAAGAGCCCTGAATCAGCGGGACAGAGTAGTAGGCCAAGATGCAGACGAAGACCGCGCAGATCGCGTTTCCGATCATGTACATGATAGTGGTCCCGCGTTTCGGTAGCTTCAAAATCACAAAGTCGATGCGCGTGTGCCCGTCGTTGCTGGTTGCCAGAGCCGCGCCGAGGAACGCGATTCCAACCATGCACATACCCGCAAGCTCTTCCACCCACACGAAGGATTTATCGAACAGGTTGCGGTTTACCACCTGCATGAACACAATGACGCTCATCAGGCTGAGCACCAGACAGCAAGTGACCTTCAGCGCCTCCCGGATAAAATGAAGTAATTTTCCCACTCCAGCACCTCCTATAAACTATTCCAGTCAGTCGTGTAACTCCAACGGGCCGGCGGCGTTTCCGCGTTTCAGATATGGCAGGCGTCCCGCGGCATCCGAAGGGAAGAAGGGGAAGACCGGCTGCGGTATACACCAGATCTCCCCCTCCCCTTTTCTCAGGCGGGCCGCCCTGTCAAACGCCGCCGCCGAAGTTACCGGTTCAGGCCCTGGGCGGCAAGCGCCAGGTCAATCCACTCGGGGCCGTATTCCTTATCGAACCGGGTCCAGATATCGGACATTTTCTCGATGAAAGCGTCCTTGTCCACCTCGTTGGTCAGCATTCCCTTTTCCTCCAGGCGCTGACGGATGACGTTCTCGTCGTTCTCCTCCAGCTCCACCAGGCGCGCGTTCGCCGCCTCTTCCATCAGAATCGTCTGGTACTCCGCAGGCAGGCCCTCATACCAGGCGGTGTTGCAGATAAACACGCAGACATCATACATATGCCCGGTCATGGAGAGGTACTTCTGCACCTCGTTCAGAGAGGAGGACTCAATGTTGGACAGGGGGTTCTCCTGCCCGTCCACGGTTCCCTGCTGCAAAGCGGAGAACAGCTCGCCGAAGGCAATCATCTGGACAGAGGAGTCCAGCGCGTCGAACATCTGAAGTTTCATGTCGTTCTGGGACGTGCGGAATGCGATTCCCGCCATATCCTCAGGCTTTTCAATCGGGCGGGTATTGTTGGTCATGTGCCGCATGCCGCTCTCCCAGACGGACAGCATGGTCGCGCCGTTGGGCTTGATGATTTCCTCTTCAAACTTCCGGCTGAAATCCGTGTTGTTCCAGGCGTTCCGGCCGTCCTCGACGCTTTTGAAGAGGAAGGGGATCAGCGCCACGTCCGCCGCGCCGTTGTAGGATTCCCAGTTGGAACCGCCCATTTCCACCGCCGACTCCAGGAGCCCGTTGTTGACCTGTTCCAGCAGCTCAAGCTCGCCGCCCAGGACGGAATTGTCGTAGATGTCAACCGTCAGGTCCCCGTTCGTGCGCTCTTCCACCGCCGCTTTAAAGCTGCGCAGCGCGACGTTGATGGGGTGATCCGTTCCGGCGACGTTTCCGATGTTCATGACATAGGTAGCTTCTTTGTTTTCGCTGGGCGCGGAGGTGTCTTTGTCCGTGCCAGTGTCCGTTTTTGCCTGATCTGTTCCGTTTGTCACCGGGGCATTCAGGGAATTCCCACACGCGGTTAGAGAAAATACCATTACTAATGTGATAATAATGCTTAAAACTCTCTTCTTTTCCATCGCAACATTCTCCTTTTTGTCATAATTAGTGGTTTTTGCAACAAATAAGGCCCATTTAAGAGGAAAATCCCTATCTGCATTTGTAATTATACACCATTATTTTGTTAATATCAATCAAAATAATGGTGTATAATCTTATTTTGTTAGGTTCACTACAAATAGAATATCATAATTGTTATTATAAACAAAGTTTTTAACATTTTCTGCTGGGTTAACCACCAAAATCACAGATTAAATGGTTGTACACAGATTTGTACTTTCTGAACGACTCTTGATAGCGTTCCGTGTACTCCCGGCGCGGCATAAACAGGGGCGCCTTATCCGGCGCCGCCTCCCCGCGCGGGAAGGGGCTGCCCACGCTTTTGACCGCCGTGATGGCGGCGCCCAAGGTCTCCGTCTCGGCGTATGGCGCTTTAGAGATCGGGCATCCCAGAACGTCCGCGAAAATCTGGCACCAGAGGCCGCTGTTTGCCGCGCCGCCGCCCATGGGAATAAACGGGGGGAGCTCCTCCAGCTCCAGCACACCCAGGCAATCCTTAATAGAAAAAGCGACGCCTTCCATCACCGCCCGGACGAAATGCCCATAGCCGCTCTCCAGCCCCATGCCGAAGAACACGCCCCGGGCACTGGGGTTCCAAATCGGGCTCTGCTCTCCAGATAGATAGGGAAGATATAGCAGTCCCTCCGCTCCGGGGGGAACCGCCGCCGCCATCCGGTTGAAGACATCGTAGATGGACTCGCCGCCCCGCACCTCTTCCGCAGCGGTCTTTCCAAAGACATCCCGGAACCATCGCAGGGAAACGCCCGCGTTGTCCGTGGTCTGGATGACCGTCCATCTCCCGGGAATGGGGCTCTCACAGTTCAAGAGCTTTTCATTGATCATTGGGCGGCCGCTGATGCAGCAGACCCGCCCGCTACTTCCGATAGTAATGGCGATGTCTCCCGGCTCCACGGCGCCCGCCGCCAGGGTGGCGGCAACGGTATCCACATTTTCCGCCGCCACCGGCGTCCCCTCCAGCAGTCCGGTCTCTGCCGCCGCCGCCGCAGTCACGGCTCCAACCACCGTACAGGGCGCGACGCTTTTGGGAAGACGACTGCGGGGAAACTCCGCCGCCTCCACAATGGCATCCGACCAGTTCCCCGTGTGGATGTCCGCCATCAAGGTTAAATTTGCCCGGGAATGGCTAATTATAAACTCCCCTGTCAGATGCTGTGTAACATATCCTCCCGGCGTCAGGAAGCAGCGGCTCTTCTCCATAGCCTCCGGCAGTTGCTCCTGCATCCATTTCAGCCTAGGCAGCGCGAAGCTGCCCTTCGCCAGCCGGTTGCCGGTGATTCTTAAGATTTCCGCCCCGTCAATCCGCTCCCTCAGCCAGGCCAGCTGCTCCTCAGACCGCCGGTCGTGCAGCCCCAGCGCGGGACAGAGGGCGCTTCCATTCCCGTCCACCAAAACAACCGCGTTCGTGCCGCTGATTCCAATGGCCAGCACCCGCTCCTTCGCAACACTTTTTGAAGAAAAGCACGCTCTCAGGTTTTTGCAGACGGAATCCCACCACTTCTGCGGGTCCTGTTCATACCAGCCGGGCCTGGGGTTCAGCATGGGGTATTCCTGATAGGCGCTGGCCACCATCGACCCGGCCATGTCATAAAAGGTGCATTTTGTGCCCGTGGTGCCGATGTCGATTCCCAACAGCAGATCTTTCATTGGCGTTTCTCCTTATCCGCTCCTGTGGCGTAGTGTACCAGGTCCTCAATTTCCTGGGAGCTCAGCTCCCTTCCGCGTTCACCCAGCAGAAGATACATCCGCGCCTCCGCCTCAATCTCCTCAGCAAGGCCCAGGGCCTGCTCCACGGTCTCTCCAGCCACGACCATCCCGTGATTTTGCAGAAGGACACTGTTCCTCTCCGCAATGACGGCGCTTACCTCCTCTGCCAGGCCCTGCGAACCCGGACGCATGTAGGCGACCGCCGGCAAAGCCCCGACCCGCTTCCCGTATCCAGGCGTGAATATGGGAATTGCCTGTTCCCTGTTCAGCGTTTTCAAGCAGGAAACCGCCGTCGCGTAGAGAGAGTGCAGGTGCAGGATCACGTTGATATCGTCCCGCGCGGCATAACAGCCCAGGTGCATGCGGTACTCGCTGGAGGGCTTTCCATGCCCGGAATAGGAGCCGTCCGGCTCCACCAGCACCAGGTCCTCCGCCTGGAGAAATTCCAGGGCACGTCCGCTGGGGGTCATCAGAACCTGTTTTCCCAGGCGCAGGCTCAGATTCCCTCCCGCGCCGAACACCAGCTGCTTTTGCTGTACCAGATGACAGACCCCGGCAAATTCACTTCGTCTTTTTTGCTCCGTATCCATTATTTTCCTCTCCTCTACTCCACGCTGAAAAAGGGAAGCAGGGCCTCCGCCGCAGAAAAAGCCGCCGTGTCCGGGTCCGGGTCGGGCAGAATCTCCACCGCGCACCAGCCCTGGTATCCAACCGTCCGCAGGGTTCCCAGAATCTTCTCAAAGTTCAAATGCCCTCTGCCGGGATAGTACCTGTTAGAATCCGCGAGGTGTACATATTTGATATATTCCCGGTTCCGCTTCAGACTCTCACAGATGTCGTCGTCCTCAATATTCATGTGAAACACATCCGGCATGACCCCGAAGCGGGGATGATGTAGCTTCCGCAGAAGCGCGCATACCTCGTCGGTGTTGTTCAGGTAATTGATTTCGTACCGGTTCACCGGCTCAATCACAACGTCCACGTGACAGCGCTCCATCTCTGGAATCAGCTGGGAGAGGCTGTCCAAAAACAGCGCTTCTGTCTCCTCCCGCGTCCGTTCCGGCGTGAGCAGGCCCCGCGCCCTCCCGATATTCACCATCGCGCCCAGCCGGCCCGCCACCCGGATCAGGCCCTGGAAGATCTCCACCGTTCGCTTTCGGACCGCTGGGTCCTCATGGGTGAAATAGAGCCCGTCGGCGGCAAAGACCTGCCCCGTGCTGACGCAGCTGACGGACATCTTGTTCCTTTGAAGAATCTCCGCCAGACCCTCACTTTCAAACTCCCGCTCAGAGCGCAGGGCCAGCTCCACCCCCTGGAACCCGGCCCTCTTTGCCTTCTCTATCGCCGGTCCGAAACCCCGCCACACCACAAAAGCCGAGGGTGCCGCCTTTTCGGAGGCAATCGCAATCGCCAATTTCACAAACATTCTCCTCCCATTATGTTTATTTTGCCCAGTTTTATTTGCAGTTGCATGGAAATCACACTTATTCTATCTCTTTTTTGTTTCACAGTCAACATAAATTTCGCGTTTTTGATTTTAGCAATCATTATCTTGATATATTTTAACATTTTACCTTGCTTTTTTTGTTTGCGGATGTTATACTGCTTTCAGATGCTTTCATCGGGCATTCAGAAAATTTTGTGAGGTGTGCTATGAAAAAGACATTCAAGAGTCTCTTCGCGTCTGACCGTAAAGTGATTGGCTACTTCCTCTCATCAAACTGCGCAGAAATCATTGAGGTATCTGCGGCTGCTGGATTCGACTTCGTGATCATAGACAACGAGCATGCCTGTTGGGGAATCGCGCCGAACATTGATTTGGTGCGCGCGGCGGACGCCGCCGGAATCGCGACCCTCATCCGCGTCCCCGAATTAACGGAGACCTATGTCAAGTGGGCCCTGGACCTGGGAGCCTCCGGCGTGATGGTCCCGGGCGTCGGCAGCGTGGAGGAGGCGGAGCGGGCGGTCAAGCTCTCCCGGTTCGCCCCCCAGGGAGAGCGGGGGGCCTGTCCCTACACCCGCAACAACGACTTCGGCGTAAACGACACGGTGGAATATTTTGCGAAAACCAACCGGGAGCTGTCCGTAGTGGCCCTGATTGAGGGGGTCAAGGGCATCGCCGCCTATGACGACATTTTGAAGGTGGAGGGCCTGGACGCCGTCTTCTTTGGGCCGATGGACCTCTCCGCCTCTCTGGGCATTCCCGGCGAGGTCACCCACCCCCGGGTGGAAGCCGCCATCCGGGAGATGATTGAGAAAGCCAACGTGTGCGGGAAAAAAGCCGGCATGTTTGTGGCCGACAAGGGACAGGCTAAGAAATGGCTGGCCGCCGGCGCGGACTACATCACCTACAACGACCTGATTATGTTCACGGAGGCCTGCAAGGAGTCTCTGGCCGCCGCCAGGGAGGCCGGAAAATAACGAGAGGCCGCCCCGGCCGCGCACCCGCGTACCCTCCGCGGGGCCCGGCTGCGGGCGGCGGCCCCCGACATTTTTTCTCCCACCTAAGCCGGACTGTACGGTTCATGAGAAACGGAGGTTTCTATGAAGAAGATATATAATCCAGGTGAGAATATCGTCCTCCAGCAATTGGAGGGCTTTGTCGACGCGTACTCCTCTCTTTACGCCCCGCTGCGGGATGGCCGCACCAGCGTCGTCCTGAAAAACCACAGATCGGGGGACAAGGTCCGCTTGATTGTTGGCGGCGGCAGCGGCCACGAGCCCCTCTTTCCCGGTCTCGTGGGATACGGGCTGGCCGACGCCGCAGTTTGCGGGAACGTGTTTGCCGCGCCGAACCCTCAGCTTATCTACGACACGGTTATGGACCTTCCCGGCAGTGCCGGAGTTCTGTTCGTATATGGAAACTACGCGGGGGACAATTTGAATTTTGACGTGGCCGAGGAAATGCTGGAGGACGCGGGAGTTGCCTGCGCCCATGTCCGCGTCTGGGACGACTGCGCCTCCGCTCCGAGAGACGGAATCCAGGACCGCCGGGGCATCGCCGGGGACGTGTTCGTCATCAAAATCGCTGGCGCTGCCTGCGACGCCGGTCTGCCCATGGAGGAGGTCCTTCGGATTACGGAGAAGGCGCGGGACCGCACGGCTTCCATCGGCTTGGCCACCTCGCCCGGCTCCATACCCGGCCTGGACCGCCCTACGTTTGAATTGGGTGAGACGGAAATCGAGTACGGCATGGGGCTCCACGGAGAACCCGGCATCGAACGCACGGTGATGCAGTCCGCCGACGCGCTTACGGAACGGCTCTACCGGGAGCTGAAAGCGGAGGTCCGCCCCCTGCCGGGAGAGAGGTTTTCCGTCCTGGTCAACGGTCTCGGCTCCACGACCTTGCTGGAGCTCAACATCGTATACCGGAAGTTCGCCCAGCTTGTCCGCGGGGACGGCTTGACGATTCATGACGGCTGCATCGACCGCATCTGCACCTGCCAGGAGATGGGGGGATTCTCCGTTTCCCTGCTCAGGCTGGACGACGAGCTCCTGAAATACTACGACGCCCCCTGTTACAGTCCCTACTACGCCAAGGAGGACCGCAGATGAACGCATTAAGCGCCGCACAGACAAAGGAAATGCTCCTCGCTGCCGCCCAGGCCGTGATAGAAAGCAAGCCCCTGCTCACGGAGATCGACTCCAAAATCGGCGACGGAGACCACGGGATCGGTATGGAAACCGGCATGCGCAAGGCCGGGGAGGCCCTCCGGGCGCTGCCTGAGTCCGCCTCGGTCAACACCCTTTTCAAAACCATGGGCCGCGCCATGATGATGTCCATGGGCGGCGCCTCCGGCGTCATCTTTGGAACCCTTTTTCAGGCCGGCGCGAAAGCTGTTCCCGAAGCGGAAACCCTGGAGGCCGGCACGCTGGTCCCGCTGTTCCGCCGCTCCCTGGAGGCTGTGAAGACCCGGGGCGGCGCCCAGCCGGGGGACAAGACCATGGTAGACGCCCTGGAGCCCGCCGTCCTCGCCATGGAGGCTCTTGATTCTAAGGACCTCTGCCAGCTCCTTGCCGCCGCGTCAAGCGCCGCCGCGGAGGGTGTTGAGAACACCAAGCGCTATGCCGCGAAATTTGGCCGGGCAAAGTCCCTGATGGAACGCAGCATCGGACATCAGGACGCCGGCGCGACCTCCGTTCAGATTATCTTTGAGGCAATGCACGCATACGTCACGAAACAGTGAAGGAGATCGCCCATGGAAGAAAGAATCTACATTGCCAGCGACAATGCCGCCGTAGCCTACAAGGCGGCGTTCGTGGAGCTTTTGACTCAATTGGGATACACCCCGGTGGACCTGGGCGTCAGCCTGGAAACGGACGACACCTATTACCCTTACATCGCCGAGCGCCTGGCCAGGGAGATTCAGGCCGACCCGGACCGCCGCCGGGGCGTTCTCCTCTGCGGCACCGGAATCGGCATGTGTATCTCCGCCAATAAATTCAAGGGAATCCGGGCCGCTGTGGTCCATGACTGCTTCGCTGGGACCCGTTCCAGGCTCAGCAACGACTGCAACGTGTTTTGCCTGGGCTCCAGGGTGATTGGGCTGGAAAGCGCCAAAATGCTTTTGACGGAGTGGCTCTCTCTGGGGCACGCGGTGGAGTCGTCCCGCCCTAAGGTGAACGCCATTTCGGCCATCGAGGGAGAGAACTTCAAATGACATCCAAATTATATCTGGGGACCAACCTGAAAATGTACAAGACCAACCGGGACACGGCGGAGTACATCTCCCTGCTCTCCGCGCTGACAGGAGATCTGGACCCGGACCGGCTCCAGTTATTTGTGATTCCATCCTTTCCCGCCATCGCGGACGCCTCCCGTCTGGCGGACCACCGGCGGATTCAGATCGGCGCGCAGAACATGCACTGGGCGGAGGCGGGGCCGTTTACCGGGGAGGTCTCGCCCCTGATGCTCAGGGAGCTGTCCGTGGACATTGTGGAGCTCGGCCACTCCGAGCGTCGTCACGTTTTTGGCGAAACGGAAGAGATGATCCGGTTGAAAACGGACAGCGCCCTCCGGCACGGCTTTACGGTCCTGCTCTGCGTAGGAGAGACGGCCGGGGAAAAAGAGGCCGGACGCATGGACGAGGTTCTGCGCGGCCAGCTTGCCGCCGCGTTGGACGGGCTTTCACCGGAGTGCGCGGACCGCCTGTGGATTGCGTATGAGCCAGTCTGGGCCATTGGCGCCCACGGACAGCAGGCGGAACCCGGTTACGCGGGCTGCCGGTTTCGGGAGATTCGCGGCGCGCTCCTTCGTCTGTGGGGCCGCCGGGGCGAAGAGGTCCCTCTGCTCTTCGGAGGCAGCGTCAATGCGGAAAACGCGGAGAGCTATCTCCAGCTTTCAGAGGTCAACGGATTATTTATAGGAAGAAGCGCATGGGACGCATTTCGTTTCAGCGAGCTCATCCACAGCCTTGCTGAGCGCTGAATCTGCCGTCAAACTTGTGATGATGGGATACGTTTTTGTTTACATCCCTTCCTTTTTATAGTATCCTAAAATAAAATAGCAATGTTAACGTTGCCATTTATCAAATGGGAGGTCTTTATGGGAAAAAAACAGGAACGTGTCAATCAAATGCTCTCTCTGTTTGAGGAGGAGAAATTTTTGACCGCGAAACAGCTCTCCGAACGGCTCGGCTTTTCTGAGATGACCATTCGCCGGGACCTTTCCATGCTGCAAACGTCCAATTTGGTCGCCCGCGGGGCGAGATCGGGAACCTTTACCCTGGCCGAGCAGGGCCCGCGGCTGAAAGAGAAGTACAATTTTCAGAGTGAAACAGTGAAGAATTACCTGGAAAAGGACCGGATCGGACAGTTCGCCTCCACCCTGATTGAGCCGAACGACTCCGTGATCATCGATACTGGAACCACCACCATCCGTCTGGCCTGCCATATCTCAGAGGATTTGTGCTTTTCTGCGCTCTGCTATAATTTTAACATTTTCAGCGAGCTGCTCAACAAAAGCCATGTAGACCTGACCCTAGTGGGCGGACAGCTGAACTCTGCCACCACGTCGTTCAGCTCCAACGAGGGGCTGGAGACCATCCGCCACTTCAGGGCGAACAAGTATTTTCTGTCCGCCTCCGGCATCCACGAAAAGCTGGGGCTCACCTGCGCCTATCATTCCGAAATCGCCAACAAGCAGGCGGCCCTCCGGTCGTCCCTTGTGAAGATTCTGCTAGCCGATTCCAGCAAGTTCGGCTTTGTCCGGGCCTCTTACTTTGGGGAGTTGGATGACATTGACGTTCTGATTACGGACGAGAACATCAGCCCCGAGTGGCGGGATATCCTGAGGGAAAAGAACATAAAGGTGTACATCGTTTAAGTGAAGCGGGAAGGGGCCTCTGAGGCGCTTCCCCCAAATAGGCAGTACAAGGCGGCTGCATGGCGTGAAATCACCATGCGGCCGCCTTTTTCGCCGCATCTGCGGCCTGGCGTATGAATAGAAAAGCGGGCCGTCTTCTCCTGAGAGGAGGGACGGCCCGCCGAAAAGACGCTGTGTAGTTTTCGTATCTCCCTCACCCCAGATACTTCCCCAGAATCTGCATAAAGAGCTCTATATCCAGGGGTTTGGCTATGTGGGCGTTCATGCCGCTTTTCAGGGCGGTTTCCTTGTCCTCTTCCATGGCGTTTGCCGTCATGGCGATGATCGGAAGGCTTTTCACATCCTGCCGGGGCAGGGCCCGGATGGTCCGCGTGGCCTCGTAGCCGTCCATCACCGGCATCTGCACGTCCATCAAAACGGCGTCGTACCAGCCCTCGTCCGCCCGGCGGACCATGTCTACCGCGTCGGTGCCGTCCGGCGCGGTCTCCACGGTAAAGCCCGTCTCCTCCAGAATGGCCTGGGCAATCTCCCGGTTCAGCTCGTTGTCCTCCACCAGCAGAACCCGCTTGCCGCTGAAATCCGCCTCCATCCAGGAGGGCTCCTCACCCTTCTTCTCCGCCAGGTTGTTGGCCGCCAGCAGCGCGGCTTTCAGATCGGACATGAACAGGGGCTTTGCGCAGAAGGCGGTGACTCCCACCTCCTTGGCCTCCTCCTCGATGTCCGTCCAGTCGTAGGCCGTGAGGATGATAATGGGGGCGTCCCGGCCGATGGCGGAGCGGATGCGGCGGCAGGTCTCGATGCCGCTCATCTCCGGCATCTGCCAGTCGATGATGTAGGTGTGGTAGGAGTCACCCTCGCTGTGGGCGCTCCTGGCCCGGTAGACCGCCTCCTTGCCGGAGGTGGTCCACTCCGCCCGCATGCCGATCTGCTTGAGCATCCGGGTCACGCTTTCGCAGCTGTCGCAGTCGTCGTCCACCACGATGGCCCGGAGGCCCTCCAGCTCCCTGATGCGCGCCGCGTCCTTCTCCATCTCCTGGAGCTTTAAGCTCAGCTCCACCCGGAACTCGCTGCCCTTGCCCTTCTCACTCTGGACCGTGATGGTTCCGCCCATCATTTCCACGATGTTTTTCGTGATGGCCATGCCTAGGCCCGTGCCCTGGATGCCGGTTTTGGTGGCGGTGTCCTCCCGCTCGAAGGGCTCAAAGATATGCTCCACAAAGTCCGGGGACATGCCGATGCCGTTGTCCTTGACAATGAACACGTAGTCCCCGTAGCCCCGGTGGAAGGTGGTCTCCTGGCGGATGCGGAAGCTCACCGTGCCCCCCGCCGGGGTGTATTTCACGGCGTTGCTCAGCAGGTTGATGAACACCTGGTTCAGTTTCAGGGGGTCGGCGATGACATCTTCGTTGTTCACATTGAAGGTGTCGATGAACAGCTCCAGCCGCTTGGCCTTCACCTGGGGCTGGATGATGTTCACCAGATTGTGGGTCACCTCGGAGATGTTGCACTCCTGTTCCTTGATCTGGACCTTTCCGCTCTCAATGTGGCTCATGTCCAGGATGTCGTTGATCAGGCTGAGAAGATGGTTGCTGGAGGAGAGGACCTTCTGGAGGCAGTCCCGCACCTGGTCCCGGTTTTCAATATGGCTCACCGCGATGGTGGCAAAGCCTATGATGGCGTTCATGGGGGTTCGGATGTCGTGGGACATGTTGGAGAGGAAGGTGGTTTTGGCGTTGCTGGCCCGCTGGGCCTGCATCAGCGCGTCCTGAAGGGCCTGGGTCTGCTGGCGCTGCTTCTGGACCTGGGCCGTGATGTCTTTGGACACCACCATGACCATCACGTCCTCCGAGTCGTCCTCCTGGGTCATAATGAAGGTCTGGCGCACGCACATGGGCTTCCCGTGGCTCTCCCAGCCCCAGTAGTCCACGTTGACCTCCATCTCCCCCCGCTCGAAGCGCTCCAGCAGCCGCTCCGCGTTCACCGCCGCCCGGTACTCCTCCAGGGATTCCTCCAGGACGAAGGACTCCCACCGCGCGAAGCACTCGGAGGCGGGGCAGGGGGCCGTCAGGCCGGTTTTCTCCAGCAGGGAGACCTGACGCCCGTCGATGACCCGGGTGACATCGTGTTCAATCAGGTCCCTGGTGAGGTTGAACTCAAAGGTGCAGAAGGCGGTGGAGGTGATGGCGATGCGGTACTGCCGCTCCTTGCGGTTCATGACGGATAAGGCTTTCTGGCTCTGGAGCTCCCGCTGCTTCAGCTCCGTTATGTTCTGCCGGACAAAGAGAATGCGGACGGCCCGCCCCTCCTTCCGCTGGAGGCACACGGCAATCAGATGCTCCCAGTCCTCCTTGCCGTTCCGGCAGACGTGGCACTCGTAAGTATACGTGTCCTGATCCGAGAGGATTTCCGCGACGGCCTCCGCGTTGAAGGTCTGCCGGTACTGCGCTTTTCCCTCCTCCTCGACGATATCCTGGGAATGGATGCGGATGATGTCGTCATAAGAGCCCTCCATGGCCAGGCTGCTGCTCAGGGGACGGATGCCCCCCATGTAGGAATACGCGTTTTTCTCCAGGTCCACTGTGAGATACCGGGAGGAGAACAGGGTGTTCAGGCCGTCCAGCACATAGCCGAACTGGGTGTTCTGCTTCTCCAGCATTCTCCGCCGGGCCCGCCCCCGGATCAGCAGGACCAGAATATAGGCCGCGAAAAGGAAGATCAAAATCACCTGGAGGACCATGCCGGTGTGGTTGGCCTCCCGGAGCATGGACTGGGTGACGCTGGGGGGGAAGGCCTGGACCAGGGTGTATCCGCTGTTGGTAATGCGGACCATGCACAGATTGTCCACATAACTGTCCTGACAGATGAAGCCCTTGTCCTCCGTGCCGTCCTGAAAAGCCTCCCGGAGGATGCCGGCGGTTTCGCCGCCGATGAGTCCGCCGTCAAGCAGCAGGTCGGGGAGGAACACATCGTTCTCATTGCTGCCGGAGCTGGCGATCACCCTGCCGTCCGCCGAGCACAGGTAGGCGTCCGCCAGCTCGCCGAAATAGCTGACGGTCAGCATATCCCGGAGGTAGTTCTCCGCGAAGTACAGCCCCAGCAGCATGCCGGTGATCTCGCCGTCGTATTCGATGGGGGCGTAAAACACCGTCATGAGCTGGCCGGTCTGCCGGGACCGGACCACCTCCAGGCCGCTCTCTCCCCGCATGCCGCTGAGAAAATAGTTCCGGTCCGAGCTGTCGTTGGTCTGCCCGTCAGAGGCCAGGTTGAGTCCCTCTGCGTTGGTGAAGCGGATGGCGTCGAAGGAGGCGTGCTCCTCCATCCCCTTCAGCAGCTCAGCCGTCACCTCCGGCCGGCTTTGATTGGAGCCCAGCAGATAGGCGTAGTTGCGCAGCCGCAGCTGGGCGTTGTTGAATTCGCTCTCGATTCGCTGGGCGGTCTGGTCGGCGGAGTCCATGGCGTAGTTCAGGTTCTGCCGCTCGATCCGTTGGCTGTTCGCGGTGGCATACCAGCGGAACAGCAGAAAAATCGCCGCCAGCAGGATGCAGATGTACAGCACATTGTGCCAGGTTTTCTTGGTTGCTCGCATAGAAAATCTCCTCTGTCCGCGTCTCGCTTCCCCTGGGGCCCCCGGAGGACGCGCCGGGGCCGCCCCGGCTTCATTCCTTATTGAGCCCATTATACCAGAAAAATGCGAAAACGCAAGACGCGCCGCCGCTCTATTTCCGCCGTCCCCTCCCGAGGTTTCCTCTTGACATCCGCCCCCCGTCATGCTATCCTGTAAACAGACCGCCGGTTTGTTTGCAGGAGGTGAGCCCATGGCGCGGAACAAGTACCCGGAGGAGACGGTGCGGAAAATCCTGGACACGGCGGAACGGCTGTTCATCGAGAAGGGCTATGACCGGGCCTCCCTCCAGGACATCATCGACGCCACGGGCCTCTCCAAGGGGGCCATCTACCATCACTTCACCTCCAAGGAGGACATTTTCTACTCCGTCTGCGACCGCATCGGACAGCGGAACGCCGGGGAGCTGGCGGCCGTCCGGGACGACCCCTCCCTCAACGGCCTGGAGAAGCTGCGGACCATCTTCAAGGTCTCCCTGCACCCGGACAAGCAGTCGAAAATGTACTCCATGATGCCCTATCTCATCGATAACCCCAAGTTTCTGGCGGCGGAAATACAGAGCCTTTTTACGGAGGTCGTGCCGGAATTCCTGGAGCCCATCATCCGCCAGGGCATGGCCGACGGGACCATCCGCACGAAGCACCCCAAGGCGCTGGCGGAGGCCATGCTTCTGCTGGCCGACGGCTGGGTCAACCCCGTGGTCCAGCCCACCACCCCGGAGGAGCTCCGGGCCCGGTGCGCCATTTACAACCAGCTGTTCTTCCGCTTCGGCATCCCCGAGATGATTGACCAGGAGAGCGTCGAGATGCTGGAACACTACGCCGGATTGGGCCGGCGTCCTCCGGTGGAGGGAGAAACCCACGACTGAAAAGAGACTGCCGCGCAGGCGGTTTCTTTTTGGAGATATAGAAACCGACGGTCGGTTTCTATTATTCTAAATAAAAAGGAGCGTTATTATGAAAGCAACTCAAGGGCCCCTATTCCGCCGGGACTTTACCCTGGTGGTGGTGGGGCAGATCGTCTCCCTCTTCGGCAGCGCCATTCTGCGCTTCGCCCTGCCGCTGTACCTCCTGCGGCAGACCGGATCCCCGGCCCTGTTCGGCGCGGTGGGGGCGGCGGCGTTTATCCCGGCGGTGCTGTGCGCCCCCATCGGCGGCGTGGCGGCGGACCGGGTGAACAAGCGGAACGTCATGGTCCTTCTGGACTTCTCCACGGCGGGGCTGATTCTGCTCTTCACCCTCCTCCTAGGGCGGGCGCCCCTGGTCCCGCTGGCGGCCGTCTGCCTCATGCTGCTGTACGGCGCCGCCGGGGCCTATCAGCCGGCGGTGCAGGCCAGCATCCCCCTTCTGGCGGACCCGGAGCGGCTCACCAGCGCCAACGCCGTCATCAACATGGTGGACACCCTGGCGGCCCTGCTGGGGCCGGTGATCGGGGGCGCGCTGTTCGGGGCCTTCGGCCTCCGGCCCATTCTGTGGGTGGGGACCGTCTGCTTTTTCCTCTCCGCCGTCATGGAGCTGTTCATTCACATCCCTCACAGCTCCCGGGCGGCGGCGGGGGGCGTGCTGTCCACGGTCCGGCGGGACCTGGGGGAGAGCTGGCGCTTTGTCCGGCGGGAGCGGCCCGTGTTCCTGTCCGTCATGCTGGTGCTGGCCCTCTTTAATCTGGTGCTGTCCGCCGCCCTGGTGGTGGGCATCCCCGTGGCGGTGATCCAGACCCTGGGCATGAGCGACAGCCGCCTGGGGGTCACCCAGGGGGCCATGGGCCTGGGCGGGCTCTTCGGCGGGGCGGTGACGGCCCTTCTGGGGGCCCGGCTGCGCCTCCGGCGGGGCGGGGTTGTCCTCCTGGCCGCCAGCCTCACGGCGGCGGGCATAGGGGCCGCCCTGCTGCCGGGGGTTCCGCCCGCCCTGGGCTGGTGGGTGGTGACGGCCATGAGCTTCGCCGTCATGGTGCTGTCCACCCTGCTGGTGGTGGTCCTCAGCGCCGCCGTCCAGAGGGGGACGCCCCCGGCCCTGCTGGGGAAGGTGATGGCCTTCGTCATGGCGGTGACCAACTGCGCCTCCCCCCTGGGGCAGGCGGTGTACGGGGCGCTGTTCGAGAACTGCCCGGCCTGGGCCGTGCTGGCCGGGGCGGCGGTGGCGGCGGCGCTGACGGCGGCCTGGTCCCGCCGGGTGTTCTCCGCCCTGGAGGCGGAGGCCGGGGACCCGGCTTAGGGGCGGGGCGCAGGAAACAGCGGCAGTCCCGCCACCAGCTGGAAGCGCCCGCCGGAGGCCCGGACCTCCAGGGACCCGCCCAGGCGCTGGGCGATCTCCCGCATGCCCGTGAGGCCGAAGCCGTGGGACGCCTTGTCCGCCTTGGTGGTGGCCAGGTCCGGGGGCAGGTCTCCGGCGTAGGCGTTCTCCACCCGCAGCATGAAGAGCCCCTTGTCCGCCCGGCAGCGGAGGACCACCTTCTTGTCCTCCGCCTGTTCCGCCGCCTCCATGGCGTTGTCCAGGGCGTTGCCCAGCAGGGCGCACAGGTCCGCCGCCCCCAGGGGCAGCTCCTTGGGCAGGATCACGGCAAAGTCCGCCTCCAGGCCCGCCCGGCCCATGGCCTCCGCCTTGGCGGAGAGGACGGCGTTGGCCGCGTCGTTTTCGCACAGCCGCCGCCCGCCCCGGAGGGCGGGGGAGTCCGCCAGCTGGTCGATATACTGGAGGGCCTTGTCCTCCTCCCCGGCCTCCACGAGCCCGCGAAGGGCCGTCAGGTGGTTCCGCAGGTCGTGGCGGAGGGTGCGCACCTGCCGCTCCTCCCGCTGGAGGCCCTGGTAGTAGCTCTCCCGGAGGGAGGCCAGCTTGTCCGCCTGCTCCAGCCGCTGGTGGTTTTCCAGTACCAATATGGCGTACAGCAGGGCCAGGGAGGTGAGGAAGATAAAGGGGAGCACCGCTACCCCCAGATTCATAATCAGGCCGTGGAGAAGAGCGTTGCTGTAGATATAATCCGACTGGAGAAGGGGCAGCAGCACCACCGCCAGCAGCGAGCTGAAGGGCATGGCGGCCAGGAGCAGCACCAGCCGCCAAAACCGGGGGGAGAGCTGGGGCGGGCGCTTTGGCAGGTGTTTCCGCGGCGCCAGGTACAGCAGGGCCCAGACGGCGAGGCGGATGAATTTATTGCTGTAGTAATACAGGTTGTCCAGATCGAAGCGGGCCATAATGGGGCCATAATAGGTATCCAGCACGGCGTTGACGGACATGATGAGGCAGAAAAAGATGACCGTCAGCGTCAGCCGCCCGGCCCGGTCCCCCTTGGAGGCCAGCAGGAGCACGGGGAAAAAGAACAGCAGGATGAACAGCAGATTGGTGTCCCCCAGCCAAATCACCATGTCGGAGATGATGCCCAGAAACAGGACCAGCGCGATTCGCCAGCCCCGCCAGGGCTTCACCGCCAAAAAGGCGGACACGATCCGAAAGAGGAAGAAGCCGCTGGCAAACACCGGGATCAACCAGAACCAGTTTTGAAAGCAGTGCAGCAGGTATTCCGCCAGGCTGATCAAAAACGTTGAAGCCATGGCCTAGT
The DNA here is from genome assembly GCA_910586735.1 of uncultured Oscillibacter sp. GTDB lineage: Bacteria > Bacillota > Clostridia > Oscillospirales > Oscillospiraceae > Oscillibacter. Next base: position 20,364 of record CAJUJW010000002.1, on the reverse strand, counting down.
CCTCCAGAGCCGTCCGGGCCAGGGCGGCCAGGGCGGCGGAGCGGCAGGCCCGGCTGACGGGAAGCGCCTCGCCGCCCACAAAGACCTGGCTTCCCTCCATCCGGTCCACGGCGGCGGCCCGGACCAGATAGCGCTGGTGGACCCGGATGAAACCGTCCCCCACGTCCCGCTCCACGTCATCCAGCTTGCCGTAAAACACATAGGTCCGGGCGGTGGAGACGCAGGTGACCTGCCGCCGGTCGGAGGCGAAGTAGAGAATGGTCTTCTTGGGAATCCGGTACAGCGTCTCCCCGTTGCGGCAGATGAAGGCGGCGGCGCCCTCCCGGAGGCGGGCCTCCGCGGCCCGGTCCAGCACGCCGTCCAGCTGTTCCGGCTTGGGGGGCTTCATGAGATAGCCCAGGGCCCCCACGGAGTAGCCGTCGAACACGTAGTCCGTGTAGCCGGTGACAAAGACCAGCAGCAGCCCCTCGTCCGCCTCCCGGAGGCGGCGGGCGGTCTCCATGCCGTCCAGCTCTCCCATTTCAATGTCCAGAAACACCAGGTCCAGCTCCCCGGCGTGCTTCTCCAGCCAGCGGAGGAGGCCCTCCCCGGAGGAGAACTCGAAAAACGTCCCGCCGTCCCCCCGCCGCCGCTCCAGGGCCCGTTCCAACGCGGCCCGGAGGGCGACGCGGGCGTCGGCGCTGTCGTCGCAGATGCCGATTCGCAGCATGGTATCATCTCCTTGCGGTTTGCTGGGGCTATTATAGCACATCCCCGGCGGTTCGCCAAACCAAATATGACGGCGGAACCGCCGTTTATGACATCGTATCCGTTAGCCCTGCCAAACTTTACAACAGACCCGCCAAAATGAGCGGCCCCGTTTGCGGGGGCCGTTTTTTCGCGCTATCCTGAACCCAGAGAAACACAAGGAGGAAACGCCCATGAATACCAACACCCTTCCCGCCCGCGTCCGGCATGCCCTGACCACCCCCACGGAGGTCCCCCGGCACGGCCCCCGGCTGGAGACCAACCTGGACACGGACCTCTTGAAGCTGGTGGCCATCACCGCCATGCTCGTCGACCACGTGGGCGGGGCCTTCTTCCCGGAGGTTGGGCCCTTCCGCTGGATCGGGCGGCTGGCTTTTCCGATTTTCTGCTACTGCATGACCGTGGGCCTGCTGTACACCCACGACGTAAGGCGCTACCTGGGCCGTTTGGCCGTCTTCGCTGTGGTTTCCCAGCCCTTCTACGTCCTGGCCTTCCATCCCCACGACTGGATGGTGGACCGGAATTGGAGCAACTGGAACATCTTCTTCACCCTGTTCCTGTCCCTCCTGGCCATGTACGGACTGAAAGAGCGGAAGTGGTGGCTGTTCCTGGGGGCCTTCTTCGCGGTGAGCTGGTGGAACTTCGACTATTCCGGCATCGGGATTCAATTGATGCTGATTTTCTTTCTCTGCCGGAACCACCCCAAAATTGGCGCGGCACTCTATGTGCTGACCTACCTGCCCTGCCTCTGGGGCGGCTATCTGGAGGACCCGCTGGCCTTGAAGCTGGGCGGCTTTGCCGTGGACTGGGCTGTGTTTGCCCTGCTGGCCGCGCCGCTGATCTTCCTCCCCACCCGCTCCGGGCTGAAAATCCCCAAGTGGTTCTTCTACGCCTTCTATCCCGCCCATCTCGCCGTCATTGCGGCAATCCAATTCATACGTTAAGAAAGGAAGATCATCATGCTGACTGTGGAAAACCTGCGCAAGTCCTACCAGGTAGGAAAAACCTCCTACGAGGTTTTGAAGGGGGTCTCCCTCCAGGTGGAAAAGGGTGAGTTCGTCGCCGTCATGGGCCCCTCCGGCTCCGGCAAGACCACCCTTCTGAACTGCATCTCCTGCTACATCCCCGCCGACTCCGGCAGCATCCGCCTGGGGAAAACCGAGCTGGCCCGCCTGGGGGAGGACGCCCTGGCGGAGGTCCGCAACAAGCAGCTGGGCTTCGTCTTCCAGGACTTCCTCCTGCTGGACGGCCTGACGGTGCGGCAGAACATCCTGCTCCCCGCCATCATCGGCGGCACCGTCTCCGGCATGACGGAGCAGCGGGCGGACCAGCTCTGCGAGGTCTTTGGCATCGCGGGCATCCGGGACAAATACCCGGCGGAGATCTCCGGCGGCGAGAAGCAGCGCACCGCCGTGGCCCGGGCCCTCATCAACCACCCCCTGCTGATTCTGGCCGACGAGCCCACGGGCAACCTGGACTCCAAGTCCACCCGGGCCGTCATCCGCTCCTTCGAGCAGGCCAAAAGCGCCCTGGAGGCTACCATCTTCATGGTTACCCACGACTCCTACGCCGCCTCCTTCTGCGACCGGGTGGTGATTCTCCGGGACGGCGTGGTATGGAAGGTGCTGGAGAAGGGGGCCACGGAGCGGGAGACGTTCCAGGACCAGCTTCTGGACGCGGTTCGCGAGATGGGACGTGTGGAATAAGGGCATAACGCTTCCGGGAAAACGGGCCGGCCAGGGGGCCGGCCCCTACGGAAGGACCCTTGTAGGGGCCGCCGCCCTCGGCGGCCCGTCTCCCGCAAACATCCTTTAAAATGAAAGGTGATTTTATGAGACATTTTTCCGAGGTCTATGCCCTGATGCGCCGGAGGAACAAGAAGCAATACGCGCTCCTCTCGGGCTGCTGCTTTTTCTCCGTGCTGCTGATTACGGCCTATGTCTGCATGATGCGGGCCCCCACGGTGCTGAACGTCCTCCCCGAGGGGGGCGACAGCCGCAAGCAGATCATGATGATCTTCACCCTGGCGGTTATCGGCTGCGCCGTGTTCACCACCTACGCCTCCGGCCTCTTCTTCCGGCAGAAGTCCCGGGAGACCGGCGTGTTCCTGGCTCTGGGGGCCTCCCGGGCCCAGGTGCGGGGGGAGCTGTACCGGGAGCTGGGAGTGATCTCCCTGGGCTCCTGCGCCGCCGGGGCTCTTCTGGGCGGGCCGCTGGCCTGGGTGCTGTGGCAGGTGTTCCGTCTCTGCGTGGTGGATACGGAGGAGATGCGGCTGGTGTTTGACCCGAACGCCTATGTATTGTCCCTGGCCTTCTCCGCCTTTGTCATCGCCATGATGTTCTTCCTGGGGAGCCGGTCCGTGAAGCGGACCAACATCATCGACATCGTCCAGGAGTCCCACAAGTCCGAGCCCATCCGGGATGTCCCCCGGTGGTACGGGCCCGTTGGCATCGGCCTGCTGGCCCTGGGGGGCTTTCTGGGCTATATGTCCTCCTTCTTCTTCATAAGCATTCTCCACTGGTATCCCCCCGAGGGGCTGACCGCGGTCTTTTACGTCCCCGCTTTGATTGGCCTCTATATGATTCTCCTGCACACGGTGGTCAACGGCTGGAACGGGAAAAAGAAGCTCTACAAGGACCTGATCGCCACCAGCCAGATGCGCTTTCAGGGCCGCCAGACGGTGCGGAACATGCTGGTGATGACCCTGCTGATTGCCGGCGCGTACTTCGGCAGCTTCTACACCCCCATGCTGGGCACCGGGTCCATGATTTCCTATGACCAGCGTCCGGTGGATTACGTCTACAACTTCCGGGCGGACCAGGACATCCCCCTGGAGGAGGAGGTCCGGGCCCTGGCGGAGGAGTACGGCGTGACCGTCACGGACTTCGCCGCCGTCCCCATGCTCCGCCTGGCGGTGGACGGCGAGGACCACATTGAGGAGGAGGGCCCCATGGGCACCACCTGGCGCGCGGAGTACAAAGAGGTCATGAGCACCGAGCTGTTTCTTTCCGCCTCCGGCTACGAGGCTTTGACGGGGGAGCATGTGGACCTGGCCGGCGGCGAGATTCGCGGCGTCGTCGACACGGAGGGGAGCAAGCTGGGCTTTGCCCCGGACAAGAGCCTCGTGACCAACTATCTGACCGGGGACCAGCTCCCCGTCACGTCCCTGGAGCCCCTGCGCTATGACAGCCTCTTCGGGCGCTATGTGATGAACGACGCCGACTTTGCCGCCCTGGGGGCGGGCCTGACGGAGGAGTGGCGGGAGACCCAGGTCTGCTTCAACGTGGAAAACTGCGAGGAGACCTATGACTTCGCCAAAGCCCTGTTCAACGAGATTGTGGACCACTCCACCATCGAGGTGGCCCAGTTTGACGGCTGGGACCCGGTGGTCCGGGACCAGTACCTGGCGGAGGAGGGCGCTTACTTCCTGGATCGGGAGAACTGCGCGGAATACGGCTTTACCGTTATCGACTACGCTCAGCGGGACAGCTCCGCCTTCCGGCTGAGCTGGCAGTATATGCCCCAGTTCCGGGTGATGGACAAGGCGGACTTTGTCAAGACCATGGCGGTGTTCCTCATCCTCTTTGTCTTTGTGGCCGTGGTGTGCTTTGCCGCCGTGTTTGTGATTGCCTATACCCGGTGCATGACCATTGCCCTGACAAACCGGAAGGTCTACGACGACCTCAGGCATTTGGGGGCCTCCAACGCCTATCTCCGCCGCTCCGTCCGGGGGCAGGTGAAGCGGGTGTTCCTGGTGCCCGCCCTGGCGGGCACGGGGTTGATTTACGCCTTTTATGTCATGATTATGTACTTCAACGGCAGTCCCGCGGGCATTACGCCCAGCGAGGCGGCGGGCCTTCTGGCCGACCTGGCGGTGGTGGCGGCGGTGTCCGCCCTGATCTACGGCGTGTACCGCCTGACCCTGGCCCAGGTGTGCCGGGCCCTGGAAATCCACCGGTAAAGGACCGCGCCCCTCATTGTCAATTGTCCATTATCCATTATCAATTAATCATCGACCATTGCCCCGCAAAAGAGCCTGGAAGGGATTTCTCCCCTCCAGGCTTTTGGCTCTATTTTCTCCCGCCGAACAGGCCCTTGAGAAAGCCGCCCTTTTCCGGCTTGCGCTCCTTCTTCTCCGGCTTCTCCGGCGCCTTTTTCCCGGCGGGGGACCGGAGGCGCTCCAGGGCCTCCACGGCGTATTTGTAGTTCTGCCGGGCGGACGCCTCGTACAGTTCCTTTGCCTTCTCCGTACTGGCGGCCACGCCCTTGCCGTGCTCATAGCACCAGCCCAGGAGATACTGCCCCCTGGCCTGGCCCTGGGCCGCGGCGTGGTTGTACCAGAACACGGCGTCCTGCCAGCTCTGCTCCACGCCGTCGCCGGTCTCGTAGAGATACCCCAGGTTGCAGGCCCCGGTGGCGTCCCCGGCCTCGGCGGCCCGGCGGTACCACTCCGCTGCGGCGGACATGTCCCGTTCCACGCCCTGGCCGGCCTCGCAGCAATAGCCGAAGTTGCTCATGGCCCTGGGATACCCCGCCTCCGCCGACAGCTTGTAGAGCCGGGCGGCCTCCCGCCAGTTCTGCTCCACGCCCCGGCCCGTCTCGTACAGATAGGCCAGGTTGCACCGGCCCGTGGGGTCCCCCTTGTCCGCCGCCTGGCGGTAGAACTCTGCGGCCTGCTCCAGGTTTTCCTCCACGCCCTCGCCGAACTCATAGGCCACGCCCAGGCTGCACAGCGCCCGGACATAGCCCCCGTCGGCGGCCTTGCGGAACCACGCCACAGCCTCGGCGTGGTCCTGGTCCACGCCCGTGCCGTGCTTATAGCACAGCCCCAGACAGAACATGCCCCTGGGCTCTCCCTGCCCGGCGGCCTTGCGGTACCAGTGGACCGCCCTGGTCAGATTGCGCTCCACGCCGTTTCCCGTCTCATAGCACCAGGCCAAGTTGCACATGGCCCTGGGGAAGCCCTGCCGGGCGGCGGCGGAGTACCATTTCACCGCCTCCTCCCAGCTCTGGTCCACGCCCCGGCCGGACTCGTACATGAAGCCCAGATTGCACTGCCCCGGCGCGTTGCCCATTTCGGCGGCCTTGCGGTACAGCTCCACCGCCTTCTCAAAGCTCTGGGGGACGCCCTCCCCCCGCTCATAGCACACGCCCAGGTCGCAGGCGGCGGGGGCCGACCCCGCGTCCGTGGCCTTTTGATACCACTGGGCGGCCTTGCCCGCGTCCTTGAGGACGCCGATGCCGTAGTCATAGGCCCGGGCCACGCTGAACAGGCCCCTGGGGTCCCCCTGGTCCGCCGCCCGCTTGTACCAGGTGAAGGACGCCTCCAGGTCCCGCCGCACGCCCTGGCCGTGCTCATAGCACCAGGCCAGATTGCACATGCCCCGGGGGAGCCCGGCGTCGGCGGACCGCCGGTACCACCCCGCCGCCTGCTCCCAGTCCTGGTCCACGCCCTCGCCGGACTCGTACAAAAAGCCCAGACAGCACATGCCGTCCTCGTCCCCGGCCTCGGCGGCCTTGCGGTACCACTCCGCCGCCGCCGCCTTGTCCATGGGCACGCCCCGGCCCCGCTCGTAGCAGAGGCCCAGGCACAGCTGCCCCCTGGGGTACTCCTGGTCCGCCGCCGCCCGGTAGAGCCGGACGGCCTCGCCGTAGTCCTGCTTCACGCCCTCACCGTGCTCATAGCACCAGGCCAGGTTGCAAAGCGCTCTGGGATAGCCCTTTTCCGCCGCCCGCTTGTACCAGTCCACGGCGGTCTCCCAGCTCTGCTTCACGCCCCGGCCGGACTCGTACATGAAGCCCAGACAGCACATGCCGGGGGCGTTGCCCTGCTCGGCGGCGGCGGCGTACCACTTCACGGCCTGCTCCAGGTCCTGCTCCACCCCCGCGCCGAACTCCAGGCAGCGGCCCAGTTCCGTCTGGGCGCCGGGATAGCCCAGCCAGGCGGCGGACTGATACCACTTGGCGGCCTCCGCCTCGTCCTCCTCCACGCCGCTGCCCCGGCGGTACGCCTCGGCCAGCAGGAACTGGGCCCGGGGAAAGCCCTGTTCCGCCCCCCGCTGGAAGCACTTGAGGGCCTTGCCGTAGTCGGTTTCCACGCCGATGCCGTATGTATAGCAGTAGCCCAGGTTGGTCAGCGCGGGCATATACTCCTGTTCCGCCGCCTGGGCGTAGAGCATCACGGCCTGCTTGGGGTCCGCCGGAACGCCGATGCCCGCCTCCAGGCACCAGCCCAGGTTGGTCAGGCCCAGGGGGTCGTTCAGGGCCGCCGCCCGCTGATAGGCGGCCAGGGCGTCGGTCTCCCGCTTTTCGTCCACGGCCTGGTTCCCCAGGCTCACCCAGTCGGCGGCGCTCATCTCCTCCTCGTCCACGGCGGTGAAAAAGGTTCCCCCGCAGCGGGGGCAGATATCCGGCTCCTCCTCGGCCACCAGGCCGCAGTCCGGGTTTTCACAGCGATAGAAGTCCATAGATTTCTTCCTCCCTTACGCGTCCGCTCCCCATTCAAAGCGTGGGGAGCCGTTGTACAGATCGGTGAAAGTATAGGCCGCCCCCCGGTGCTTGAAGCCGGGGAAGGTGTCCAGCTGGACGCCGTGGATGGCCCTGAAAATGCTTTTCTCAATGTTGGGGTTGGTCTTTTTCAGCTCCCGGAGAAGGAGCTTGATCTCCTGGCGCTTGCTGTCCCCCACGCCGTCGCCTGAGGCGTCCCGCGCCTCGGTGAAGCGGCAGGCGCACTGGAGAAAGCGCAGCTGGTTGTAGTCCCGCCAGCGGACCACGGCGTCCTCGTGGACGCAGTACAGGGGGCGGATCAGCTCCATGCCGGGGAAGTTCCTGCTGCGGAGCTTGGGGGGCATGGCCTGGAGCTGAGAGCCGTAGAACAGGCCCAGCAGGGTGGTCTCAATCACGTCGGAGTAGTGGTGCCCCAGGGCGATCTTGCCGCAGCCCAGTTCCCTGGCCTTGGCGTAGAGGCTGCCCCGGCGCATCCGGGCGCAGAGGTAGCAGGGGTTCTTCTCCACCTGGACCGTCACGTCGAAGATGCCGCTCTCAAAGATGGTGAGGGGAATGCCCAGCCGCCGGGCGTTCTCCTCCAGCAGGGCCCGGTTGGCCGGGTTGTAGCCGGGGTCCATGGCCAGGAAGGTCAGCGCAAAGGGCCGGTCCGTGTGCCGTTGTAGCTCCTGCATCAGCTTGGCCAGGATGAAGGAATCCTTCCCGCCGGAGACGCACACGGCGATATGGTCCCCCGGGGCCACCAGCTCATAGCGCTTCACGGCGGCGATGAAGGGGTTCCAGATGGATTTGCGATAGGTTTTAATAAGACTGCGCTCGGCGGTCTCCTGAGGGGTAAGCTCACGGGGCATGGGGTTCCTCCCGACACAATGTTATAACCAAATTGATCCCAAGCGGAACACGGAGGCGCAGATTCTGCGGAACCAGGACCGCTTGTTCCAGTCCTCCAGGGTATAGGGCCGGCTCTCCGCCAGGATGCCGTCCAGGTCCTCCAGCAGTTCCTCCACCACCGGCATGTGGTACAGCAGTACGCCGCACTCGTAGTGGAGCTGGAAGGTCCGGTAGTCCATATTGGTGCTGCCGATCAGGGCCACCTCCCGGTCCGCCATGACGCTTTTGGCGTGGAGGAAGCCGGGGGTGTACTTGTAGATTTTCACGCCGTGGCTCAACAGCTCGCCCCAGTAGGTCTCCGCCACCATGTAGGTGAACTTGTGGTGGTCCGGGACGCCGGGGATGAACAGCCGCACGTCCACGCCGCCGTCGGCGGCGATGCACAGGGCCTTCTGCATGGACTCCTCCACGGCGTAGTAGGGCGTGGTGAGATAGAGCATCTTCTGGGCGGAGGAGATGAGCTGGAGGTAAATCTCCTCAATGGGGTTGTCCGGGTTGTTCAGGGGTCCGTCGGTGAAGGGCTGGCACCAGCCCGCCGACTTCGCGGCCTCGTGGCGGGGGCGGTAATAGTCGTCCTCGTTGTGGAAGGAGCCGCCCATCATCTTCCACATCTGCATGAACTGGGTGGCGAAGCCCCAGACCCCCTCGCCCTCAATGCGGACGGCGGTGTCCTTCCAGTGGCCGAAGCGGACAATCAGGTTGGCGTATTCGTCGGCGATGTTGATTCCCCCGGTGTAGGCGTACCGCCCGTCGACGACGGCGATTTTCCGGTGGTCCCGGTAGTTGAAGTAGATGCGGTTCACATAGCGGTGGACGGGGTTGAAGACCTTCACCTCAATGCCCGCGTTCTGGAGGGCCTGGAGGGTCTCGTCGGAAAAGCGGGTCAGGTTCCCGAAGTCGTCGAAGGTGATGTGGATTTCTACCCCGGCGGCGGCCCGCTCCTTCAAAACGGCGAAAATCCGGTCCCAGAGCTGTCCCTCCGCCAGAATATAATACTCCAGGAAGATATAAATCTCCGCCTCCTGGAGGCGCTGAATCAGGTCCTCGAAAAATTCCGCGCCCTCCTTGAAGTAGACGGCGTCGGTGTCCCGGTAGAGCAGAAAGCCCCGCTTTTCCAGATACGCCGCCAGCCGCCCCCAGGCGGGGGACTGCCGCCGGAGCCGGGCCAGGTTGATCTCGCTGGCCATGCGCTGGCTCTCCCGGCTGGGAATGGCAGGCACCTGCCGGAGGCTGAGCTGCTTGGCCTGATGGGTCCCGCCCCAGAGGCAGAAGAGGAACATGCCGGACACGGGCATAGCCAGGAGCAGGCACATCCAAACCAGCTTGTAGGTAGGGCTGCCGGGCCGCTGATAGACCCGGATGGCCACCGCCGCGCCGGCGAGGAGCAGCAGGGCGTAGACAAAGCTGGAGTATTCGGCCAGAAGGAAGGAGATCAGCAGGGAGGTGACGATCTGGACGATCACCGTCAGCGCGCACATGGAGATGCTGGTGACGGCGGAAATCTTCCGCTCGATCCGCTCCTCCACGGGGGGGATATGGGGGATGTTCTTATGCACAGGGCCTGACCTCCTTGCCGACAGTCTTTCAGTTTCAGTGTTTGACCTTTCTATTATACAAAAAGCCGCCGCCGTCTTCAACACCCAAATATTAAAATTAGATGAAATTCGGGCGGGGGCCATAGGGCGGTTTACCGATAGGGGAATAATTGGCAATGGACAATGTGTGTAGGGGGCGGGCTCGTAGGAACGGGCCGCCGGGGGCGTCGGCCCCTGCGGGATGTTCTGCCGATAGGAGCAGGAGGATGGGGGACGGGCGGCAGATTGCCGCCCCTACAGGGTTCTACCGATAGAAAGGCAGACCCGGAGGGAGGGCGGACACATAGGTCCGCCCCTACAGAGGTATATCGATAGAAGGCAGCAGACCAACCAGCCCCGCAACCACCAGGTTAGCGGCAGCGAAAAGAGAAGGAAGCCGATTCGACGACCACCAACCCCCCCCCGCTCGCACTACGCCGCGGGCTGGAGACATTCGTATCAAACAGTCGGCACCTCTTGCGGCCTCTTAAAAAGAGGTATATAATAACGCCAGCAAGCCGCCCCGGCGGCGAAAACAGGAGGCGTCATTTATGAATCTGACCATCAAAGCCCTGCTGGACCTGTCCCACACCCTGGCGGGGGACTACCTGTCCCGATTTCAATACCCCTGGGAGGCCCTGGACGGCATCAAGGACCTGATTTTACAGCTTGGCCCCACCCTGGACCCGGCGGAATATGAGGAGCGCTCCCCTCAAGTCTGGGTCCACAAGACCGCCTCCGTGGCCCCCACGGCCTTCCTGGGCGCGCCCTGCGTCATCGGCCCGGACACCGAGGTCCGGCACTGCGCTTTCATCCGGGGCTCCGCCCTGGTAGGCGGGGGCTGCGTGGTGGGCAACTCCGTGGAGCTGAAAAACGTCATCCTCTTCGACGGCGTCCAGACCCCCCACTACAACTACGTGGGGGACTCCATCCTGGGCTACAAGAGCCACATGGGCGCGGGCTCCATCACCTCCAACGTCAAGTCCGACAAGACCCTGGTGGTGGTCCGAAACGGCGGGGAGCGCCTGGAGACGGGCCGGAAGAAGTTCGGGGCCATCCTGGGGGACCACGTGGAGGTGGGCTGCAACAGCGTGCTGAACCCCGGCGCCGTCGTGGGGCGGGGCTCCAGGGTCTACCCCCTGTCCTCCGTCCGGGGAACCGTACCGCCGGAGAGCATCTTCAAGGGACCGGGGAAGATTGTCCCTCAGAACTGACGGCGCTCATACAAAGGCCCGGCGCGGGGAAAGCTCCCTGTGCCGGGTTTTTCTTTTCAAATTGGGGCTTGACAAATACCCCTCCGGGGTATACAATCAAAATACCCCCATGGGGTATTTTCAGCGAGGAGGGTCCGCCATGGAAACCTGCGGCTGCCACAAGACCAAACAGCGCTCTGAGGAGGAGTACAAACGCCTCGTCAACCGCCTGAACCGGGTGGAGGGCCAGATCCGGGGCATCCGGGGCATGGTGGAGCGCAGCGCCTACTGTCCCGACATCCTGGCCCAGGTGGCCGCCGCCAACGCGGCGCTGAACGCCTTCGCCAAGGAGCTCCTCTCCGAGCACATCCGCACCTGCGTCACCCGGGACATCCGGGAGGGGAAGGACGAGACCGTGGAGGAGCTGCTGTGCACCCTCCAGAAGCTGATGAAATAAAGGAGGTCCTCCTATGGAACAATACAACGTCACCGGCATGAGCTGTGCCGCCTGCTCCGCCCGGGTGGAAAAGGCCGTGGGCAAGGTGCCGGGGGTCACCGCCTGCTCCGTCAGCCTGCTGACCAACTCCATGGGCGTGGAGGGCAGCGCCGACCCCTCTGAGATCATCGCCGCCGTGGAGGGCGCGGGCTACGGCGCGTCCCAAAAGGGAGCGGAAAAGGCCTCCGGGCCCGCCGTCAACCCCGAGGAGGCCCTGGCAGACCACGAGACCCCGCTCCTGAAAAAACGGCTGTGGTCCTCCCTGATTTTCCTGGCCGTCCTCATGTACTTCTCCATGGGCCACATGATGTGGAACTGGCCCGTCCCGCACTTCCTCCACGGGAACCACGTGGCCATGGGGCTGATCCAGCTTTTGCTGACGGTGGCCGTCATGGTCATCAACCAGAAATTCTTCATCAGCGGCTTCAAGAGCCTCTGGCACCGGGCCCCCAATATGGACACGCTGGTGGCCCTGGGGGCCTCGGCGGCCTTTGTCTACAGCACCTACGCCCTCTTTGCCATGACGGACGCCCAGGTCCGGGGAGATATGGCGGCGGTGATGGACTACATGATGGAGTTCTACTTCGAGTCCGCCGCCATGATTCTGACTCTTATCACCGTGGGCAAGATGCTGGAGGCCCGGTCCAAGGGCCGGACCACCGACGCCCTGAAAAGCCTCATGAAGCTGGCCCCCAAGACCGCCGTGCTGGAGCGGGACGGGAAGGAGGTCACGGTCCCCATTGAGCAGGTCCGGAAGGACGACATTTTCCTGGTCCGCCCTGGGGAGAACATCCCTGTGGACGGCGTGGTGGCGGAGGGATCCAGCGCCGTCAACGAATCGGCCCTGACGGGGGAGAGCATCCCCGTGGACAAGGCGCCGGGGGACGGCGTGTCCGCCGCCACGGTGAACCAGTCCGGCTTCCTCAAGTGCCGGGCCACACGGGTGGGGGAGGACACCACCCTCTCCCAGATTATCCAGATGGTCAGCGACGCGGCGGCTACCAAGGCCCCCATCGCCAAAATCGCGGATAAGGTCTCCGGCGTCTTCGTCCCGGCGGTCATCTCCATCGCCGTGGCGACCACCCTCGTCTGGCTCCTCCTGGGGCAGACCGTGGGCTTCGCCCTGGCAAGAGGCATCTCCGTGCTGGTGATCTCCTGCCCCTGCGCCCTGGGCCTGGCTACGCCGGTGGCCATCATGGTGGGCAACGGCATGGGGGCCAAAAACGGCATCCTGTTCAAAACCGCCGCCTCCCTGGAGGCCGCGGGCCGGACTGAAATCGTGGCCCTGGACAAGACGGGCACCATCACCAGGGGCGAGCCCAGGGTGACGGACATTCTCCCCGCCCAGGGCCTGGACGAGCGGGAGCTCCTCCGCCTGGCAAGGGCCCTGGAGCAGAAGAGCGAGCACCCCCTGGCAAAGGCCATCCTGCAAAAGGCGGAGGAGGCGGACATCCCGGCGGCGGAGGTCACGGACTTCCAGGCCCTGCCGGGGAACGGCCTCACGGCCCGGCTGGACGGCGCGGACCTTGGCGGCGGGAACCTCAGCTTCATCAGCGGCCAGGCCGAAGTTCCCCAGGACTTCCGGGACCGGGCAGAGGCCCTGGCGGCCCAGGGCAAGACGCCTCTGTTCTTCAGCCGGGACGGAAAATTGCTGGGCGTCATCGCCGTAGCGGACGTGATGAAGGAGGACAGCCCCCAGGCGGTGAAGGAGCTCCAGAATATGGGCATCCGGGTGGTCATGCTCACCGGCGACAACCAGCGCACCGCCCAGGCCATCGGGGCCCAGGCCGGGGTGGACGAGGTCATCGCCGGGGTCCTGCCCGACGGCAAGGAGAGCGTCATCCGGCGGCTCAAGGAGCAGGGCCGGGTGGCCATGGTGGGGGACGGCATCAACGACGCCCCGGCCCTGACCCGGGCGGATACGGGCATCGCCATCGGTGCGGGGGCGGACGTGGCCATCGACGCGGCGGACGTGGTGCTGATGAAAAGCCGCCTCTCCGACGTGCCCGCCGCCATCCGGCTCAGCCGGGCGACGCTGCGGAACATCCACGAGAACCTGTTCTGGGCCTTCTTTTACAACACCATCGGCATCCCCCTGGCGGCGGGGCTCTTCATTCCCCTGGGCCTGACGCTGAACCCCATGTTCGGCGCGGCGGCCATGAGCCTCTCCAGCTTCTGCGTGGTTTCCAACGCCCTGCGGCTGAACCTGTTCGGCCTGCGGGACGCGAGAAAGGACAGACCCATCAAAACCAGAAATCCCAAACATTCCGAGGAGGTAACGACAATGGAAAAGACCATGAAAATCGAGGGCATGATGTGCGGACACTGCGAGGCCCGGGTGAAGAAGGCCCTGGAGGCCCTGCCGGAGGTCAGCGAGGCCGCCGTCAGCCACGAGAGCGGCACGGCGGTGGTCACCCTCTCCGGGGCCCTCACGGACGAGGCCCTGAAAAAAGCCGTGGAGGACCAGGACTACAAGGTGCTGGGCATTCAGTAGGCGAACCCGGCGAACAGGCAAAAAGTCCCGCCCCGGCGGGACTTTTTGTGTCGGTCCGGCTCCTCTTCTCTGGGCCAGGCCCTTGACAAACCGGGCAAATTGGGTTAGATTAGCCTTGCAAAAACTGAAATGGAAAAGGAGACCATCCATCATGTATTGTACGCGCAATATCACGCCGGACATCCTGCTCATCGGCGGGTCCGACCGGCGGCTCAGCCTGTTTGAAAACGTCTTCCCCGTCCCCCGGGGCGTCAGCTACAACGCCTACCTGATCCGGGACGAGAAGACCGTCCTCCTGGACACGGCGGACAGCTCCGTGGGGGCCCACTTCTACGAGAATCTGGACCACGCCCTGGAGGGCCGCCCCCTGGACTACGTCATCATCAACCACATGGAGCCGGACCACTGCTCCACCCTGGGGGCCGTGCTCCGCACCCACCCGGAGGCCAAAATCGTGGCCAGCGCCAAGGCCGTCTCCATGATCGGCCAGTTCTTTGACGCCGACGTGACGGGCCGCTGCCAGACGGTGAAGGAGGGGGACACCCTCTCCACCGGGCGGCACACCCTCACCTTCGTCATGGCCCCCATGGTCCACTGGCCGGAGGTCATGGTCACCTATGACCAGACGGAAAAGGTCCTCTTCTCCGCCGACGCCTTCGGCACCTTCGGCGCCCTGAGCGGGAACATCTTCGCCGACGAGGTGAACTTCGCCGCCGGCTGGCTCCCCGACGCCCGGCGGTACTACACCAACATCGTGGGCAAGTACGGCGCTCAGGTCCAGACCCTGCTGAAAAAGGCGGCGGGGCTGGACATCCAGTACCTCTGCCCCCTCCACGGCCCCATCTGGCGGAAGGACATCCCCTGGTTTGTGGAGAAGTACCAGCGCTGGAGCGCCTACACCCCCGAGGACAGAACCGCCGCCATCTTCTGCGGCTCCATCTACGGCAACACGGAAAACGCCGCCGAGATTCTGGCCGCCCGGCTGGCGGAAAAGGGCGTGCGGGACGTGCGGCTCTACGACGTGTCCCACACCCACGTGTCCGACCTGGTGGCCGAGGCTTTCCGGTGCAGCCACCTGGTGTTTGCCTCCGCCACGTACAACGGGGAGATCTACACCCCCATGGACAACTTCCTCCGGGACCTGAAGTCCCACGGGCTGCGGAACCGCACGGTGGGCCTCATTGAGAACGGCACCTGGGCCCCGGTGGCCGCCAAGCAGATGGCCGAGCTCCTGGGGACCATGAAGGACATGACCGTTCTGGAGGGGACCGTCAGCCTGAAATCCTCTGTGAAGGAGGCCCAGCGGCAGGGGCTGGAGGCCCTGGCGGACGCCCTGGCGGCGGACATCCTGGCCTGAAAACGCGAACGAAAAGGAACCCCCTGGGGGTTCCTTTTTTGCCCTTATTCGATAACCTCCAGATTCCCGCTCTCCCCAAACCGCACGGGTACAATGTCGTTCCGGGTCTTCTGGGCGATGTCGTCAATCCGCATTTTGGAGGGATAGTCCGCAATCAAACTCACCGCCACGCCCTGGCGCTTGGCCCGGCCCGTCCGGCCAATGCGGTGTACATAGTCCTGGTTTTCGTCCGGTACGTCGCAGTTGAATACAATGTCCACATCGTCCACGTCGATGCCCCTGGCGGCCACGTCCGTGGAGACGAAGACCCGCAGCTTCCCCTCCCGGAAGAGGTTCATCACCTGCTCCCGCCGCCGCTGGGGGATGTCCCCGTGGATGCACTCGGCGTCGATGCCTCGCATTTGCAAAAACTTGCAGATGCGCTCTGTGGACCCCTTGGTGTTGCAGAAGGCCATGCAGCGGTCAAAGCCCGTCTCATCCAGAATTCTGGCGATCACGTCCGCCTTTTCATTCTGGGCCACGTCCATGCGGAACTGCTTGATGTCCGGCTTGTTCTGCTCGTCCTCCCGGACGGTGATCTCCGCCGCGTCCCGCTGATAGACCCAGGCGATGTCCATGACCTCCCGTGAAATCGTGGCGGAGAAGAGCCCCAGGTTCTTCCGCTTGTTCATCCTGTCCAGCAGCCGGGTCACGTCGTGGATAAAGCCCATGTCCAGCATCCGGTCCGCCTCGTCCAGCACCACGGTCCTGGCGCTGTCCACCCGGACGGTGCGGCGCTTCATGTGGTCGCTGAGGCGCCCCGGCGTGGCCACCACAATCTGGGGCCGCTTTTTCAGGGCGTCAATCTGCTTCCCGATGGGCTGCCCCCCGTAGAGGCAGACGCAGCGCACGCCGGGCCGGAAAGCGGAGATGTCCCGCAGCTCGTCGGTAATCTGAATGGCCAGCTCCCGGGTGGGGGCCAGGATGACGGCCTGGACGGCGTCGTCCTCCGGGTCCGTGTGCTCGATAATGGGGATGCCGTAGGCAAAGGTTTTCCCCGTGCCCGTGGGGGCCTTGGCAATCACGTCCTGCCAGTCCATCATGGGGGGGATGCAGCCCGCCTGGACGGGGGTGGTCACCTCCAGCCCCCGCTTCTCAATGGCCCGCATAATCTCCGGGGACAGCCCCAGGCTGTCGAACCGGACGCCTTCTGTATATTCCATAGATTTTTCCTCTTTTCACGTAGTGCCGCCTGTGTTAAAATAAGCACATATCTTCCATGGTATTATACCGAAAAAGAGTCCGCTTGTAAAGCGCTCCTGCCTTACAAGTCCGATGTTTTTGGTATTTTTTTAACTTTAATCAATTAAAATCTATGCAAACCGACAAATAATACAAGGAAACCCGAAGAAATTGTAGTAAAATTGTGTGTTTTTAACCCAACAAGAGCCGACTTTTATGATAAATTAAAATCAGAAGTCAAACTGGGGTAAGTAAATAGGGGGTGTCGAACGTGGATGAGATGGAGTATGTACGTATTCTTCGTGATTTGCGCGAAGACGCCGACAAGACGCAGTCACAAATCGCCGAGGTCCTGGGAACCTCCCAGACCATGTACGCACGCTATGAGAGGGGCGCCAACGAGCTGCCCATCCACCATCTGATCACATTGAGTAAGTATTATGGTGTCAGCACGGACTATCTGCTGGGGCTCAGCAAGGACCGATGAACTGAGGATGAAACGCGGACAGGAGTTTTTCCTGTCCGCGTTTTTTGTCCTAGAGGCCCCCGCCAAGGGAAATAGCCCTTGCATTTTTCAACAGGATACGATGCAATGTTTCCGAGACACAGAAGCAATAGGCAGGGCACAGGGGATGGCAGTCCCCCGCGCCCCTATGCAGGAGACACACCCTCCCACACAGCAGGTATACTGCGCCCATTCGTCATTATATCCGGTTCCCGCTCCTTTTTCAAGAGTGGGAATCCGGCTTGTCGTGTGTGCGGCTTCCGGCGGTGTAGGGACTGATTCCCTGCGCCGCTTTTGCTGTCTCAATGGAATCGCCTTTCGGGGCCCGGGTGGAGAGGCCCCGGGGGCGGGGCCATTGAGTAACGATTTAGGAGGAAGCACGCATGAGTACAGTCAAAAAGCGGGGAGCCGCCCTGCTGCTGGCGCTGGTCCTGGCCCTGTCCCTGGCGGCCTGCGGCGGCGGCAAGGCGGACCAGGCTGAAACCGAGCCCCCCGCCGAAACCCAGGAACCCGCTGAAACCCAGGAACCCGCCGAAACCCCGGAGGATACCCAGCCACCGGAGGACTCCCAGACCGAGGAGCCCGCCGCCCAGGAAGCCGCCGCCCCCGCCGGGGAGACGAAGCCCGAGCCGGAACCCGAGACCCTGCCCGCCGGGCCCCCGACTTACACTTTCGCCGACGGCGTGCTGACCTGTTCCGGCGGCGGGGAGGTCCAGACCGAATGGCTGGACGCTGTGAAAACCGCCCTCTTTGAGACTGATGACTACAGAGCCAAAGCCGAGGTCAAAAAGGTCGTTGTGGAGAGGGGAATCACCTCCATCGGCATGTATGCCTATCAAGGTTGTGAGAATTTGGCGGAGGCCGTCCTGCCGGACACCCTGACCAGCATAGGAGAAAAAGCCTTTAATGAAAGTGGCCTCACCAGCATCGACATCCCGGACAGCGTGACGGAAATCGGAGAACGGGCGTTTCGGAAGTGTGAAAACCTGACCAGTGTCAAGCTTTCCAATGGCCTGAAAGAAATCCCCTACGCCCTGTTTACCGGCTGCAAGAATCTGACCAGCATCAAGATTCCCGAGGGGGTGACGCGGATTGGGGAGTACGCTTTCGATGAGGCCGGGCTGACGGAGCTGACGATTCCCGAGAGCGTGACCGCCATAGGAGGCGGGTTTATCCGTGAATGTCCCATCACAAGCATCACATTCCCCGCCAGCCTGACGGAATGGGGCGGAAATATTTACTACGATTCAATCAACCTGACGGAAGCCACCTTTTTGTGCGAGGCCACCATGGACAATGTGGAAGTTCTGCTGAAAGGGTTTGTTGAGGTAGCTTATGACCATCCCATCACAATCCACGCTCCCGCCGGGTCTGTGATCGAAGGGTACGTCAAACGGCAGATTGAAAACGCGAAAAACGCGGGAGATGGCATGTCAGATACCCAGGCAAAGAACCTCACGTTCTCCCCCATCTGACCCGCTCCACACGAAAGGCCCCCGGCTTCCGCCGGGGGCCTCCTCTTTACACCAACTTCTCAAAGTAGAAAAACGTCTCGTCCTCCCCGTGCTTCCGCATACAGGCGGAGAGCATCCTGTAGGACGCCTCATTCTCCCGGCAGCACTTGGCGAACACCCGGCCCAGGTGGAGCTTGTACAGCCCCCACTCCGCCGCCGCCGTGAACGCCTCCACGCCGTAGCCGTGCCCGGCGTAGGCCCGATCAATCCGGCAGCCCAGTTCCGCGCCGCCCCGGCAGTCGAAGTTGTACAGCACCGCCTCGCCGATGAGCTTCCCGTCCAGCCGGACGGCGAAGTTCACTGCCAAGTGGTTCTCGAAGTCCCGCCGGGCCACGTCGAAGAAACTCCGTTCCTCCACCGGGCCCCCCAGGCCCGCCACGTCGTCATAGCCCCACCAGCGGTTCCGCTCCTGGTCCAGCACCAGGGCGTTGTAGGCGGGGATGTCCTTTTCCGTCAGGGCGGAGAGGGTCAGCCGGGGCGTCTCCACCCTGGGAATCTCCGTGATATGGCGCATGAGCTCGTTCATGGGCTCAAAGCGGTACTTGGGGGCCAGCTTGGCGGGGCCGTACTGGAGCTTGGAGGTGCGCAGGCCCTTGTCCGCCGCGTCGTCCTCCCGGTCGATCCACTGACAGTTCCCCCCGAAGGCCAGGGCGAACGCCTGGACAAAGGCGGGGTACACGCCGGTGTAGGAGTACAGAGCCTTCTCAATGTGGATGATGAGGGTTTCCCCGCAGCGTTCCGCCAGGGCCAGGGCGATGAGCTTGTCCCCGTCGAACATGCCGCCCCCGATGAACCAGGGCTTCCCCGCCAGCTTCAGCATCTTCTTGGCCAGGGCCAGCTCGTCCCGGGCCTTGGCGTTGTCCCCCTTGGGGAACTCCGCCTCGTAGTCCCGCCAGAACCGCTCCACGGCGTCCGCGTTGGCCGCCGTCAGGGGCCGGACCTCCGCCTCGGGCCACTGGGCCCGGAATTTTTTGATGTGGTTCCGCTGGCCGGAGTACCGGCGGCCGGTGAAATACTGGAGATCCTCCCGGTAGTACACGTAGTCCCGCCAGGTGCGGATGTCGCTGACCCGCACATAGGGGTAGCGGCTCAGCACCTTCCCCGCCAGGTGTTCGGGCACCATGGAGATGACGGGCAGCTGCCCCGCCTCCAGGCAGTAGCGTTCGATGGCCTCCAGGGCTGCGTCCACGTCCCCCTCCGGGCCGGGGACGGGGTAGTCGAAGTTCCATCCGCCCTCGTCCCGGTTCCGGACCACCAGACAGCCCGCGATTTCCGCCCAGGCCGGGTGAAGCACCTTCTTCCACATGAGCTTGGTCCCCAGAGAGTATTCGCAGAGGCCGTAGCTGCAGTCCTTGTAATAACGGCGCAGCTTCGCGCCGTCCTGTTTGGTCACTGGTTTAAATTGTTGCATAAGTCCCATCCTTATTCCTGTTTTGTGAGTATTGTATAGAAAACCATGTCACACAAAAGTGTGAAATGGACAATTCTCCTTCTAGTAAAAACATTTTGTAAATTTTTTTCGTGTTTTTCCTTGACGAACGAATTGGCATATAGTATATTTGTTAATAATTACCGATAAGAGGAGGTATTTTTGTGGAAAATGAGAGAGGTTCTTGGGGAAGTAACATAGGCTTCCTAATGGCCGCCATCGGCTCCGCTGTGGGCCTGGGCAACATCTGGGGTTTCCCCTACAAAATGGGCAAGTCCGGCGGCTTCGCGTTCCTGGTCATCTATGTGCTGCTGGCCATCTTCGTGGGCTTCAGCATCATGATGTCCGAGCTGGCCATGGGCCGGAAAACCGGCAAAGGCACCATCGGCGCCTATCACGCCCTGTCCGCGCGCTTCAAGTGGGTGGGCTGGCTGGCGGT
>CAJUJW010000001.1 GCA_910586735.1 uncultured Oscillibacter sp. | reverse complement strand
CGTCCAAATCCGCTGTATTGCTATTTGGCTCCTTGTTTATTGACGACACTATCTAAGCTATCAGTTGATTTGATTAACTTAAGCCCTCTGTTTTGCCTATTTGGACTGGTATAAAGCCTATATTTTGAAAAATTACCGACACAACTCAATTAATAATTCGATTGAGCATTTGAGTTCTCCTTGCGTATAGCTTTGAGTTGGATCAGGGTGATCAATCAAGTTGCGTATATAAGTGGGAAGTGTTTGGTAATTCGTAGTATGGCCTCTTTGGTTCGTAAAGGAAGATGCCTTAGCGTGTAATGCCGGATCAAATAATGCTGTCTGAGAAATTATGTAGTCATCACAACTTTTTACAGTGAGATTTCCAGTCTTATTTTGTAAATAGCCATACAGTTCAATATGATAGTCCACGGAAAGGATTCCGAATGCCAGGTAGTTTGTTTCAGCTGATGTAATAGCCGGCAAAATTGTAGGTGCTGTGATTTTCTCTGCATGAATTGTTCCGCCTTCATCACCAAGCACAATGATTAAGACATTATCCCTGTCTTCTAATGCGGAACGAAGTACATATTCTGAATGTGTTGCAATAATCATTTGAGCATTTTGAGTTCCATTGTCATTAAAGAGACTACGATAAAATTGCAACACTTTTTGCTGCCATTTAGGGTGCATACTCAGTTCTGGCTCGTCAACTAAAACAATGCCACCAGACATACTATTTATGTTTTTTAACAAGTGGGCTCCTCGAAATACGATTTGCTTCTCGCCAGTACTCAAACTGTCAACAAGAATTTCTCTTCTATGTTTTTCAAAGAGAATTTTGAGTTCTTCATGATTTGTATTGTCTACACCTTTAAATTTTACTGCATTAAAGAACCCGTTGAATGCTTTTTCAAATCTAAACATTTTTGATGTCTGCTTGAAGGTATCGAAAGATGTTCCAAGGCCAGACTTAGTTATTCTCATCCATTCAGAATTATCTTGGGCATCAATATCAACTATAAGTTGCTTGATAGCTGTAAAATCATCCTTTGAATCATTTTCATATTTATCAGAATCCAATTGTTGAGTTGTTGTGGATCTTACCTTTTGTGTATTAAATCCCGACCGTGCTTTTGAATATGAAAAACCATAGTGGCGTAAATCAGCTTGATCAGAATCTATTAATTGACGATTATTATTTCGATTAGTTCGAATTGCTTGGCTAGTTCCGTCAGATTCATTCTTGCGCAAATGAAATCCCATTTGAGAGTCCCTCGCTGGGGTAATGGTATATGATATATCGCCAATTATATAGTTGATGTATTCAAATGCTTCTATTGAGCCAAGATTAAGAAAAGTCGATAATGTTTCAAGGATAGTAGTTTTTCCTGTGCCATTTTCTCCTGCAAGCACAATAGTATTATAGATAGAACCATCTGATTTAGAAAAATCAAGTTCTAAATCTCCTAATACTTCGTGATTATTCCATTTAATCTTTCTAATCATTTTCTTGCTCCTTATTTTTCAATTCCATCACTAAAGGATTATAAACCCACATTCAATTTCGTTTACTATCACCCATTTGAGCAACAATACTACACTCTTATAAAACCCACATTACTTGTAAAGATCTATGTAATAAGCAACATTTTTTGCAAACTGCTGATCAGATTTGTACTGCGTGTAGTATATTTCTTCTCGCTTCATGAAAGAGAAAGCAACTCCATGACAATGTTGTCATGAAGCTGACCCGGAGCGAAGAAGACTTGGACACCCTTGTTCATGTGCAGCAGCTTGCGGAAAATTTCGGAAGAATACGGTGCTCCTCAGTCACTATGGAATATCAGAGACTGAGGAGCACTCCTGTTTTGAAACGCTTACCGGGATGTTGACGCAATCAGATAGGCGCTGTTCTTAGGGGATACTCTGTGAGCTACTACCCTGCTCGGAAAGAAATCAGGGAACATTGCACGGAAAGGTGCAAATTTTTACGTGCATAAATCGTCCAATTCCTATAGAATATTTCTAAAAAGGCGAGAGAGTGTGATCTGCGTGGACCCAAAGAAACAGCGTGCGCTGGTGGAATACCTAATGCGGCAAGACCGCCCGGTTACCGCCAAGGAGCTGGCGGATTTTCTGAACTTCTCTGTAAGGACCGTGAAAAGTTACATTTCTGATATTAACCGAGACGAAAAGAGGTCATTTGTTCTGTCCAGCCATCGGGGATATGAGGTAAACACCGCTGAAGCTGAGCAGTATCTACGCCGGCACCGCAGTCAGCTCAAAGAGATTCCTCAGAGCTACGAGGAGCGCGCCGCTTACATCAACCGGAAATTTCTGACATACCACACCGACAGGCTGGAGCTCTATGATCTCTCGGACGAGCTGTGCTACAGTGTGGAGACCATCCGTGCGGACTTCCAAAAGATGAACCGCTCCTTCTCTGGGCTGGGGATTGCCTATGAGCTTCACGGAGACTACGCTGTGCTCCGCGCGGATGAGCAAAGTCTGCGAAAGCTGGCGCGTTATACGCTGCTGGGAGAAGTCCCTGGGCAGATCGTGGGCTATGGTGACATTCGGGAAGCGTTCAGCGACGTAAATGTGGACGCGGTCAAGCTGCTGCTGGAACAAGCCCTGCGGGAACACGATTTTTACGTGAACGACTTTGGAATGCTGAATCTGGTCATGCACCTTTGCATCATCATCCGCCGTTTGAAAAGCAACAATGTCCTGCTGAAAGGCGCTCCCCTCACGCCGGACGCTGCCGGGATGGAATATATCGAGGCCCGCAGCGAATCCCAGGTCCCCCAGTATTACGGAAAATTCGAGTACCTGCTGCTGGGCCCCTATTTCGCCAATCAGCTTCCCAACTTTCAGGCCCTGGGTGAAAAGCACGGGTTCAAAGCGGAGGCGATTCCCCCGAAGATTTATGGCGCCCTGGACGCCAAGGGTCTGCTGGAACTGATCCGGTCCATGGCTGAGTAAGCGGGAAGGGGGAGAAAGCATTATGAAAAAGATCATGAACTGGCTGGAAAACTCCTTTGCGTCTACGATGAACAGCTTTGCCCGGAATCCCTGGGTGGCCGCTCTGTCCGGGTCCATGATGAAGGTCCTGCCCATCATCCTCACCGGTGCGCTGATCTTCTTCTACAACGTCTTCCGCTCCTGGATTCCCGCCCTGCCGGACTTCAGCGGCGTGCTCCAGTTCACCTTCCAGCTGACGGCGCTGGTGCTGGTGTTCCTGCTGGGCAACCAGCTGATGGAAAAGCTGGACCACTCCATCTACAGCCTCACCGGCGGCATCGCGGCCACCATTGTCTACCTGATCGCCTGCAAGCCCTCCTTCGGCGACAGCGGAATGTTGGTGGACGGCAATCGCTTCGGCCCCTCGGGCATGTTCGTGGCTATCGTCATCGGGCTGCTGGTGGGCCTGATCTATCACATGTACGCCAAGCTCCATGTGTTGGAAAACAGCACGGTGGTCCCTGACTTCGTTTGCGAGTGGATCAACCAGATGATCCCCCTTTTCATCGTGGTCCTTCTGGCCACCATTCTCAGCACGAACCTGGACCTGGATATCTACGCCTTGATTGCCGCCCTGTTCTCCCCCCCTGGAGAAGCTGGGCTTCACCCTGCCGGGCTTCATTCTGATCGTCTTTGTCCAGGCTGTCCTCTACTCTATGGGCATCTCCAGCTGGTTTGTGTCCGCGTTCACAAACCCCATTCTCCTTGCGGGCACCGCCACGAACATCGCCCTGGCCGCCGCCGGAGAAATCCCCACCTACATCGTCTGCTATGAGACCATCTATCTGCTGAGCCTGGTCACCCTGGGCGGCACCGGCTGCACCCTGCCCCTGAACGTCATGATGATGCGTTCCAAGTCCACCCGGCTCAAGACTCTGGGCAGCATCTGCATCGCCCCCTCCATCTTCAACATCAACGAGCCCCTGGTCTTTGGTACGCCCATCGTATTCAATCCCCTGCTGATGATCCCTATGTGGATCAACTCCCTGGTGACCCCCATTCTCATCTGGGTGGTTATGTCCCTGGGCTGGCTGGCGGTTCCCGCAGCCTCCGTCACTACCGGACAGATTCCCGCCCCCATCGGCTACATCATGGTCACTGGCGACTTCCGGGCCATTCTCTTCTGGGCGCTTACCTTTGCTTTGACCTGGGCAATCTGGTTCCCCTTCTTCAAGGTCTACGAGCGCCAGGTTATCGCCCAGGAGGCGGAGGAAGCCGAGGCCAAGCTGAAGGAAGCAAAAGACAGCATCACCGAGGCCCACAATGGTCAGACCGAGGTCATTCAGGCCGAAATGCGGGGTGAGGAAACAAAAATCTCCCTCCTTTTCATCCACGCCCAGGACACGATCATGACCATCACCAACGAAATCAACATGGCCACGGAAATGCTGGAGATGTATAAGCTGATTCACGGAAAAGGTGGCCAGGCATGAGCGGCGCGTTTCCCAAGGGCTTCCTGTGGGGCGCCTCCACCAGTGCCTATCAGGCGGAGGGCGCCGCCCTGGAGGACGGAAAAAAGCCGTCCCAGCAGGACATCATCAACCAGGACAGCTACAAACAATTCGGCTTCGCCACGGCGGAAATTGCCAGCGACCAGTACCACCACTACAAAGAGGATGTGGCGCTGATGAAGGAGATGGGCTTCACCGCCTACCGCTTCTCCATCGCCTGGAGCCGTGTCTTCCCCGATGGTGTGGGCGAGGTCAATCAGAAAGGCATCCAGTATTACCGGGACTTGATTGACGAACTGATTGCGAACGGCATTGAACCCATCTCACCCTCTATCACTACGATCTTCCGTGGGCCCTGGTGCAGAAGTACGGCGGCTGGCTGGACCGGCAGGTGGTGGCGGACTTTGAGAACTAAGCCCGGTACGTCATCACCGAATTCAAGGACAAGGTCCGGTACTGGACCACCGTCAACGAGCAGAGCATTATTGTCCAATACTGGACCCAGAAGTGTTACATTCCCGTGGAACTCCAGGAACAGCACCAGCTCCGCTATCAAATCAACCACCACATGAACTTGGCCCACGCCATCGCCTGCAAGCTGGTCCATGAGCTGGTCCCCGGAGGGCTGGTGGGCTCCGCCCTGGGTTACGCGCCGGTCTATCCCCTGACCTCCCACGCGGAGGACTGCATGGCCGCTCAAAACGCCCAGGCCCTGCGGAACGACTACTACACGGATACCTACTTCAAAGGCGAGTACAATAAAGCCGCTATGCGCTATCTGGAGGACCACGGCCTTGCTCCCGTTATCCAAGAGGGGGACATGGAATTGATCCGGGGGGGAACCAGCGACTTCCTGGCCCTGAATTACTACGCCAGCGAGTGCGCCAAGTGGTGTCCCGAGGGCGAGGGAAAAGAAATTCGCTACAGCGGTGTGAACCACTCCGGCAAAAAGGGGGACATCAGCGGCTTTGAGACTCATCCCGGTTTCTATGAAATGTGCAAGAATCCAAACCTGGACACCACCGACTGGGACTGGGCCATCGACCCGGTGGGCATGGAGTACATGCTGCGGGACCTCTACAACCGATACGGCAAGCCGCTGATGATTACGGAAAACGGCCTAGGGGCCTACGACACCCTGACGAATGACGGAAAAATCCATGACGATTACCGGATCGACTATCTGCGGGGACATATCCAGGCTGTAAAACGGGCAATCGATAAAGGCGTAGAGATGATCGCATACTGCCCCTGGTCCGCTGTGGACCTGCTGTCCACCTCCAACGGAATGAAAAAACGCTATGGCCTGATTTATGTGGACCGTACTGATGACGACCCCAAGGACTGCGCCCGGATTCGCAAGGACAGCTTTTATTGGTATCAGAAAGCCATTGCGTCCAACGGCGCGGACCTGGCCTAAGGAGGAAAAGAGGTCACAATCACAACGGAGGGACCCGCAGAGGACGAAGCTTACGCACAGTTGCTGGAGTTTTTCCAGAAGAACTTGTAAATCAAACATCGGAGGGCGCGTGTCTGAACAGATAGACGCCTTTTGGTGTGTTTTGGCAAAAGGAGATTCAAATGGGAAAACTTATTTTTTAGATATAGACGGTACCATCGCCGCGCCGGGACAGCCTCCCAGACCTTCCACGGTGGAAGCGGTCCATGCCGCCCGGCGTTGTAGGCATAAGGTGTTTCTGTGTACAGGACGTTTGGAAATGGACGTGCCGGAAAACGTATGGACAATTGGTTTTGATGGAGGCGTCTACAGTGCGGGAGGCCGCATCGTAGTAAACGGCGCAGAAATATGGAACCAGCCTATGCCAAAGGAATCGGACTGGCGGGTAATAGATATTTTGCGCCAAAAAGACTTATTCTTTGTGGTGGAAAGTGCGAAAGGCACCTATGGAAGCATTGGCGGGGAGATTCGGGACTATAGCTCAGATTTGATGGACGTTTTCCAGAACCCGCGTCTTTACCAGAGCAGGCCGGAAAAGATGCTGGTAGATCGACGAATTCAGGAAAAGAGAAATCTGGCTGTTTATAAAGTTGTGACCTTGTTTAAGAACGCCGCTCAGGCTCAGGAACTCCGGCATGAACTTGGATCGGAGATGAAGATTGTTATGTTTGATAAAACAACGGAGGATGTGTGCTGGATTCCTGGCGAGATATCTGATGCCAGTGTCAACAAAGGAACTGCGCTGCACCGAGTCTGCGATCATTTGAAAATTTCTCCTAACGACACCATCGCCTTTGGAGACAGCATGAATGACGCTGAAATTCTTAGAGCCGCTGGAACCGGCGTTGCCATGGGCAATGCTGGAGGAGGGGTGAAAAAACTTGCCGGTCAAATCTGCGAACGCTGGGACGAGGATGGAATTGCCAAAGCGCTGACAAGGATGGGGCTCACTTAGGGTAAACGGCCCTATCCGATCCGAACAAATTGTTCTTACTCTTGTCAGGGATTTATTCTATGTTTGAAAATATTATAGGACAGGTACTCTAGAATAAAAAATAATGAAATAAGCATCCGCTCCAGCGCCGCTGAATATCTCACCTTCGTAGCCTCCACAGGCGATAGTATGGAGAGAGTCCAGATGCGCTACGAGGACGAAAACATCTGGCTCACTCAGAAAATGATGGCGGAACTGTATAACGTAGACGCGCGAACGATCAACTATCATATCAGCAATGTATTCGAGGATTCAGAGTTGGAAAAAGGAACAACTATCCGAAAATTTCGGATAGTTCAATCTGAGGGTCACCTCCAAATCAGCCGCAAGGTAAATCACTATAATCTGCAAATGATCATTGCGGCGGGCTTCAAGGTGAACAATGAACGGGCTGTCCAGTTTCGCTGATGGGTCAATATAATCGTTTAATGTATTTTGTAAACTCCCCCAAATCGCAATACAAAAATGGAGGCGCCCACAGAAACATGGGAGCCTCCAAAATGTTCTACTTGCCGGCAATCGCTTCTATTCCACACAAGACGCTTTTCTCGGACTATTTCTACGGCCCGGAGAGAGACGAGCCGAGGCAATAGGCCAAGTGGAAACCGCTGTGTGATGTGAGCGATTCTCCCCGCTCAAACCTGGAAAACGTACTTGTCCAACCGGTCAAACGCCTCCTGGATACGGGAGAGGGGTGACGCCAGATTCATGCGGATATGGCAGGGGCCCTGGAAAGCGCGACCGTCCTGCCAGCCCACGCCTACATCCCAGCCCGCCTTGAGCAGTTGGTCCAGGGTCTTCCCGTGGGCCTCGCACCACTTCGCGCAGTCCAGAAAGATCATGTAGGTGCCCTGGGGCATAGCGGCGGTAATGCCCTCATAGTGGTCCCGGATGTGCTCATAGGCGTATTTGCAGTTGCCCTCCAGTACCTGGAGCAGCTCGTCCGTCCACTCCGCGCCCTCGTCGGAATAGGCTCCCAGAAGAGCGTGCATGGACAAGACATTCATCTCATTATAGTGGGTGGCATAGCCATAGCTTCCCACCCGGTCCCGGAGATACTTGTCGTAAATCACATGGTAGCTTCCAATGAGGCCCGCTAGGTTGAAGGTTTTGGAGGGGGCATACACCGCCACAGTGTGCTTCCGGGCCCAGTCGTTGACCATCAAGGTGGGAATGTGCTTGTGCCCGGTATAGGTCACGTCCGCCCAGATTTCATCGGAGATTACATAGCACTCGTTGGCGGCGTAGACCTCCATGGCCTTCTCCAGTTCCCAGCGCTCCCAGACCCGGCCCGCCGGGTTGTGGGGAGAGCAGAAGATGGCCAGGTGGATGTTGTGCGCTTTCAGCTTGGCGTCCATGTCCTCATAGTCCATGCGCCAGATTCCGTTTTCGTCCAGCTTGAGGGGGCTGTAGACGGAGGTCCGGCCCAGGCCCTCCACGTCGGAGGAGAAGCCCACGTAGACCGGGGCGTGGATCAGGATCTTGTCGCCGGGGGCGGAGAGGGTTTCCACCGCGCTGGTGACGCAGCCGTGGACGCCGTTCTCATAGCCGATGTACTCCCGTTTAAGTCCCTGGTAGCCGTTCCGCTTGGTCTGCCAGTTGATAATAGCGTCGTAGTAGGCGTCCGTCGGAAAGAAGTAGCCGAACAGAGGGTGCTTTACCCGCTCAATCATAGCGTCCGTGACGGCGGGGGCGGTAGCGAAATTCATGTCGGCTACCCACATGGGGATGGCGTCGTAGCCCTCCCTGGGGGCGTCCGGCTCATTGCCCCAGACCTTATGCCCGATGCCGTCCACGGCCAGGGCGTCCTTGCCCCGGCGGTCAATGATGGATGTAAAATCGTATTTCATGATGGAGCCTCCTCAAGTTTCATTAGAATAGGCCAAAGCATCCTGAATGGTAGCCTGACGGACTTTTTCCAATTCTTCCGCTTTGACTGCGCCCTGTTTCAGCCTGAGTATGGACAGGGCCACCAGAGCCGTGACAATTACCACGCAGATAACAGCGTCTTTCCCGGACAAGTTGATAAAGAGGTTGTAAATAATGATGACGTTGCAGATTCCTCCGGCCACGCAGCAAACGTGCCAGAGCCAAACGGGCATCCTGATCGAGCGCTTCTCCCACTGCTCCGGGTACTTCTTCGGCAGGGTGACGCACCGCAGATTCATGTACAGGTTCATCAACATCGTGGGAATCATGATGTCCGAGACGATTACGTCGATGCTCATTCCCGTCACGATGGGGAACGCGCTGACCACATACAGGACCAGGTAGCTTACGTAGGGGTATCCGCCGCTGGTCTGACGCTTGAACACGGCGGGAAGCCAGCCGTCCTCAGCTACCTGAAGCATGGGATAGCGGAAGATGGTGATGGTTCCCAGCAACGTGGAGCCAATGGCACACACGCCGCCGCCCACTAAGAAGAACATATAAGCTCCGGTAGGCATGATCTGCTCCGCGGTAACACTCAGGTTTGCTCCGGCTACCTGCTCATAAGGCAGCACGCCGGCGGCCACATAAGCCATTAAAGCATAAATCACAGCCAGAATCAAGGTGACAAGGAGCATGCTGAAGGGGATGTTCCACTTGGGTTTTTTTGTCACCGCCGCCATCGCCACAACGCCGCTCACACCCATGCAAGCGAAGGACATGGTGGAAATTGCCGCCAGGAATCCACCGGCCCCGTTGAGCCAGAAGCCGCCGTCAGCATTGGAGAAGAAAGCGCCGGGGTTTACCTTTCCTATACCGTAAACCACAAACAGTACCAAAGCAATTACCAGTATTCCTGTAACGGCGTTTTGCAGCAGAGTAATGAAGCGGGAGCCCCTGATAGTTGCCAGGAAAGCCAGCGTCAAAATAATAAGCGCCAGTACCTTTGTATAATCAGCCCATGCGGGAATCGCAATCACCAAATAGCCGGTAATCGCAATGGCATGGCTGGAGAGGGCGAAGGATTGAATAACAGTATTCCAGGCGTTCACGCCGGTCATCAGTGGGTTGAACAGCATGGTCCTCATGCCGTAATCGCCCGAGTTGAACACAAACATACTGGACATTGCCGCGTTGTACCAAAAAGCCAGCAGCATAAAAACGCATCCCACCGCGCACACCGCCAGAATGGAACGTCCCGTCTGAGCAATGCCGAACCCCATCATGATAAAAATGCCGGTTCCGATGGCGCCGCCCAGCCCCAGGCCCAATAGGTTTATGAGCTCTAGTTTTTTCCCTTTCTCTTCCATTGCGTTTCCTCCTTATTTTTTGAGTCGGGCCCTTTAGCCAAACGCCTTAATCATTTAGCATCTTTATTATAGAGCACCCGGAGGAAATGTCAAGTAATATCCTTAATGTTTAAGTATCTTTATCGTTGTGCCCAATTTCCATCACCGGAAACTGTTCACAATTGCCAAGAAAAAGGGGCCCTGGGCCCCCTTTCGTCAGCGCTGTTCCTTTTTCATGGCCTCCCGGCTGCGCCGGATGTCCCCCTGGTAAGCCTGGTTCAGCGCCTGCTGAACCCGCAGGTGAGCCTCCAGTTCCTCCTCGGTGAAGTCCTCCAGCAACTGGAAGGTGATGGCCTGACACTCCAGGTTAAACGCGTGCCGGGCCTCGTACACCTTCCGGCCGCTCTCCGTCAGCGCCAGGTTATAAAGCCGGTTGTTCTCCGGGTTCCGGGTCTGCTCCACCAGGCCCTTGGCCCGGAGCTTCCGCACAATCTGGGAGCAGGCGGACACCGTCCGCTTCAGAATCTCCCCCAGGTCCGTCACCGTGATTCCCGGATGGGCGGCGATGAGGTTGACAATGTCGCCCTCCGCCTGGTACAGCGTGTCCTCCCCGTAGTGGTGGGGCAGGGAATCGTATTCGCTCATGAGGGCGTAGGACTCGTCCTGCGCCTCCCAGATTTTTTGAAGCACTTCCTCTCTCACCATACACACCTACTTTGCGTTTTATAAAGCCGCTTATTATTATAGCTCCTCTAATTTACAATGGCAAGCAGTATTTTTACCTCCGCCGAATCCTCCTAAGAGCCTCTTGACATTATTTAGACACTTAACTATACTTGGTCGTATGTGCCAGACGTTCAAATGCCCCACAAAATACGAATAATTACGGGGAGGAAAAAGCTGTGTCAAACACGCATTTCGATACGCGGTATTTTCGGGATGGACAGACCTTATCCCGGAAGCGGCAGCTGCAAATGGTAGTCGGTCTGAGTGTTCCGGCAGTCCTGGCACAGCTCAGCGCCACCATTATGCAGTACATAGACGCCGCTATGGTGGGCAGCCTCGGGGCCAACGCCTCCGCCTCCATTGGCCTGGTTTCCAGTTCCACCTGGCTGCTGAACGGATTATGCACAGCGGCGGTCACGGGGTTTTCGGTGCAGGTGGCGCAGTTTTCCGGGGCTGGAGAACGAGAAAAAGGACGGGCCGTATTTTGCCAATCCATTCTGATGGCGGCCGTCTTTGGGCTGATTCTCGCTCTGCTCGGAACGGGAGTCAGTCCCTTCCTGCCCGGCTGGCTGGGCGGAAAGGCCGAGATTCGCGGAGACGCCTCCAGTTACTTTTTCATCCTCTGCTGTGCGCTCCCCTCCCTGCAATTCCGCCAGCTGGCGGGCGGCATGCTGCAATGCAGCGGCGATATCAAAACGCCTAGTATGCTGAACATCCTGATGTGCGCGTTGGACGTTCTGTTTAACTCGCTTTTGATTTTTCCTGCTCGGCATTATACGCTGCTTGGATGGAGGTTCCTGGTTCCTGGAGCGGGGTTAGGCGTCAAAGGCGCGGCCCTGGGTACGGCCTTGGCCGATGTTGTGACGACATGCCTCATGCTGTGGGCCGCCTGTGTGCGTTCCGAATTTTTGCGTTTGGATCGCTCCTGCGCCTGGAGGGCAGATCCCCTGTGTTACAAAACAGCGGCACGGGTCTCCATTCCTCTGGCGTTTGAGCACTTCATCCTTTGTAGCGCGCAGATTGCGGCTACCCATATTGTCGCCCCGTTGGGAACGGTGGCCATTGCGGCGAACTCCCTGGCCGTCACGGCGGAGAGCCTCTGCTATATGCCGGGAGGCGGCATCGGAACAGCGGCAACAACCCTTGTCGGGCAGAGCCTCGGCGCGGGACGGCGGGACATGGCCCGGCGCTTCGCCCAGCTTTCCGTATGGCTGGGGATGGCCGTTATGACGGTTACTGGCCTGCTGATGTTTCTTCTGGCACCGTATATTTTTGCGATGCTGACTCCCGACCCGGAGGTCCGGCTGCTGGGGGCGCAGGTGCTTCGGATCGAGGCTTTCGCCGAGCCGCTGTTTGCGGCGTCGATTGTGACCGCCGGGGCGCTGCGCGGGGCGGGCGACACCAAAATTCCTAGCCTGATAAACTTTGTCAGCATGTGGGGGATTCGCATTACAACCGCCAGTTTTTTGGCACCCAGGATCGGGCTGTATGGCGTTTGGATTGCTATGTGCGGAGAATTATGTATTCGAGGTATGCTGTTCCTGTTCAGGTTACTGCGGGAAAAGTGGTTAGAGAGAAGTTTAATTGTTGAAAGCAACTTTAACGAGTAAACCGCGCAAATTTGCTTTTTGGAAATTTAATAATTTGGTTCAAAAGCAAAAAGCCCCGCAGGTGCAAGGCTTTCAAGGCAGAGAAACTCCCGCTTTTCAAACATTCAATCGAAAAGCGGAAGTCTCCATTGGATCAACTTTATATTAAGTATGCGTTAACAGCAAATTCTCCACCTGCTCCCGCTCCGGCATGGACCGAATGGCCCCCTTCCGCGTGGTGACCAGATAGGCGGCGGCGTTGGCGAAGGACAGCATATCGCCCAGTTCCTTTTCTGACAGCCCCTCCAGTCCCCGCTCCAGCACAAAGTTCAGCACGCAGGCGCAGAAGGTGTCCCCCGCCCCGGTGGTCTCAATGGTGCCGCCCAGTTTCAGGGCGGGGCGGAAAACCCGGAGATCCTCATAGTAGGAATGACTCCCCTCCGGTCCCGCCGTCACGTTCAAAAGACGGATGTTGGGATACCGCTCCCGGAGGATGGCCGCGCCCTTGTCGAAGTCTGTTTCGCCGGTCATGAACTCCAGCTCGTTGTCGGCGATTTTCAGAACATCGCAATGGGCGAGGCCGTAGCTGATCTGTGTCCGGGCCTCCTCCAGGTCATTCCACAGGGGCGGGCGCAGATTGGGGTCGAAGGATATCAGCGCCCCGTTTGCCTTGGCGCGGTCGATGGCCTTCCGGGTGGCCCGGCGGACGCCCTCGTGGGTCATGGAGAGGGTGCCGAAGTGGAAAATACGGCAGTCCGCCAGGACCTCCAGGGGAAGGTCCTCATCCGTCAGCATCATGTCCGCACCGGGATTGCGGTAGAAGGAAAAGTCCCGGTCTCCGTTGGCCAGCTTCTCCACAAAGGCCAGGGTGGTGCGGGCCTCCCGGTCTACCGCCAGATAGTCCATACAGATGCCCGCCGCCTCCGCCACGGCCCGAAGCCGCCGGCCAAAGAGGTCGTCGCCCACCTTGCCGGCGAAAGCGCAGGAGCGGCCCAGCCTTTTGAGCATGGCCAGCACGTTGCAGGGCGCGCCGCCGGGGTTGGCCTCGAACAGCGTGTTCCCCTGCTCGCCGAGGCCGTTGTCCGTGAAGTCCACCAGCAGTTCCCCCAGGGCTATTACGTCAAACCGCTTTTCTTGCATGCCTCACGCCTCCTGTCCGTCAAAGTCCAGATCATACTTCTCCACGTCCATCAGCGCCGTGCCCCCGGCCTCGAAGGTGATGGCGCCGGCCTCCTGCCGGGTGTAGATGACCGCGCTGGCGGCCTGTTCCCCGTCGTTGACAAAGACCTCCAGGCTGTACCGGTCCAGGACAATCCGCAGCTTGATCTCCCCCTCCCGGTAGCGCACCAGGAAGGTCCGGGTGTGTACAATGTCGTGGGGCAGGCCGCTGCGGACCCGGTCCAGTTTCAACGTGCCCTGGTCAGGCCGGTAGCGGATGATGGTCTCGTGCTCCCCGTCCTTGGCCACCCGGATGCGGAACCAGCGGTAGCGCTCGGGGCCGGTGGGCCGGACGGTGACGGTCATGTCCAGCACCCGGCCCTGGATGCCGGGGAGATTGATCTCCCCGCTGACGGGGATGTTCTTGTGGACCACACGCCGGGTCCGGTACGCCTCCAGCTCCCGGACGGGCCGTTGAATCAGCCGCCCGTTCTCCACGGACAGTTCCCTTGGCAGGGTCATCTGGCCGAACCAGCGGCAGTGATAGGGCTTGGCGTTCACCGTGTCCCAGTTCTGCATCCAGGCAATCATAATCCGCCGCCCGTCCGGGGCCTCCAGCGTCTGGGGGGCGTAGAAGTCCAGGCCGTAGTCAATGGCCTGGGCGCTTTGGCGGGTGAAGCCCTTCTCGCCGTCGTAGTCCCCGATGAGGCAGAGGGTGCCGTTCCCCGCGTGGAACTCCAGGCCCACGGGGCTCATGTCCTGGGGGCTGGTGATGAGGACCTGCTTCCCGTCCAGGGGGAAGAAGTCCGGGCACTCCCACATTTTGCCGTATTGATTGCAGCACCGGTCCAGGGTGCGGACAAACTCCCACTTGAGGCCGTCCCGGCTCTGATACAGCAGGATGGCCCCGCTGCCGTCGGCGGTCCGGTTGCCGATGACGGCGCAGAAGGTCCCGTCGGTGTTCCGCCAGAGCTTGGGGTCCCGGAAGTCCACGGCGCTGCCCCCCTCGGGCAGGTCTCCGGCGTCTAAAACGGGGTTATCCAGCACTTTCTCATAGTTCACTCCGTCGCCAATGGCCACGCACTGGGCCTGGATATCCTGGAGGAAGCCGTCGGCGCTGTGCCCCCGCTGGACGCCGGTATACATGAGCAGCTGCCGCCCGTCCGGGAGTTCCGCCGCGCCGCCGGAGAAGCACCCGGCGGAGTCGTAGTCCCGGTCCGGGGCCAGGGCGGCGGGCAGACGCTCCCAGCGGAGGAAATCCCTGGTTTTCAGGTGCCCCCAGTGCATGGGGCCCCACTCGTTGGAATAGGGGTGATACTGATAGAACAGGTGGCACTCCCCCTTGTAGAAGGAAAAGCCGTTGGGGTCGTTCATCCAGCCGATGGTGGGGGTGGCGTGGAAGGCCGGGCGCTCGCTGTCGGGGATATGGGGACCGTACTGGGACTCGAAGTCCCGGGCTCTCTGCAAAACATCGCTGGACATGAAATCGACCTCCTGTTTGGTTCTCAGAATTCCAGATTCCTGCCGTCCTGACCGAAGACGTGGCAGACATTTCCGTTAAAGGAGAGGTTCAGCTTGTCGCCGGCGGAAAAACTCCGGCCCCCGCCCAGGTCCAGGGTGGGCACAATCACTACTACGTCCCGGCCTCCGGCGCTGGCGTGGAGGTGGACCTCGCTGCCCATCATCTCGGACACGTCCACCGTGGCCGTCAGGGTGTTCCCGGTTTCCTTGGACAGCACCATGTGGCTGGGCCGGACGCCCAGAGTGACGGCCTAGGACGTGACGCCCTTGGCGGCCAGGTTCTTCTGCTTCTCCGGGGACAGCTCCACGGTGCAGCCGCCGGCGGAGACGGAGTATTTCCCGCCCTCGTGGGTGAGCTTGGCGTCAAAGTAGTTCATCTGAGGCGTGCCGATGAAGCCCGCCACGAAGAGGTTCGCCGGGTGGTCGAAGACCTCTTGAGGCGTTCCAATCTGCTGGATGAAGCCGTCCTTCATAATGACGATGCGGTCTCCCAGGGTCATGGCCTCCGTCTGGTCGTGGGTGACGTACATGAAGGTGGTGTTGATTTTCTGCCGCAGCTTGATGATCTCCGCCCGCATCTGGTTACGGAGCTTGGCGTCCAGGTTGCTGAGGGGTTCGTCCATCAGCAGGACTTTCGGCTCCCGGACGATGGCCCGGACGATGGCCACCCGCTGGCGCTGGCCGCCGGAAAGCGCTTTCGGCTTCCGGTCCAGGTACTGGGTGATGTCCAGGGTGGCGGCGGCGTCCTTGACCCGGCGGTCGATTTCCTCCTTGGGCATCTTCCGCAGTTTCAGGGGGAAGGCCATGTTTTCGTAGACCGTCATATGGGGGTAGGGTGATTTTATGGAGGGGTCTCTGGAGGTGCTGCAGGGTTGCCCGCTTTTTGATGGAATCGCGCGGGAGGATATCGGAACCGTGCTTCAATGCCTCGGAGCGAAAACCTCCCGGTACGGCAAAGGGGAGACCATCATCGCGGAAGGGGAACCTGCCAAATACGTGGGAATCGTCCTCAGCGGGGCGGTTCAGATCGTGCAGGTCGATTATTTTGGAAATCGGAGCATCGTCGCCGGGGTCGGACCGGCAGGGCTGTTCGGAGAGTCTTTCGCCTGCGTCGGGGCCGCCTCGGCCCCCGTCAGCGCCGTCGCGGCGGAACCGGCAGACTATCTCGGGGTAGACCGAAGCGGATTGTCCGTGGAAATCGGAAAGCTCCGCCGGCTGGGACTGATTGATGCGGAGGGGAAGCGGTTTAAAATCCTAAAGAAGCTGGAAAGCTAGCTTGTACGCCCGAATATATTTTAGGGGTTGTTTTAGAGGATTTAAAAAGTATAATAAGCAGCCAAAAGAAAGACGAAATATTAGCAATATGCAACTTCCCGCCCATATATTGTTAGGCTTCGTCCTTGTATCTTTTTAGAAAACGCCAGACAGAAAGCGGCGAAAATCTTCTGATTTTCGCCGCTTTCTCAACTTCTGGCGCAAATTTTCAGCCCATATTGTGTCACCTATTGACCACACTAGCCGTCAAGGAAAAAACAAGCCTGAGAAAAACATTCTTATTCTTGTCCCAGTGCCCGATAAAGGAAGGTCACAATCTGTCCCCTGGTGCAGGCGCTGCCGGGGGCGAAGGTGTCCGCCCCGGCGCCGGAGGTAACGCCCTTTTCCACCGCCCAGCTGACGGCCCCGGCGTAGTCCGCCCCGGCGGGCACGTCCGTGAAGCTGGAGGCGGCCGCCTGGGGACTGCCCGCCAGCTTCCAGAGGTAGGTCACCGCCATGGCCCGAGTGCAGGGGGCGTCGGCGGAAAAGGTCTCATCTATCAACCCCTGTTCCCTGGCCCACTGGACGGCGGAGGCGTAATACTTGTCTCCCGTCACCGCCCCGGCGGGCTTGGGGCTGCCCTTGGCCCGGTGGAGGAAGGTCAGAATCTGGGCCTGGGTACAGGCGTCGCCGGGGGAGAATTTCCCGCCGCCGGTGCCGCCGGTGATGCCCTGCCCCAGGACCCAGGCGATGGGTTGAGCGAAGCGGTCAGTGGTCTTCACGTCCGCCAGCAGGTGGTTGTAGTGGATGGCGGCCCGGCCCAGGGCCGAGTTGCTCGTGCCCACGGGGATGGCCTTCCACTGCTCCTCCGTGCCGCCGTAGTAGATGTCGGTCAGCTTGGAACAATTCGCGAAAGTGTAGCCCTCCACACGGGTAATCGCGGCCGGGAGGCTGATGCTGGTCAGGTTGGAGCAGCCCTGGAACGCCGCGCCCCCGATGCTGGTCACGCTGGAGGGGATGGTTACGCGGGTCAATGTCTTGTTATTCGCAAAAGCAAACTTCCCGATGCCAGTGACGCCGGAGGGAACGTTCCACTCCGTCATGGTCCGCGTCACATGGGGCGGATACTGCCATGTGATGGGGTGTACGCCCGTCCCATCGGTCCCCCTGGCCCGGTTCAGCATAATGTCACGGTAGCACTCTTTCCCCTCATCGCCGTCCGGCATGTAGTGGTTGATCCGGACATCGTGCAGCCCAAACTTCGCGCCAAATTTTTTTGTCTGCTTTTCCATAAAGTGCAGGAATTCATGGACATGGCCGGCTGCGGACCAGGTGGTGTTTTCAGCGGTAAAGTTTTTCAGCGCGTTCTCCCGGTTTCGGATATTGATGCATGAATAGCCGGTGCCGTTCTCCAATGAGACGCCGCCCAATCCCAGCCATTTCGTGTCAAGGTTATTCAGGCTGACAATGCCGGTCACATGGTCATACCGGTCCAGGTCCACCTTGTTTTTCAAAAGAGGCGCCGCCAGCTTCGTATTAAGATAGGACCCGTCGTCCCTGTCGGCCAACTCCGTGACGGGCTCGTCAATCTCTACCACATCCATATGGGCCCGCATCACCCCGACGGAGTTCATGTACTCCTCGAACTCCTTGGCGTTCTCCCGGGCGACATTTACTTCGTCCTGGGACATGGAATAGGTTACATGTACGGCTTTGCCGTTTCTGTCCTTGCCGTCGGCGTCTATGTTCTTGAAAATCGCGAACAGGAAATACCAGTCCGGCAGGGCCTTGTTCTCCGCCGCCGAGGCCGTGACCGGCATCAGGCCCAGGCACAGGACCAGGGCCAGCAGAAGGGATACGAGCTTTTTCTTCATGGCTTTCATTCTCCTTATTCTCACTTGTGCGTATTTGGCAAATGCAACATTATTATACCATGGTTTTCCGCCGGGCGCAACATCCTTCCTCACTGGGCAGGGGCGGACACACAGGCCCGCCCCCGCCCCCTCTCATTGGGAAAAGTCCCCCTCCATCGGCAGGTAGGGGGACACCAGCAGCATGAGCAGATTTGACACCGCCCCGTTGACCACCAACATGGCCTTCTTTATCCTCTCCGGGTTGATCTGCTCCTCCAAAAGGGCCCGGAACTCCGGGGAGGGGGCTTCCTTGGCCCTCGCCTCCAGGACCTGGGGGCTGTAGTCCCACCGGGAGAGGAAAATCTGCCCCCGGACGGCCCTGGCGGCGGTGTCCTCCGCGCCGGGGTCCGGCAGGTCCCCGGAGAAGGACCGGGCCAGGTCCAGGAAGTGCCCGCGGGGGTCGGCATAGTGTTCCCGCTCGTCCCCCTCCACCACCTCCACGTTCTCCAGGCCCATGTCCGCGAGGCCCTGGCGCATGGCCTCCCGGAGAGCCCGGTTCACCTCCGCTTTCCACTCCTCCTCCAGACAGCGGTTGAGCCGCTTCATGCAGCGCAGGGTGTGGTCCAGCCTGCCCAGCACCCGCCACCCGGCCATGTACCGCCGGAGGATGTCCGCCAGGGCGTCCCCCAGGGGGACGGAGGGGTCCGCGTTTTCCAGGAACAGGTCCCGCCAGGTCAGATAGTTCCGGTTCGCCGCCTCGTTCCCCGGCCGGCACATGGGCGGCAGGGCGTCCAGGTACTGGCCCAGGGTCATGCGGATGCAGTGGTAAACGTCCTTGCAGGACTTTTTGCCCCTGGCGTGGTCCAGGAGCATCAGCCCCAGCAGGACCACCGCGTTGTTGACCCGCGCCCCCAAAAGGGGCTGGAAGCCGGGCTCTCCCTGGGGCAGGCAGGGCCCGTCGTCCTCTATGGCCAGCTGGAAGCTGCGGCAGAAGCCGGCGTAGTGCATCAGGTCGTCCTCCAGACTCTCCATATACCCGCCGATCAGTCTGTCCATGAGGTGGAGATCCTCCTGCCCGGTGAAAACCAGCGCCGTGTCCATCCGGGCCAGCCGCTCCACCATCCTGGCGGCGGCCTCAGGCGACGCCGCCTGAGACCTGCCCGCCAGCTCCAGCCGCTCCTCCAGCGTCAGGGGTTTTGTGGTTCCGTTTTTCATCTTACTCACTCCTTTCCAATGCCGGCCTCCGCGTCCTCACGGGGACGCGTCAGGGCGCGGTAGGCGTTGTCCTGGCTCAGCTCGTACTTCCGGGCCCGCCGGGGCTCGCTGCCACGGGTGAAGAGAAACATACTGTCCAAGGGGAGGTTCAGCACCGTGGACACCTGGCAGTTGAACTTCTCGGCGAAATACCGGGCGGTCTGGGTGTCCGTCCCGCCCAGGTAGAGGCAGTGGTCGCAGTTGTTGACGATGGTCTGGGATTTGGCGGGGCCGTAGAGCCCCTCCAGCTGGGACAGGCTCTGGACGACGAGGCTGGCGTAAATCTCACGGGAGCGGATGACCGAGATGATTTTGTCGAAGTCCGGGATAACGGTGTTGGTGCTGAAGTCGTCCAGGATGAAGCGCACCGGGATGGGGAGGCGGCTGTCCGGCCGCCGGCCGGCGGCGTTCATGAGGTACTGGAGGGCCTGGGTGTAGAAGAGGTTCACCAGGGAGTCCTGGCTGCGGTCGGAGTCGCTGACGGACAGGAACAGGGCCGTTTTCCCCTTGAGGAAGGCGCTCATGTCCACCTGGGGCTCCATGCGGAACATCCGCTTCGCCCCGGAGTAGGCCACCACGTCCAGGTGCCGGGCCAGGATGCCCTTGATGCTGGCGTCCATTTTCTCCGCCTTTTTGTTCTGCCGGATCATCCCGATCTTCCGGGCGAAGGCGCTGTGGGGGCAGGTGATGCACTCCTCCTCTATCATGTCCTCCAGCTGGATGGAGCCCATTTTGGACAGGAAGGTGTACGCCTCGTACAGGTTGTGCTGCTCCTGGGGCAGCCGGTTCAGGATGAAGAGGAGAATGCATTCCAGGTACATCTGGGCGGCCAGGTCCCAGTAGGGCTCGTCGAAGTCATTGCAGGGGCAGATGGCCTGGGCCACCTTTTTCACGTCCTGCTCGCTGTAGAAATCGCCGTCCCGGTTGGTCTCCTCGTCCCGGCACTCCCGGATGAAGGCCAGGGGGTTGTAGCCCCAGGGGGTGCGGGCCACGTCGGTGAAATCCAGGTGCATCACTGTGTAGCCCCGCTCCTCCAGGTACTTCCCGTAGAGCCTGCGGAGGTTCCCCTTGGTGTCCGCCACAATCAGGCTGTCCTGGGCGTGGAGCAGGTTGGGAATCACATAGCCCCGGGTCTTCCCCGCGCCGGAGGGCCCCACCAGCAGGTCGTTGTTGTTCAGTCCCGTGTCCCAGGTGTCGTTGCTGACAAAGAGGTTTTGGGCCAGGATGCGCTTGGTGTTGACATTGTGATACATTCTGCATTCCTCCTATTTTATATTATGTTGGTTTGGCAAACCCGCCCCGAGAGGCGGAATCAGCTCAGTCCAGGCTGGTGACAATCCGGTCCGCCAGGCCGAACTCCACGGCCTCCTCCGCCCGGAAATAGCTGTCCGTGGCGGTTTTGGCCAGGACCTCCTCCATGGACTTGCCGGAGTGGTCCGCGATGACCCGGGCGATGATCTGCCGGGTCTCCATCAGGTCGTCGCTGATGGCCTTCAGCTTCAGGGCGCTGCCCCCGGTCTGGACAATCAGTGGGTCGTGAATCATCAACCGGCTGTGGGGAAGCATCTCCCGCCGCTTGCCCGAGACAAAGAGCAGAGCCGCCATAGAGGCCGCCAGTCCCACGCACACCGTGCGGACGGGACAGCTCACCGCCTGCATGACATCGTACAGGGCCATGCCGCTGTCCACGCTGCCCCCGGGGCTGTTGATGTACAGGGTGATCTCCCCCTCCGGGTCCTGTCGCTGGAGGTAGCGCAGCTGGCGGACCAGGGCGTTCACCGAATCGGCGTTCACCTCTCCCACCAGCTCCACCTCCCGGTGGGAGAGCATCTCGTCCTGGATGGGAATGAGGTGGTAGCCGCTGGTGGATTCCTTGATGATGCTGGCTTCGTTCGAGACGTACATGGCAATTCCTCCTGTTGATCCGGCGTGTGCCGGTTTTTGAAGACTGGCGCTATCCCCCCGCTTTTCTGCGCATCGCCCCGGCGGCACGCTCGCCCCAAAAGGGGGTCCTGGCGGTGCGGCGCCGTGGTTACGCGTTCCGGCGGGAGGTCAGTTGTCAAGGTGCCTTGTGAATACTATTGTACAGGTGTCTGCGGGTTAAAATGTAAATTTTACAATTCACTTTTATTATTCGGTTTTGCGCATATATTGTGGAATTTCACAGCCAGTACGCTTGTAATTAGTGTGAAAAACCTCCAGCGGGCCGTACCCGCTGGAGGCAATGCAGCGCTGTGTTATCTTCTTCGCCCGGCGTTTTTTTGCGGTTAATCGAAGGCTTTGCGGAACGGGTCCGGGATTCCGTCGGGCTCGTCCTCGTTGAGCCGCTGGAGCATCCGCCGCGGACCGTCCTTTTTCATCATGCAGTAGCTCCTGAAGGAGTCCAGGACGGTCTGATAGCTCTTCCAGTTCTTCCCGGTGTTCCTGAGGAAGGCGGGAACCATCCGAAACGCCCCGCCCATGTTCACGGGATGCGGCTCCAGGCGCAGATAGTCGAAGCAGAACTGCTCCTTCGACTTTCGATACCTCGCCCGTTCCTCTTCCCCGGCGCTCTCGTAGACCTCCTCGTAGTTCTCCCTCCCCGCCAGAAAAAAGGTGCAGCCGCTGTACAGGTCCACCGCCAGGGGCAGGTAGAAATAAGTTCTTCCGCTCTGCCGCAGGCTCTCCAAAAGGGGGCCGATCTGGTCCGGGGCCAGCAGGCAGAAGCCGTTGCCGTCCATCTGCCAGCTCTCTGAGACGCCCGGCTCCTTCCTCTGGAAGCTGTAGCCCTCCGGGCTGTCGCAGAAAGCCTCGAAAAGCCGCATGGAGAAGTCGTTTTTCCGGTCCCGGGCTTTCTTCTTTTCCTTCCGGCTGTTCACCCCGTCATACACCACCAGCGGGTATCCGCTGTACTGGAACCAGTTTTTAATGGTAATGTGCAGCGCCGTCCGCGCCAGCCGCCCGGTCAGCCAGGGCAGGTAATCCGCGGCCCGGCCCCCGTCCTCCCCGGACCGGTCCAGGACCTTCAAATTGTGGAGCCGGCCCGAGATGGCCGTCCCTTCCGCCGCCCGCTCCTCCCGGAGCAGATCCGCCATGCGCTTCAAATCCCTCTCCACCTGGGCCACGGCAAAGACATAGTCCCCGTCCGTTTCCCGCTTTTTCCAGCCGGGGCGTATGGGCTTTCCCGTCTCCTCGTCCAGCCGGGGCGGGGCCTTTTGCAGCAGGGGAATCAGCCACCGGCGGCCATTCAGGTCCTTCCCCTTCTCCCCGGCGCCCTTGATGGTCTCCTTATAATAGACGCCATGGGCCGCCAGGTACTCGATCAGCCAGAGGTAATACTCCGTGTCCGTAATCAGCCCCGCCCGATAACCGGCGTCGTTAAGCCGGAGCATCTCCCAAAAGTCCCAGCGCCTCCCCCCGTCCCGGGGCCCCAGCAAAAGGCGCTTGGCCGCCGCCCGGTGCTGTTTCATCTCCGCGGCCAGCCGCTCTGTCATCTGCCCGTCGAGGTCGAAACGCACGTCCCCCTCCGGCAGGAAGCCCGGAAAGTCCCGGTCCAGCAGTTCCGAGAGGCTCTCTCCGGGGACGGGTTCCTTGGACAAAAGGCGCGGCAGGCTTTCCCGCAGCAGCTCCTCCATGCTCTCTCTCCAAAAGAACCGATGCAGGGTGGACTGGGTGTGCCGCTCCTGATAGTCCTCGATCAGGTCGCGGTAGAACCGGTCCCGGAGTCCGCTTACAGATCGTCCCATTGGATGCCCCTCCCGTAGCGCCTCGCCTGCCGGAGCGGCCCGTCAATGAAGCGGCCATACACCTCCAGCGCCTTGTCCGTGTCCGCCAGCGGGGCGGTTCCTCGCTGGGACAGATACAGGTCCACAATCTCCTCCAGGTCCCCAGGGAAGTCCCGCAGGACCTCCGGCTTCGCCGTCTCAAAGAGTTCCGCGAAGCGCTCACAGGCCGAAAGGTATTCCTCCGCGCCCTGGAAGCGGATGGCCAGAAGGGTCAGCCCCTGGGCCCTGACGAACTCCTCCGAGCGCCGGTTCCAGTCTGCCTCCTGAAATTCCCGGTAAGCCTCCTCACTGGGGAAGGGGTAAAACCAGTCGTCGTCGTCCTCCTCCGGGTCCCAGACGGCATAGCCGTCCTCTTCGGAATCGTCCTCCTCCGGCGGCGGCAGCTCCTCCGTCTCCTCTTCTTCCTCTATTTTGAGCGCCTCCTTCGCCGCCGCCCTGCCGCGCCGGAACCCGGAGTGCTTCAGGTAGAGCCGCTTCATATTGCCCGCATCCGTCATCTGCTCGTCGTGCTGACAGGCCCGGCTCCAATCGGGGGTCAGGGACCAGTCGTTTCCCGAGCAGACAGAGCCGCTGCGAACATCGGGGTCACGGAGGGCGTAGTAGAGATGGAAGCCAAAGTGCGCGTCAAAGCCATAGTACAGCTCGTTGCGGCAGGTTCCGTCCCGCCCGGCCATGACGCACCAGTCCCGGGAGAGCCGCTTTGCCTGCTCCAGCAGAAAGGCGAAGTCCGTCCGCTCCTTCATCTCCGCGCCGCCGCGGGCGTCGCTGTACGCCCCCTTTTCCAGGCTGCACCGCATGACCAGGTAGAAATACAGGCCGTACAGCTCCCGCCGGTCCCGGAGGTAGGGCTCCGCCACGCTCTCCCCGGTGTCCGGGTCGGTGTCCGTGCCCGCCCGGACCTTCGCCGCCCAGAGGGACAGCAGGTCCTCCACCAGGGCGCGGAGTTTCTCCGGGCTGTACTCCCCCTTCTTGTCCGTGATCGACTGCCGGAAGGACCAGTCGTGTCCCTTCATGTGGCTCAGGAGCACGTCCGCCGCCTCTTGCAGGGGCCGCAGGCTTTTCTGATAGTGCTCCAGTTTTTCCCAAGATAATTC
Source organism: uncultured Oscillibacter sp. (assembly GCA_910586735.1). Taxonomy (GTDB): domain Bacteria; phylum Bacillota; class Clostridia; order Oscillospirales; family Oscillospiraceae; genus Oscillibacter. The sequence continues at coordinate 62,211 of CAJUJW010000001.1, read as the reverse complement.
CATGCGTCCTTTGCCGCTCCTTTCCATAAAAATGCGTACCGGGGTCTCCCCTCAGGTATCCTATCCCGATTATACCAAAGCGTCAAGGTCGGTTTGTAAAATTTACAAATGGGACAAGGGACGGGTGGGTTGATTATTTCCTCCTATTATGATATCGTCTGTCTGTAGGCGCGGACAGACGATTGGAAAATTAGGACGAGGAGGAACCGGCATGTCAATTCTTGGAGCAGTGATTGTCCCCCATCCGCCGCTGATTATCCCCACAGTGGGCTGCGGGCGGGAACGGGAGGTTCAGGCCACCATTGACGCATACCGCACCGCCGCGAAGCAAGTGGCAGCCTGGGAACCGGAGGCGCTGATTGTCACCTCCCCCCACCAGATTATGTACACCGACTACTTCCACATCTCCCCGGGCCGGGCCGCCGCCGGGGACATGTCCGCTTTTGGCGCGCCCCAGACGGGGCTGACGGTCCAGTACGGCGAGGACCTGCGGGACGAGGCCGTCCGCCGGGCGGAGGCCGCCGGTCTCCGGGCCGGGACACTGGGAGAGCGGGACCCGGCCCTGGACCACGGGACCTTCCTGCCCCTGTACTTCCTCCGGGAGGCCGGGGTGGACTGCCCTATTCTCCGGGTGGGCCTGTCCGGGTTCTCCCCGCTGGACCACTACCGGCTGGGGCAGTGTATCGCCCAGGCCGTGGAGGCCCTGGGCCGCCGGGCGGTGTTCGTCGCCAGCGGCGACCTGTCCCACAAGCTGAGGGACGACGGGCCCTACGGCTTCGCCCCGGAGGGGCCGGAGTTCGACCGGCAGATTACCGGGGCCATGGCCGCCGGGGACTTCCTCCAGTTCCTCACCATGGACCCGGCCCTCTGCGACCGGGCGGCGGAGTGCGGCCTCCGGTCCTTCCAGATGATGGCCGGGGCGCTGGACGGCCTGGCGGTGGAGTCGAAACTCCTCAGCTATGAGGGCGTCACCGGCGTGGGCTACGGGGTGGCGGTTTTCACCGTCACAGGCCCGGATAAAAACCGCCGGTTCGGGGAACAGTGCGAGGCCATGGAGCGGACCCGGCTGGCGGAGAAAAAGGCCGCCGAGGACCCCTGGGTCAAGCTGGCCCGGCTGTCCCTGGAGACCTATGTGAAAACGGGGCGGCGGCTGGAGCGTCTGCCGGAGGGCCTGCCCGCCGGGATGACGGACCGGTCCGCCGGGGCCTGCTGCTGCCCGACCTGGAGGGCGTGGACACGGTGGAGCGGCAGATTGACATCGCCCGGCAGAAGGGCGGCATCGGCCCCGGAGAGAAGTACGCCCTGGAGCGGTTCGAGGTGGTGCGGCACACATGATCTGCGAGCTGTGTTTTCACCGCTGTGACCTGTCCGAGGGGCAGGCCGGCCTCTGCCGGGCCAGGGCCTGCCGGGACGGAGCCGTTGTCCCGCTGAACTACGGAAAGCTCACCAGCCTGGCCCTGGACCCCATTGAGAAGAAGCCCCTGCGGCGGTTCCACCCCGGCAGCCTGATTCTGTCCGCGGGCAGCTTCGGGTGCAATCTGCTCTGTCCCTTCTGCCAGAATCACGAGATTTCCATGGCCGGAGAAGGGGCGCTTGAGACCGTTGAGCTCTCCCCGGAGGCCCTGACGGACAAGGCGCTGGAGCTTCGGCCCCATGGCAACATCGGGATAGCCTACACCTACAACGAGCCGCTGGTGGGCTATGAATACGTCCGGGACTGCGCCGCCCTGGTCCACGAGCGGGGAATGGTCAACGTCCTGGTCACCAACGGCACCGTCGAGGAACCCCCCTGGCGGGAACTGCTTCCATTCATCGACGCCGCCAATATCGACCTGAAGGGCTTCACCCCGGAGTGGTATCGAAAACTGGGCGGAGATCTGGAGACGGTAAAGCGGTCCATTGCCCTGGCGGCGGAACGGTGCCATGTGGAGGTGACCACCCTCCTGGTCCCCGATGAGAACGACAGCGTGGAGGAAGTGCGCGCCCTGGCCCGGTGGCTGGCGTCTGTGGACCGGAACATTCCCCTGCACCTGTCCCGGTTCTTCCCCCGGTATCGGATGACGGACAGGCCGCCTACGCCCGTTGAGCGGGTCTACCGCCTGGCCAACGAGGCCAGGGCCTGCCTATCCTTCGTCTATACGGGGAATTGCTGAGGCTCGAAATCAAAATATAATCTCAAAATCAGCGCCTCTCCGTTTTCGCCCGGCGGCAAAACGGAGGGGCTTTTTTTAATCGTTAATATATTGGGTGGACTACCAGGGAAATTTCTCCTACGCTTAACTCGAAGGAGGGATTTTCTTGAAGGATTTGGTCGAGACAGGAAGCAACATCGTTTTACTCAGAAACGAGCAGGGGCTGACGCAAGAAGAACTGGCGTTCCGATCAAACATGAGCGTAAGCCATCTACAGGATATCGAACACGGCTGCCTGAATATGATAGGGGATACGCTGGTCCGCATAGCGGAAGCCCTTGGAATCGACTCGCAAATAATCGGCATCTTTTTATGGCCGGAAAAGGCAATCTCATCCGAGGTACGCCAGACGCCCCGGCTGCCGGAACGGCAGGGGGAACTCTTTCAGGTCTGTAAGAACATCGTTCTGCTGCGGAAGGCGGAAGGACTGACACAGATACAGCTGGCCCGCCTTTCCCATATGAGCCCCGCCTGCCTGCGGGATATCGAGCACGGATGCGCGAATATGACCGTCAAAAAACTGCTTTCCATCGCGAACTCCTTCGGCATGTCGCTGACGAGGCTGGACTTCTGCACCATGTCCGAGGATGAGCTGATTGAGATTGTCCGCAACGCCAAAAGAATGGCCGGGCGCATGGGTTAGCCGATGGAAAATCCGTTCAAAATATACAGGTATGAGGTCTTCAAAATGCGTTCCGCAGTTTGCCTCCGCTGTCCTTACGGCATACTCTGCAAGGAAAAGCGGGGGGACAGCTGGATCACGGTGGCGGCGGTCGCGCCCTTTTCCGACGGCCTGGAGGCTGTGGCCCGCCTGGCCGAGACCTGCACGGCCCTGGGGCTGTATCCCGTACATCTGCCGGATGTGGTGACGGACTTTATTACGCACGCGGGCTTGGAGCCTTGACGGGTTTTGGGCTGCTGGAACCTGGTTAAGCTGTCTCGATTTTTCGTAAAACGCTCCCAGTAAATGTTCTAAAATTTCTGTGACGCCTTATAATCTAACGCCAGATTTGAGGAAACCTCATTGTAAAACCGAATATACTTCTTCTCGCTTGGAGGTCGAAAAGAAGAATCCTGCGCCGCAGCTTCGCGGAAACAGGCATCAAGCTCCCCGCTCATCTCGAAGCCGGCACAAACTGAATTGTCGACTCCCTCACAATCACCCGGGATTCCAATTCGTACATCTGCGGTTCCGCGTTATCGTTCAGTTGATTCAGCAGCACTTCCACCGCCTTCCTGCCGATTTCCTCCAAGGGCTGGGCCAGGGCGGTCAGCTTCGGGCTGATCTCCTTTGCCAGCAGGGAATTATCAAACCCGGCAATGGCAATATCCCGGGGAACCGTATAGCCCAGTTCCCGGAAGGCGGCAATCGCCTCGCAGGCCGTGATGTCGTCGTTGGCCAGGTACGCCTCGCAGCGCAGTCCCGGACCTGCGGCGTGCTCCTTCACCAGCTTGTAAACCAGGCTGGCGTTCATATTCTCCGGCGCGGGACAGTCGATTACGTCCACCAGCTCCACCCGGTTCGCCGCCAGGTAATTCTGAAAACCGGCGTATTTCAGGGCCGAGGTGGTGTCCCTGGCGGGGCCGATATAGCCGATTTTCTGGAAGCCCACGTTCAGGAAATGCTTGGCCATCTGCTGCCCCCCGGCGTAGTGGGAGATATACACACAGCTGAACCCCTCCATGCGCTTGGTAATCATAACCGCCGGGACCTGCAAGCGCTGAAAGGCGGGCAGGCTCTTCTCCGGAGAGACCGGAACCGCGATGATGCCGTCCACCTTCCGCTGGCGAAGCTCCGCCAGGATGTTTTTTTCCTTCTCCAGACTGCGGCGGGTGTTGCAGATGATGGTGCTGTAGCCCTCGTAAAAAGCCTGGTTTTCTACCGCCTCGATAATTTCGCTGAAAAAGGGATAGGCGATTTCCGGCACCAGCAGTCCAATGATATTCGTCCGGTTCCCCGCCAGGCTCTGGGCAATCAGGTTCGGCTCGTAGTCCAGGGCCTTGACCCAGTAAAGCACCTTTTTCCGGGTCTCCGCCTTTACGGAGGGATGATTGGAGAGCACCCGGGAGACCGTGACCCGGGAAACCCCCGCCTTATCCGCAATATCCTGCATGCTGGCCATGGCAATCCCTCCTTTTTGTGTTATTCTATCCCATCCGCCGCCTTCCGTCAAGAGCGGCGGCCCGCCTCCAGCAGAGACGGGCCGCGTGTATACAGGGGAACGGAGGAAAGGGGCCGTTAAGCCTTCAGTTTCATCAGCGGGTCCCCGGGCCGGACCGCCCCGGAGGCGGCCGCCTCCACGGAGGCCAGGTCCTCGGAGTTTGTGACCACCACCACGATGGTGGAAGGATGTCCGGCGGCCTTGACCTTTTCCAGGTCCACCGTCAGGAGGAGGTCGCCCTTTTTCACGGCCTGGCCCTCCCGGACGTGGCTTTTGAAGCCGTCGCCCTTCATTTCCACGGTGTCCACGCCCACGTGAATCAGCAGTTCCACGCCCTCGGCCTCGATGCCCACGGCATGGCAGGTCTCGGCCAGCTGGCTGACGGTTCCGTCCATGGGCGCATAGACCCTGCCCTCCTCGGGGGTGACGCCGCAGCAGGTTCCCAGCACGCCCTGGGCAAAGGTCTGGTCGGGAAGCTCCTCCATGGGAACGAAGACGCCCTTTGCCACGGAGCCCAGCTCCTCGGGAAACGGCGCGGAAACCGGGGCGGGTTCCGCCTTTTTAGCGCCCTTGGGGGCGTCCGCCTCCATCACCTCCGGGGGCACGGCGAACATCCAGGTGAGGCTGAAAGCGGTGGCGAAGACGGCGGCCGCCAGCACGATGTACATCAGGATTTGGGTGGGGGAGTAGATGTACAGCAGCATGCCGGGGATGGTGGTGATTCCGTTTCCGGTTCCCTTCATTCCCAGCAGCATGGCGATCATACCGGCCACGCCGTTGATGGAACAGCTGAGCAGGAAGGGCTTCAGGCCGTAGCGCAGGATGACGCCGAAGAGGGCGGGCTCGCCGATGCCCAGCAGGGCGGAGGCGGTGGCGCTGGGGCCGATGGCGCGAATCTCTTTCTTCTTCGCTTTCAGGGAGATGGCCAGGCACACGCCGGCGGAGGAGAAGCCGCACATGCACAAAATGGCGTTGAAGGGGTTGAACCCGGTGCTGGACAGCAGGCTGATTTCCAGCATGTTGAAGATATGGTGTACGCCGGTCAGGGTGATGATGGACCAGAAGAAGCCCACCACCAGGCCGCCCAGACCCAGGGGCAGCGCCAGGGCGCTCTCCACGATGACCAGCAGGACGTTCTCCAGGGCGTGCAGCAGGGGCCCGATGACCAGCAGGGAGAGCACCAGCATAATGAGCAAAACCAGGAAGGGGGTAATCATGAAGTCGAAGACGGCGGGCACGGTCTTCCGCAGCTTCTTCTCCAGCCTGCTGCCCAGGACGCCGGCCACGAAGGCGGGCAGGATGCTGCCCTGATAGCCCACGATGGGAATAAACCCGAAGAGCATCAGGGGCGTCACGCCGCTGCTGGGGTCGGCCACCGAGTAGGCGTTGGGCAGGGAGCCGTTCACCAGCATGAGGCCCAGAATCAGCCCCAGCACCGGGGACCCGCCGAAGACCCGGAAGGTGGACCAGCAGAGACCCGGTTGACGTGCCCGGTGCCGAAGATGATCTGATACTGACCGGCGGTGTAGAAGGTCCCCTTCACCGCGTCGATCTCTCCCACTCTCTCGTCGTCCGCCTTGGCCCGGTCGGCCACAATCAGGCGCAGGCGCGTGGCGCAGTGGGCGGCGGAGCGGATATTCTCCGGTCCGCCTACCGCCGCAATGACCTCCCGCGCTATTTTCGCGTAGTCGTAGTTCATAGCTTCCTCCTCATAACAAACAAGAATACCCTTGGGTTCGCCTGGATTTCTGTTTATGTGCGCGCGCTCATTTCGTAAATAAAAACTATCACAACGCCCGGGTCCTGTCAATCGTGAGAACTGTCAAAAAACAGTGCAGAAAACTGTATAAATGGCTGAATTGAAGTCATACACGGAGAAAACCGCCGTTTCTTATTGACAACTTCGCCCCGCAATATATAATAAAGCAAAACGAACACGAGTACATTTAGTACCCAAACATGGGACAGGAGGCTGCTATGGAAAAAAAGCTGATTTTCTTGGATATCGACGGCACCCTGACGGAACCCGGGAAAAACGTCCCCCCGGACTCGGCGCTGGAGGCGGTCCGCCGCGCCCAGGCGAACGGGCATAAGGCGGTCCTGTGTTCCGGGCGGAATTACGGGATGCTGTCTCCGCTGCTGAAATATCATTTTGACGGGGTCATCAGCTGTTCCGGGGGCTGTATCGAGTACGGCGGGCAGATGGTCTACGACTGCCCCATGACGCCGGAACAGCAGGAGCGGGTGCTGACCGTTTTTCGGGAGAGCGGCGTCTACCGCACAATTGGAAGCAGGAACTACAGCTATACGGATGAGGGCTTCAAGGAGTTCCTGGCGGCAAACGCCCGGTCCAAGGCCAACAGCGAGCTGCTGCGCTGGCGGGTGCAGATTGAGAGCGAGCTGGATATCCGGCCCATGGCGGAGTATGACGGGGAACCGATCTACGGCCTGACCTTTATGAGCCCCGGGCAGGAACGGCTGGAAAAGCCCATGCGGGCGCTGGAAGACGATTTTCATTTCTGCGTACAGGATACGGACGCCTGCGGCATTGTCAACGGGGAACTGATCAACAAGGCTTTCAACAAGGGGACGGCCGTACTCCGGCTGAGTGAGTACCTGGGGGTTGCTGTGGAGGACACCATTGCCTTCGGCGACAGTATGAACGATCTGGAGATGCTCCAGACGGCGGGGTATTCGGTGTGTATGGGCAACGGCAGCGCGGCGCTGAAAGAGGTTGCTGATTTGGTTTGCCCTCCGGTGGATGAGGACGGCTTGTATTGTGCGTTTGGGCGGTTGGGGTTGATTTAAATTGCCGCGGAGCATAATCCTCGGAACATATCCCCCCCGCCCAACCTATTGCCTTTCCCGCCTTCCCGTGGTATAATAAACCCATAACCCGCACACACCCTTTTACCCATTTGAAACGAGGTGAGACCATGGACAGCAGCAGTCGAAATAGGGGCATGGTATTCCGATCCCGCCGGAATGTCCCCGGCTGCGCGCCGCGGTCGTTCTGAGCGCCTTTTCCGCGCCTGGATTTGAATGCCATTGCCCGTGTTTCCCCGCGAAAGGCGGGGCGAAGGGCAATGGTATTTTTACGCCCATTTTTGCCCGCCGTCCCGCCTTTTCGAAGACTCATAAAGGAGGTACGGAGCAATGAATGAGAAGATGATTTTTAACAGCGAGGCGCGGGGCGGCGCCCAGCGCCCGGACTACCGGGCGGAGATTGCCGGGCTCCTCCGGGGCGACCTGACGCCGAAGCCCTTAAAGGAGCGCATCCTCTCCTACCACGAGAACGACATCGCGGCGGCCCTGGAGCTGCTGAGCCGGGAGGAGCGGAGGCGGCTCTACGGCATCCTGGACGCCGCCTCCCTGGCCGGGGTTCTGGCGTACTCCGGGCGGCTGGACGAGTACATGGAAGAGCTGTCCGTCCGCAAGCAGGTGGACGTGCTCTCCCTGCTGGAGGCCGCCACGGCGGCGGAGTGCCTCCAGCGGATGGAGAAGGGCCGCCGGAACACGCTGACGGAGCTGATGGACAAGGAGGTCCGGGAGGAGATTTTGCTGCTCAGCTCCTTCGACGAGGACGAGATCGGCAGCAAAATGTCCACCAATTTCATCTCCATTCCCGCGGGCAGCACGGTCCGCCAGGCCATGCGGACCCTCATCGGCCAGGCGGAGGAGCACGACAACATTTCCACCCTCTACGTGGTGGGAGAGGACGAGGTCCTGGTGGGGGCCATTGAGCTGAAAAAGCTCATCATCGCCCGGGAGCACACCGCCCTGGAGGACATCACCCGGACCTCCTACCCCTACGTCTACGCCGGGGAACCGGTGGACGAGTGCCTGGAGCGCGTCAAGGACTATTCCGAGGATTCCATTCCCGTGCTGGACGGGGAGAACCGCCTCCGGGGCGTGCTGACCTCCCAGGAGCTGGCGCGCCTTTTGGACGACGTTTTGGGAGAGGATTACGCCAGGCTGGCGGGCCTCTCGGCGGAGGAGGATCTCCAGGAGCCCCTGAAAAGGAGCATCGGCAAGCGCCTGCCCTGGCTGGTGATTCTGCTGGGACTGGGGCTGTTGGTGTCCAGCGTGGTAGGGCTGTTTGAGCCCGTGGTGGCCCAGCTGGCCGTCGTGGTCAGCTTCCAGTCCCTGATTCTGGACATGTCCGGCAATGTGGGCACCCAGTCCCTGGCCGTGACCATCCGCGTTTTGATGGACGAACAGGTCAGCAGGGGGCAGAAGCGCTTCCTGGTCCGCAAGGAGGCCCGGGTGGGCCTTGTGAACGGCCTGATTCTGGGCGGGCTGTCCACGGCGCTGGTGGGGGCTTATCTGGTCGTGTTCAAGGGCCAGGCACCGGTCTTTGCCTTCTCCGTGTCCCTGTGTACAGGGCTGGCGCTGCTGGCGTCCATCGTCCTCTCCAGCCTGTCCGGGACGGTAATTCCGATTCTTTTCAAACGCCTGAACGTGGACCCCGCCGTGGCCTCCGGCCCGCTGATTACCACGGTGAACGACCTTATCGCGGTGGTCTCCTTTTACGGCCTGGTCTGGGTGTTTTTGATAAACCTTCTGGGCTTTTAGCGGCATGAAGCGGCAGCCCTGACCCTCTGATGGCCGGGGCTGCCGCTTTTGCGGTATCGAGGGCAGGAATCTGGAGTTCTAAAAAGACGCGGCGGATGCCCAAGTCCGTCGTCCCCCGTTTCTTCCCACTCAAAAAACGCAGCCAGTAATTGATTTTACATCAATTAAACCTAGGCCCTGTTTGAAAAATGGCGGAATGACCAACGGCGAGAGATTTTTCCGCCAATCAAGGCAAATTTTCGCAGGCGGGCTGTCGCCCGGCAAGAAAATTTAACGCAGAGTGGCGGAAAAAGATCCGCCGTTTGGGCGTTTTGACATTTTTCAAACAGGGCCTAAACCGCTGCCATGTAATTTATCCATGAGTTCGGTGCCCACGCCAGATCTCCCCCAGCCCCCCTTGCTTTTCCCGGGAAAAAAGAGTAATATACTTTCCAACGAAATTTGGAAGGGAGCATTCAGCCTTGAGCAAGCACACCCCGGAGGTTTCCGAGAAACAAAGCCCTATGGAACGGCTCGCGTCCTTCATTGTGGATAAACGCAAGGCGTTCTACCTGATCTACATAGGTGTCGCCATCTTCTGCGTCTTCTCCGGCGGCTGGGTGGCGGTGAACGACGATCTGACCAGCTACCTGCCCGATTCCACCGAGACCCGCCAGGGGCTGACCATCATGGATGAGGAATTCGTCACCTTCGGCTCCAGCCGGATTATGGTGGACAACATCGCCTACGCCCAGGCGGATCGCCTGGCGGAACAGGCTCGGGCCATTCCCGGCGTGAAGTCCGTGGAGTTTGACAACACTCGGGACCACTATGCTGGCGGCGCGGCGCTGTTCTCCGTCACCTACGATGGGACCGCCTCCGACCCGGTAAGCCTGGAGGCCTTTTACGGGCTCCAGGACCTGCTGGAGGGGTACGACGTGTACACCACCGGCGACGTGGGGGACTCCGCCTCCGCCAGCCTGGAGTCCGAGATGCAGGTGGTCATGGCCATCGCCGTGGTGATTATCCTGCTGGTGCTCCTCTTTACCTCCCACACCTATATGGAGATTCCGGTGCTGCTGATGACCTTCGGCATGGCGGCGCTGATGAACAAGGGCACCAACTTCGTCTTCGGGGAGATCTCCTTTGTCTCCGACTCCGTGGCGGTGGTGCTCCAGCTGGCCCTGGCCATCGACTACGCCATCATCCTCTGCCACCGCTACACCGAGGAGCGGGAGCGGCTGGAGGCCCGGGAGGCGGTCATCGCCGCCCTGAGCAAGGCCATCCCGGAGATTTCCGGCTCCTCCATGACCACGCTCTCGGGCCTGGGGGCCATGTGCTTCATGCAGTTCAAAATCGGCTATGACCTGGGCCTGGTGCTGATGAAGTCCATCGTGCTGAGCCTTCTGGCCGTGTTTACCCTGATGCCCGGGCTGCTGATGAGCTTCAGCTCCCTGATTGACCGCACCCACCACCGCAGCTTTGTGCCCAAAATCACCGCCTGGGGCCGCCTGGCGGTGAAGACGCGGTTTATCATGCCGCCTCTGTTCGTCGTTCTCCTCATCGGCGGCTTCATCTTCGCCAACCGCTGCCCCTACGCCTACGGTCAGACGGACCTGACCACCATCCGGGAGAGCGAGGCCCAGATCGCCCAGGCCAAGGTGAACGGAACCTTCGGCCGGGTGAACACCCTGGCGGTGCTGGTGCCCCAGGGGGACTACGAGCGGGAGGGGCGCCTCCTCCGGGAGCTGGAGCGGATGCCCGAGACGGACACGGCGCTGGGCCTCGCCGGCGTGGACGCCATGGACGGCTATGTCCTCACGGACAGGCTGACCCCCCGGCAGTTCGCCGAGATGACCGACCTGGACATTGAGACGGCCCGGCTTCTCTACTCCGCCTACGCCGTGGACCAGGAGAGCTACGGCCAGGTGGTCTCCGGCGTGGACGGCTACGGCGTGCCCCTCATCGACATGTTCCTGTATGTCTACGACATGATGGACCAGGGCTACGTCTCCCTGGACGAGGAGATGACGGAGACCATTGAGGACCTCCACGGCCAGCTCACCGACGCCCAGCTCCAGCTCAAGGGGGAGCACTACAGCCGCCTGGTCCTCCAGCTGAACCTGCCCGAGGAGGGAGAGGAGACCTTCGCCTTTCTGGACACCCTCCACGGTGTGGTCCGGCGGTACTACCCGGAGGACTCCTTCCTGGTGGGCAACTCCACCAGCGATTTTGACCTGTCCTCCTCCTTCGGAAACGACAACCTCCTCATCGGCATTCTGACCATCGTCTTCGTGATTCTGGTGCTGGTGTTTACCTTCCAGTCCGCCGGTTTGCCGGTTCTGCTGATTCTGGTGATTCAGGGCAGCGTGTGGATCAACTTCTCCTTCCCCTATTTGCAGAACGAGCCCCTGTTCTTCCTCAGCTACCTGGTGGTCAGCTCCATCCAGATGGGGGCCAATATCGACTACGCCATTGTCATAGCCAACCGCTATGTGGAGCTGAAACAGACCATGTCCTTAAAGGACGCGGTCATCGAATCCCTCAACGAGGCCTTCCCCACCATCGTCACCTCGGGCACCATCCTGGCCTCGGCGGGCATCGCCATCGGCCTGCTGTCCACCACGGCCTCCATCGCCTCCATCGGCGTGTGCCTGGGCCGGGGCACCCTGATTTCCATCTTCCTGGTCATGGGCATTCTGCCCCAGATTCTGCTGCTGGGGGACATCATCATCAAGAAGACGGCCTTTACCATCAAGGCCCGGCTGCCCATTCAGAGCCGCACCGGCACCCTGCTGGTAGACGGCCACGTCCGGGGCTACGTCTCCGGCATGGTGGACGCCGAGTTCAGCGGCCTGCTCCACGGCACCATCAACGCCTCGGTGGCCGCCGGTGAGGTCCGGGAGGGCCCGCCTCCGGCGGCGCTGACCCAGGGAAAGGAGGCGGACTTCCATGACTAAACGGCTTACATACCGGCTCTCCGCCCTGGCGCTGGCCCTGTGGCTGGCCCTGTCCCTGAGCGTTCCCGTCTGGGCCGCCCCGGAGGAGACTTCTTCCGGCCCGGCGGACACGGCGGCCCCGGAGAATACGGTGACAATCACGATTTCCAAGGCGGAGGACCTGTGTCAATTGGCGAAGGACTGCGCCCTAGACGCCTGGTCCCGGGACAAGACGGTGGTGCTGACCGCCGGCCTGGACTTGACCGGGGCGGACTTCACCCCCATTCCCACCTTCGGCGGGGTCTTTGACGGCCAGGGACACGCCATCTCCGGGCTGTCCCTCACCGCCTCCGGCTCCACCGTGGGTCTGTTCCGCTATGTCCAGCCGGGGGCGGCGGTGCGGAACCTGACCGTGAAGGGAACCGTGGCCCCGGAGGGCACCCGCTCCACCGTGGGCGGCATCGCAGGCCGGAACGCCGGGACGCTGCAAAACTGCGCCTTCTCCGGCACGGTGCGGGGGGAGAGCGCCGTGGGCGGCATTGCCGGGCACAACGAGGCCCAGGGACAGATCATCGGGTGTACCGTCTCCGGCTCCGTCAGCGGCCAGGACTGCACCGGGGGCGTCGCGGGCCGGAACGCCGGGCTCCTGCTGAACTGCGCCAACCGCGCCGGGGTCAACCTGACCCGCTCCGCCTCGGACCAGTCCGGGGAGGAGGCGGTTCTGGAGGAGCTGGCCTCGGGCGGCGGCGGGGCCCTCCGCCTGACGGACGGCTGCGCCGACACCGGGGGCATCGCGGGCCTGTCGGACGGCGTGGTGCAGAGCTGTGTCAACGACGGAGACGTGGGCTATCCCCACGTGGGCTACAACACCGGGGGCATTGTGGGCCGCCAGTCGGGCTATCTGGCCGGGTGCGTCAACAACGGGACCATCCACGGCCGGAAGGACGTGGGCGGTGTCGTGGGCCAGGCGGAACCCTGGCTGGTGCTGGACCCCGGCCCCCAGACCCTGGACCGCCTGCGCGCCGAGCTGGACACCCTGGACCGGCTGATCAACCGGGCCCTCAGCGACGCCGGGAGCACCGGAGACCGGATTTCCGCCCGGCTCACCGCCATGGGCGGCTTCACCGACGCCGCCCGGGAGAGCTCCAAGCGCCTGCTGGACCGCGCCGCGGACTTTGTGGACGAAAACGTGGCGGAGGTCAACACCCTGGCCGCCGACGTGACCAACGCCCTGGACAAAATCTCCCCCGCCCTGGACGACCTGTCCGGCGCGGGAGAGCGGCTGGACCGGCTGTCCCAGCAGCTGGACCGGGCCCTCCAGGACCTGGAGGGGGCGGCGGAGACCGGCGGGACGGTCTTTGACGTTCTCCGCTCCTCCGCCGGGGACCTGCGCCAGAGCCGGGCGGAACTGGACGCGGCTGTGCAGAGGTTCCGGGCGGCGCTGGACGCCGTCCGCGACGCGGTGTTTCCCGACGGGTCCCCCTCCCTCCCCTCCCGGGAGGAGCTGGCGGCGATCCGGGCGGAGATTCATCGGGCCTTTGACAGCGTGAAGGGCGCGGGAAACCGCCTGGACGGGGCCCTGACCGGCCTCCAGCGGGCCATGGAAGCGGCCGGGGACATGCCGGGCCAGCTGGGGGACGCCCTGGAGGACCTCCAGGATACCACCCAATCCTCCGCCGCCATCGGGCGGCTGCTGAAAAGCGCCTTCCGGTCCATCGGCGACGGCGTGGACCAGCTGACCCAAAACGGCCCCGCCCGGTTCACCAGCCTGGGCGAGGAGGCCCGGGAGGCCGGCGGCAGCCTCTATGACGCCCTGGGCGGGCTGTCGGTTGAGATGGAGGAGCTGAACCGCGCCGTCCAGAGCGGGAACCACACCCTGACCGGCGACCTGCGGGCCGTCAGCCGCCAGTTCAGCATTATCTGCAATGTGATGATGGACGCCGTAGACAACCTGGACCAGCGGCGGCAGGAGGGGGGCCTCGTCCAGGACACCTCCGACGAGGACATCGCCGCCACCCGGGAGGGCAAGGCGGCCGACTGCACCAACACCGGGGCCGTGGAGGGCGACCGGAACGTGGGCGGCGTCGCGGGAGCCGTGGCGGTGGAGGTGGACCTGGACCCGGAGGACGACATCGAGCTGTCCCTGGGCGCCACCTATGAGACAAAGGCGGTCCTCCAGGGCTGCGTGAACCGGGGAAGCGTCACCGCCAAGAAGGACTGCGCCGGAGGCGTCGCGGGCCGGATGGACCTGGGCGCCGCCCTGGACTGCCAGAGCTACGGCCCCGTGACCAGCACCGGGGGGAACTACGTGGGCGGTATCGCCGGGTGGGCGGACGCCTCCATCAGGAGCTGCTGGGCCAAGAATACCCTGTCCGGCGGGAACTACGTGGGCGGCGTCGCCGGCTGGACCGGACGTTTGCGGGACTGCCGGGCCATCGCTACCATCCTGGAGGGAACGGAGTACCTGGGCGCCGTAGCCGGATGGGCGGAGGAGGGCGGCGTCCTGTCCGGGAACCGCTTCGTGGACACCGGCTGGGCCGGTGTGGACGGCGTCAGCTACGCGGGCCGGGCGGAGCCGGTCCCCTTTGAGGAGCTGGCCGCCCTGCCCGACGCCCCGGCGGAGTTCACCGCCTTCACCCTGACCCTGACGGCGGACGGAGAGACGGCGGCCCGGCTTCCCTTCTTCTACGGGGACGACCTGACCCGCCTCACCCTCCCCGAGGTGCCGGAGAAGGAGGGTTGCTACGGCGTGTGGCCGGCGTTCGACGCCTCCGGCGTGCGTTCCGATGTTACCGTGGAGGCGGTGTACACACCCTGGGTCACCCTCCTGGCCAGCCGGGAGACGCGGGAGGGCAAGCTGGCCCTGGCCCTGGCGGAGGGGCGGTTCACCGAGGAGGCCGTCCTCCATGTTCAACCCGCTCTGTCCTCCACGGCCCCAACGGAGGGGGTTTTGTGGGATGTCTCCCTCACCGGCGCGGACCTGGAACAGGGGGAGGAAGTGGCGCTGCGACTTTTGAACACCACAGGGGGCCGGGCCGAGGTCCGGCGGTATCAGGACGGACAGTGGGTCCTCCTGGACGCCGAGGCCAACGGCAGTTATTTGATCGTGACGATGAGAGGCCCCCGCGGGACCTTCAACATCGCTCCCGCCCAAGGCGTCCCGTGGCTGATTCCCTCCGCCGTAAGCGGCGTGGCCGCGCTGGCGGCGCTTGCGCTGATGATAGGGAAGCGCCAGCGGGTGAAAAAAAACGCCAAGGCCCCGGAGAAACAGGCGGAGCCGGAGGCGAAATAAAAGTTCCCCCGCTTGCCGGACAGGTCCATGCCGTCCGGCAGGCGGGGGATTTTTTGCCATCCACAGCTATCATCTTGTATTCTGCGCGTCGCTTCCACTTACGCCTATTGGAAAGGTGGACTACAGGGCATTGGAGAATCGGTCCTCCAAAGGCGATTTGTAATCCACCGGCGCAATGCAGATGGGCATTCCGGCAAGAATCAGACCGGTACAGCCGGGTCCCCTCTCCCTTTTTCTAACCAGACAAGCAAAGCCCGCCTTATCAAAGGCGGGCTTTCGTTTTATTCTCCGTCACTCCCCCGTCAGCGCACGGAGTACCCCAGCATATAGGACAGCTGCCGGGACTGGTCCAGCAGGGCGCTGCTGAGGTTCTGCTGAATCTCCTCCGTCATGCGGTTGGTGGACAGGCTGATGGCGCCGATGGGACGCCGGTTGTAATTGAGCAGCACGGTCCCGATGCAGAACAGCCCCGGCTCGCTCTCCTCGTTGTCCATGGCGTAGTTCCGCTGGCGAATCTGGCCGATGTCCTGCAGCAGGGCGTCCAGGGAGGTAATCGTATTTCGGGTAAAGGCGCGGACGTTCATGGCGGGCCACTTCGCCCGGATCTCGTCGTTTGAATAGGTGCTGAGGATGGCCTTTCCGGCGCTTGTGGAGTACAGGGGCGAACGCTGCCCCACCCGGGTGTAGACGGAAAAGCTGCTTCCCGTGGGATCGTAGCTCTCCAGGCAGAGGAGCTCGTTGTTGTCCTCCACGGAAAACTGGGCAATCACTCCCAGGTCGGAGGACATCTGCTCCAGGAAGCTCTTGATAAAGCTGATGTAATTCACGTTCCGCACGGCGTAGACGCCCACCTCAAAGGCTTTGAAGGTGAGGGAGTAATTCCCGCCCACGGAGTCCCGGTAAACATAGCCGTTGCTGCACAGGGCGGTGACAATCCGCAGGGTGGACGCCTTGTTCAGCCCCAGCGTGGTATAGATATCCTTGAGGCTTACGTTGCCGTTCCGGGCGATGGTCTCCAGTATTTTAAACGTGCGGTCAATCACCTGCACAGAGCCGGGGCTCTTGGGTTCAGACATAGGCAGACAACTCCTCATCCTCCACTTAAATTGTCAATAATTATACCCCAGACCCCCAAAAAAGTCAATCCTAGAACGGCGGTTTCAAAAATCACATAGTATTTATTGTAAAGTCGTAATTTGTTTTAATTTGTTTGTTTATGTCTACAAAAGTAATTTTGTGTATTTACATTTTCCGCAAAGTGTTGTAAAATGAAACCAGAATAGCAAAAGTGATACCGCAGAACAAATAAATGAAATTCCATGTCAGAATTCATTGATGGAGGCGAAAAAATGGGGAAGGCAAAAGCGAATGTCGAATTGTGCAAGGGATGCAGGCTGTGCGTGGGGAACTGCCCCAGGAAGGCGATCATTCCCCTGGATACGGTCAACAAAAAAGGGTACGAAATCATTCGGGTGGACGAGGCGCTGTGCATTGGGTGCGGGATTTGCTACAAGGTGTGCCCGGACTACGTGTTTACGGTTGAGTGAATTTGAAAAGAGGTGCTGCTGATCTATGGATTACGTATTGATGAAGGGCAACGAGGCCATTGCCGAGGCCGCGCTGAGGGCCGGCTGCCGCTTTTACGCCGGCTATCCCATCACCCCCCAGAGCGAGATTCTGGAGTACATGTCGGCCAACATGGAAAAGCACGGCGGCGTGTTCATCCAGGGTGAAAACGAAATCGCCAGCATGAGCATGCTCTGGGGCGCGGCGGCCGCCGGGGCCCGGTGCATGTCCAGCTCCTCCGGGCCGGGCTTTGACCTGAAGCAGGAGGGCATCTCCTATCTCTCGTCCTACAACCTCCCGGCAGTCATCGTCTGCGCCATGCGGTACGGCACCGGCGACGGTGAGATTACCGCGGGCCAGGATTCCTATTGGGAGGCCGTCCGGGGCGGCGGCCACGGCGACAGCCGCCAGATTGTCCTGGCCCCCGCCAGCGTGGACGAGTGCGCGGCGCTGACCTACGAGGCCTTCGACCTGGCGGAGAAATACCGCAACGTGGTGCTGATCCTCACCGACGGGGCCATCAGCCAGATGATTGAAAAGTGCCATCTGCCCCAGGCGCGGGAGCACGACATCAACCAATTCGACTGGACCATCGGAAACCACAAAAAGGACGACCCCAAAAACAAGGTCACCAACCTGGACCGGACCATCGGCTACGAGGCCGCTGAGCGCTATCTCCGGAACAAGTTCAAGACCATGCATGACCAGGAACAGCGCTGGGAAGAATTCATGACGGACGACGCGGAGCTGATTCTGGTGGCCTACGGCATCTCCTCCCGGGTGTGCAAAAGCGCCGTCCGGCAGGCCAGGAGCGAGGGGCTGCGCCTGGGCCTCATCCGTCCGATTTCCGTGTGGCCCTATCCCGAAAAGGCCTTCGCCCACGCCCCCGAGGGCCTGAAGGGCTATGTCTCCGTGGAGATGAGCCTCAGCGCCCAGATGGGCCAGGACATCCTGCTGGCGACCCGGTTCCGCAAGCCGGTTTACGCCTGCCTCACCACGCTGAACCTGCCCACCGCGGAGGGGATCATCGACTACTGCCGCGGAATCATCGCTGGTGCGCACCAGCCTATGGAGGTGCTGTAAATGCCTAGTTATAAGAAGCCGGAGTCGATTCTTCAGCCCGCCGGATACTGCGGCGGCTGCGGACACGGAATCATTCAGCGTCTGATTGCCGAGTGCCTGGAGGAGCTGGGGGTCACGAACAACGTGGTCAACGTGGTGGACATCGCCTGCGCCTACTGGTCCCTGGACGCCCTGAACTTCGACGCCATCGCCGGCCCCCACGGGCGCTGCGCCTCTGTGGCCACGGGTGTCAAGAAGGTCCGGCCGGACTCCACCGTATACGTCCACGCCGGGGACGGCTGCTCCTATGTCATCGGCCTGGCGGAGACCTGCTACACGGCGATTCGGGACGTGCCCATCACCATGGTGGTGGTAAACAACGGAATCTTCGGCATGACAGGGGGACAGATGAACCTGGCCACCACCCTCATCGGCGACAAAACCCTCAGCAGCCGGTCCGGCCGCAAGCGGGAGACCTCCGGCCACCCGGTGGACATGCTCAAGGCCCTGTCCTCCTTCGACATCGCCTTTGCCGCCCGGGGGGCCCTGTACGACGCCAAACATATCGAGCAGACCAAGCAGTACATCAAAAAGGGCTTTGAAAACCAGCTGGCCAGCCGGGGCTTCTCCATCATCGAGGTGCTCTCCCCCTGCCCCACCAACTGGAAGATGACCCCGGAAGCCGCCATGGAGAAAATCAAAACCGAAAACGAGGCGGTGTTCCCGGTGGGCGTGTACACGGACAGAGGAGGTGCGGAATAATGGCGGATATCATCATGGCGGGCTTCGGCGGCCAGGGCATCCTGACTGCGGGCAAGATTTTAATCGACGTGGCGGCCCGGCAGGGGAAAAACGTCAGCTGGACCTCCTCCTACGGCGCGGAGATGCGGGGCGGCACGGCCAGCTGCAGCGTCGTCATCTCCGACGAGGAGATCGGCAGCCCCTACCCCTCCAAGCTGGACATCCTCCTGGCCATGAACGACCCGTCCTACGGCAAGTTCATCTCCCAGATGCGGCCGGGCGGCGTGGCGCTGGTCAACACCTCCCTCGTGTCCCCCCAGACTCCGCCCGAGGGCGTTCAGGTTTACGGCGTGGCGGCTACGGACATGGCCAACGCCGCCGGAAACGGCCGGGCGGCCAACCTGGTGATGCTGGGCGCACTGATCAAGGTCACGGGGCTGATGGACGACCAGGCTTTCCGGGAGGGGCTGGAGTCCTTCTTTGGAAAGAAGGGCCATGCCAACCCCGCAAACCTGGAGTGCTATCGCCAGGGCTTTGAAAACGTGAGCAAGCTGTAAATCCGCGGAACACGGGCCGCCGGCGTGCCGAAGCGGCCGGCGCTCTCCACGCCCCGGCCCGTGTTCCGCGCTCTCCCTCAGATGTTTCCAGGCGGGCTTTGGCGTCCCCTTCCCCGCCGTCTCTCTGTTTGCCCAAGGCCCCGCCCGGTGCATGATAATAAAATTAGAAGGAGGAAAAGCATGAGACTGACAGACTATGAGAAGGCTATGCTGAACGGTGATCATGGGGAAATCCGCCAGCAGGCGCTCCAGGCCCTCTATGACCTGGCCACATTCTACGATGTGGATCAATTCGTGGAGATCGTGGGGTGCCACGACGACAGCACAGTCTACGCGGGTGAGGCACAGGTGGCCTTTGCGGAAATGCTGGCGGAAAAGGGAGCGAAATTCGCCGTGCCCACCACCACCAACGCCGCGGCCTGCGACATCAATCTCTGGGACCGGCAGAAGCACGACATTGAGGTGATGTCCGCCACAAGGCGGATTGAGGCCTCCCACATCAAGATGGGCGCGGTTCCCACCTGGTCCTGCGCGCCGTATCACATCGGCGTCGCGCCTTCCTTCGGCCAGCAGTTCGCCAGCGCGGAGTCCAACGTCATCTGCTACTATAACTCCATCATCGGCGCCCGGACCAACCGCTACGCCGGGCCGCTGGAGCTGCTGTGCGGCATCGCCGGGCGGGTCCCCTACTTCGGGCTCCACGTGCCGGAGAACCGCTATGCCCAGGGGCTGGTCAAGCTGGGAGACGACATCAAGCCGGAGTATTTCGTGGACGAGAGCATCTTCAACCTGATCTCCTACGCCTTCGGCTCCATTGTGAAGGACCGGGTCTGGGCCATCAGCGGCATGCCCACTCTGGGCGTCACCAACGAGATTCTCAAGCAGTTCAGCGCAACGGCGGCCTCCTCCGGCGGCATCGCGCTGTTCCATATGATCGGCGTCACCCCGGAGGCCCAGACCATGGAGCAGGCTTTCGGCGGCAAGGCGCCCCAGGAGACCGTGGAGATTCACCTGGAGGACCTGGCCAATGCCGAGCGGCAGATCACCAATCCGGATGTCACGGACCTGGACGCGGTGGTCCTGGGCTGTCCCCACGCCTCCTACAACGAGTGCGTCATGGTGCGGGACCTCTTCCGGGGCCGCAGGGTCAACGGCAACACCACCTTCTGGCTCATCACGCCCAGAAGCGTTGTGGACCGCCTGAAGGACAGCGGCGTCTACGAGGACCTGGTCCGCCTGGGCGTGGAAGTCTACAGCGACGGCTGCATCCTGGAATACCGGAACAAGAAACTGGGAACAAACACCATGATGTCCAACTCCGGCAAGTTCGACACCTACTGCTTCTCCATGAGGGGCATCCAGCCGGTCTTTGGCAGCATGAAGGACTGCATCGAGTCCGCCGTGGCGGGCAAGGTGGTAAAGGAGGCTAAGCCATGGAGAAAGTGACAGTGAAGTGCAAAACCGCTGTTTCCGGCAACGTGCGGGCGGAATTGCTTTGGTCCAACGAGCCCATCAGCTTCTGGGGCACCGTGGACCCCCAGAGCGGTTTGATCCGTGACAACCGCCACCCCAACTACATGCAGAACATGTCCGGCAAGGTCTTTGCATTCCCCACGCCCAAGGGCAGCAGCGGCACCGGGCTGATCATTCTGGAGCAGGTGCGGACCCACTGCGCCCCGGCGGCCATCATCAACGTGCGCAGCGACCCCGTCGTGCTCACGGGCCCCCTGATCGCCAAGCGCTTTTACGGAGTCAGCATCCCGGTGGTCAACATCAGCGAGGAGGACTACGCCAAGCTGGAGGGGGCCAGGGAAGTGGAATTTTTCGAGGACAGGGACGAGATCGACATCTACTACTGAGAGAAGAGGGGAACAAGCGGTTTCCGCCTCCCCGGCGGGGGCGGAAGCCCAATAGAGAATAGGAGGATCTTTTGGGTAAGAAAATCAATCACGCGGCTCTATGGCCGGCGCTGGCAGTCCTCGCGATTTTTATTGGCTACGGCGTCCTCCAGACGGAAGCGCTGGGCTCCCTGCTGTCCGCCATTTTGTACGGCATGGCGGATTTCGGCGGCTGGTTCTTCTGCCTGTTCACCATTATCATCATCATTCTGACCTTCGTGCTGGCCCTTTCCAAAATCGGGGACATCAAAATCGGCGGCCCCGACGCGGTCCCCGCCTATAAGACCTGGAACTGGATCACCATGTCCCTGTGCGGCGGCATTGGAACCGGCCTGCTCTTCTGGGCCATGGGCGAGCCCATGTACCACTTCATGACGCCCCCGGTGGCGGCGGGCGTGGACCCGGGCAGCCGGGACGCGGCCATCTTCGCCATCTCCCAGGCCATGTGGCAGTGGTCCATTCCCCAGTACTGCCTGTACACCATCTGCGCCGTGGCCTTCGCCCTGACGGCGTACAACATGAAAAAGCCCCTGGCCTTCGGCCCCGTTCTGGACAGCGCCATCGGCAAGAAGTCCGAGGGTCTGGAGACCTTCATCCACGGCCTGAGCATCTTCACCATGTGCGGCGCCGTGGCCTGCTCCATGGGCGTGGGCCTGATGCAGATCGGCGCGGGACTGTCCAACCTGCTGGGCATCACCCCCAATCCGGTGGTCTGGCTGGTGGTGGCGGTCATCATCACCGTGGTGTTTACCCTCTCCTGCGTCTCCGGCATCGGGACGGGGCTGAAGAAGATGTCCTCCTTCACCACCATCGCCTTCATCGGCATCCTGATTTACGTGGTCATCTTCGGGCCCTCGGTCTTCTCCGCCAACTTGGGCACCGAGGCCATCGCCGCCCTGCTGGACCACCCCCTGGAGCGCACTGCCATCCTCAGCACCATGGCCCCCGGCGACAGCTGGGCCGCCGACTGGGAGATTCAGTATTGGGCGTCCTTCATCGTTTACGCCCCCATCATCGGCATGTTCCTCAGCCGCATGGCCAAGGGCCGCACCCTCCGGCAGTTCATCCTGGTCAACGTTCTGGCCCCCTCCATCTTCTGCATGGTCTGGATTGCCGTCTTCGGCGGCGTGGCCATCAACATGCAGGTCTCCGGGACCTTTGACATCTGGAACGCCGTGAGCACAAACGGCATGGAAGCCACCATCTTCTACATTCTGGACAGCTTCCCCCTGGGCAAGCTGCTGATCGTGGTGTTCCTGGTGGCCATCTGCACCAGCTTCTCCACTCTGGCGGACCCCATGGCCGCCGCCTGCGCCACCATGAGCGTCAAGGGCCTGAGCGTGGACGACGAGCCCCCCCGACAGATTAAAATCCTCATCGGCGTGATCATGGGCGCCATCGCCTACATCCTGGTGGCCTCCGGCGGCGTCGGCTCGGTCAAGGGCATGTGGGTCATCATCGGCCTGCCCATCGCCTTCGTGCAGATTGTGGTGGTGCTCTCCGTCTTCCGAAACGGCGCGCGGGCGCTGAAGAGCAAGGACTACATGATTTCCGACGAGGCGGAAGCCCGCTGAGAAAGTCTCCGAAGAAACCGGAATCAGGGACAGGCTCATAGGAAGCTGCACCAACTGCCGTGAGCCTGTCCCTTTCCCGCCTCCTATGGAGGATCGCATTTCAAAACATGACTGAGAAACGGAATATCCCGGCGCTGGAGAGCCGCAGAACAGCGGCCAGCGTCCTGGCGGTCCTGGCGTATTCCCTCGCGCTGAACCTCTTGGCGGTGCCTGCGGGCGTGTACTGCGGCGGGCTGTCCGGCCTGTGCCAGGTGGTGCGGACGCTGCTGGCGGAGTGGCTGCGCCTCCCCATTGAAATCGACATCGCGTCCATCATCTACTACGTTCTGAGTGGAGGCCAAGATCATCACGGAAAACAACCAGGAAATCGCGCGTGATATCATGACCCAGCTCCACCGGGGCGTGACCAAATGGAACTGCGTCGGCAGCTACACGGGCAAGGAGCGTTATGTTCTCTGCGTGCTGCTTTCGAAGTACGAGCTGCCCCAGCTTCGGCTGATCGTGCGGAGCTATGACCCCAGCGCATTTATTGTCCTGAATGAAAATGTACATATTCAGGGGAACTTCACCAAAAAACTCGAAGAGTGAACGACTATGGAGGTTACAATGAACCCTGCCAACCTGAACAGCGCGGCGGCCCTTGCCGAAAAGCCCCTGACCGGGGTACGGGTGCTGGATCTCACCCACGCCTACAGCGGTCCCTTCTGCACCATGCACCTGGCCGACCAGGGCGCGGAGGTCATCAAGCTGGAGATTCCCGGCAAGGGGGACCAATGCCGGAACTGGGACCCCATCAAAAACGGCGCCAGCGGCTATTTCGCCTACATCAACCGGAACAAGCTGGGCCTCACCCTGGATCTGAAGTCCGAAAAGGGCAAGGAGATTTTCAAGGAACTGATCTGCCACGTGGACGTGCTGTGCGAGAACTTCCGGGTGGGAACCATGGAAAAGCTGGGGCTTGGATACGAGACCCTCAAAGAGCTGAACCCCCGGCTGATCTACGCGTCCATCTCCGGCTTCGGCCTGGAGGGCCCCGAGGCCCAGCGGCCCTGCTATGACATCGTCGCCCAGGCCATGGGCGGGCTGATGAGCATGACCGGCTTTGAGGACAACATCGTAAAAGTCGGACCCGCCATCGCGGACAGCTACTCCGGCACCTACCTGTCCCTGGGCATCATGATGGCCCTGTTCCAGCGGGAGCGCACCGGCATGGGGCGGAGGCTGGATGTCTCCATGGTGGACACGGTTTTCTCCGTTCTGGAGACCGGCGTCGTGCAGTACACCATCGGGGGAATCATCTCCGGCCCAGTGGGCAACCGGGACCCGGTCATCGCCCCCTTCGACGCCTACCGCGCGAAGGACGGCGTCTGCGTCGTCGCCTGCGGAACGGACAAGTTCTTTTCCACGCTGTGCGGCGTGATGGGAAAGCCGGAACTGGCGGACGACCCCCGCTTCTCCAGCAACTCCCTGCGCTGCGCCAATTACTCCGAGCTGAAGGCCATCATTGAGGACTGGACCACCCGGCTCAGCTTGGAGGAGCTGGAGCGCCTCATCCTGGCCGCCGGCATCCCCTTCGGCAAGGTGCAGAACACCGCCCAGGCCTGCGCCAGCGACTTCATCCAGCGCCGGAACATGCTCTGGACGGTGGAGGACCCCGCCTTTGACGAGCCCGTTCAGGTCCCCGGCACGCCCATCAAGATCCACGGCTGCGAGGACCGGGTGCAGCGGCCCGCCCCGGGCATCGGCCAGCACAACGAGGAGATTCTCTCCGGCCTGCTGGGCAAGAGCGCCGGGGAGATTGAGGCCCTGCGGACAGAGCAGGTTATCTGAGTTAAAGAGGAGGATGAATTTTGAGAACGCAAAAAGAGCAGGGAGGTGTCAACGTCGATCTTCCCGTGATTCTGATCAGCCTCTTTGTCGTGGCGGGCTTCGTCCTCTACATGGTGCTGCGGCCCGAAAGCGCCCTGAACTCCGTAAACGCCGCCTTTCACTTCGCCACCCAGGTCTTCGGCGTGCCGCTGATGGTCTTTACCTTTGTGACCACCGTCCTGGCCATTTACCTGGCCTTCGGCAAGTACGGGAACATCAAGCTGGGAAACTGCGACCCCGAGTTCTCCACGTTCAGCTACATCGCCATGATGGCGCTGGCGGCCCTGGCCTCGGCGGCGCTGTACTGGTCCTTTACGGAGTGGGGGTACTACTACATGAAGCCCGCCCTGGGCATTGAGCCCTACTCCGTCGAGGCTGCGGAAATCTCCCTGGGATACTCCTTCTTCCACTGGGGCTTTGCCACCCAGGCGCCCTACGTGCTCACCGGCGTGGCCATCGGATACGCCGTGTACAACCGGAAGGTGGAGTTCATGAAGGTCAGCTCGGTCTGCGAGGACATGATGGGCGGCTTCAAGTACAGGAAGCTGCTGGGCAGAATCATCGACATCTCCGTGGTGTTCTGCATCGTCGGGGCCCTGGGCTGCACCCTGGGACTGGCCGTCCCCCTGGGCACCGGGGCGCTGAAGCAGGTGTTCGGCATCGAGACCACCTTCCCGGTTCAGCTCCTGGTGGTCCTGGGCATCGCGGCGGTATTCACCGTCACCTCCTTCCTGGGCATAGAAAAGGGGAAGAAGTGGATCAGCAACGTCTCCTCGGCCCTGTGCATCCTCTTCATCCTGTATGTCCTGCTTGCGGGCCCAACGGGGTTCATCGTGGAGAACATTGCCAGCAGCCTGGCCTGGATGGCGGATAAGTACATGCGCATGAGCTTTTTTACGGACCCCATCTCTCAAACGGGCTTCACGGAGGAATGGACCACGTTCTTCCAGGCTTTCTGTCTGACCTATACGGCGATGATGGGCATTTTCGTGGCGAAGATTTCCAAGGGACGGACCATCCGCCAGGTGTCTCTGTGCTGTCTCCTGGGGATTTCCGCAGGCGTGTGGGTGCTGTTCGGCGTAAACGGGAGCCTCGCCATGCACGCGGAGTTCAATGGAACCGTCAGCGTGACGGAGATTCTGGAAAGCGGCGCGGGACAGGACCTGATCTACAGCGTGGTGGCCTCACTGCCGGGAGGAGTAAAAGTTCTGCCCTTCACCATGCTGCTGATTATCGTGGGATTTGTGGCCTCGTGCCTGGATTCCGCCTCCTTCTCCCTGGCCCAGACCACCACAATGAAGCTGGACAAACAGGGTAACGTCAGCCGGGCCCTGCGGCTGTTCTGGTGCGCGGTTTTGACTCTGGTGCCCCTGTCCATCATGTTCGCCAAGGCGGATTTCTCCGCCCTGAAAAGCCTTGCCATCCTGGTTTCGATTCCCTTCATGTTCGTCGTGATCTTTATGGAGGTCATGCTCTTCCGGTGGCTCCGGGCCGGCAGCGGGAAACTCTCAGCCGGAACGGCCCCCGAAGAAACGGCGGCGTCCGGCGACTCACTCGAGAAGTAAGGAGGAAATGACATGCCGTATTTTGAAGTGAAAACCAACGCCGCCGTCGAGGGCGGGACAAAAGAGGCCCTCTGCGCCGAGCTGGGGCGCATCGTGGAGCTCATCCCCGGGAAGAGCGCGGGTTGGGTGATGACCCATCTGGAGGACCGGACAAACCTGCATTTCGCCGGGGACGCCGCGAAGCCCGCCGCCGTGGTGCTCTTCCGCTCCATGGGAGAGCTTGAGGCAAAATACTACGACCTGCTGACGGCGGAAATCTGCGCGTCCGTCAACAAGCTGCTCTCCATCGAACAGGACCGCATTTACGTCATCTACGCCTCCAGTGAGCACTGGGGGTGGAACGGGACGAATTTCTAGCGGACCGGAACGCCCCCATAAAAACAGGCCGTCCTTCTCGGGACGGTCCGAGGCGGCAAGACTTTTACCGGACTGCGGAGGATTTCATCTGCGCTGGAAGCCTCCGATTGAAAACGAGAGGAACCCCGGAAAGGGTTCCTCTCGCCTTTTCATTCCCTCGCACCCGTCAATAAATCGACCGGTAAATCTCCACCATGTCCTCCACGGACAGCGGCACGTAGTTATTCCCCAGCAGCCGCTGCTGCCCCGCCGTGACGCCCTCGGCGAAGCCCTGGAACTCGCTGTCGGAAATGCCGTACTCCCGCAGGGGCTTCCTGGGCTGGACCTGGTCGAACAGGCGGAACGCCGCCTCCAGGGCCTCCTCCGCCGGGACGTTCAGGCAGCGGCCCAGCAGGGACTCCAGCTCGTTCAGGGCGCCCACGGGCTTCTTCTCCTTGTACTTGCGGAACACGGCGGCGAAGACCAGCTGGTTCGCCTCCCCGTGAGGGATGTGGTAGCCGCCGCCCAGGGGATAGCTCAGGGCGTGGACCGCCGCGCAGCCCGCGGAACAAAAGGCCAGGCCCGCGTAGGTGGAAGCCAGCTGGAAGTCCCTGGCCTTGTCCGTCCAGCGCTCGGCCCCCCGCTCCACCACGTAGCGGTAGCCCTCCAGAATCATGGTGACGGCGGTGGTGGAGAACAGCCGGGAGATGGGCGTGGCCTTGGGGGAGAGGTAGGACTCCACGGCGTGGATCAGCGCGTCGATGGAGGAGGTGGCGAAGAACCGGTAGGGCAGCCCCGACAAAAGCTCCGGGATCAGGACGGACTTGGACGCGAACATCAGGTCGTTGTTCAGCCCCCGCTTGGTGTGCAGGGACTCCAGCTCCACGGCGCAGGCGTTGGTCACTTCGCTGCCCGTGCCGCAGGTGGTGGGGACGGCGTACACGTCGAAAATCCGGGTAGGCTTCTCCGCGCCGGGGCTGAGGTCAAAGAGGGCCTCGGTCTTCCCGGCGGAGGTGTGGAGAGAGAGCATTTTCGCCGTGTCCATCACCGCGCCGCCGCCGATGGCCACGACGCGCTTCACCCCCTGGGGCAGGTCCGCCCGGATGGCGTCCACCATGGCCGTGGTGGGCTCGCCCTGGCCGTAGGACTCCAAAAAGGCCGCGCCGCAGGAGAGGTTCAGGGGCTTCAGATATTTCTCATACAGGAACTCGTTGGTGAGGATGAAGTCCCCCGCCCCCAGGTTCTCGCTCTCCGCGAACTCCCGAAGGGTGTCGGCGAAGACCAGGTTTGTGTGCATCTTGAATTCCAGCATCTTACATTCCTCCTAATGTTTTTGTACTGACTATAAAGCAGGGAGGACCGCCGCATAGCGGCGGCCCTTCCAGGGCGGTGGGTCAGTAGCCCATCGCGGAATTGGGGAAAGCGACAATCAGCTGCGGGAAAAGCATCATGAAGACGCAGGCGACGATGAAAATGACCACATAGGGCATGACGGCCTTGTACATCGTCTTGGTGTCGATGCCCGGAGGGGCCACGCCCAGGAGATAGAACATGTTGATGCCGAAGGGCGGGGTAATCATGCCCAGGCACAACGTGATGCACAGAATCAGAATCGCCGCGTGGAGGTCCAGGGAGGAACTCCTGATGATGGGCAGCAGGACGGGGATGGCGATCATGATAATGGGCGTGGTGTCCAGGAACATGCCCATGACAAAGAACAGGACAAAAATCACCAGCATGAGGGGCAGCCCGTCCAGCTGGGCGCTGCGGAAGGCGTTGGCCACCACGTCGGCCAGCCGGGTGATGTTCACCAGGGAGTTGTAGGCTGCGCCGCCCATGAGAATCCACATCAGCATGACGGAGGTCTCCATGGTCTGCACCAGGGAGGTGCGCAGGTTTTTCAGGGACAGCTTGCGGGTGAGAATCGCGTAGGCGAAGGAGGCGAAAGCGCCCACGCCGGAGGCCTCCGTGGGGGTGGCCACACCGGCGTAGATGCAGCCCAGGACCAGCACGATGATGCCGATAGGCACCACCACCTTGCCGAAGACCCGGAGCTTCTCGCCCCAGCCGGGCCGCTCGTCCTTGGGGATGGCGGGGCCCAGGGAGGGGGTGATCATGCAGCGGACGCCGATGTACAGCATGAAAATCAGGGCCAGGCCCACGCCGGGCAGCACGCCGCCCATAAAAAGCCAGCCGGCGGACACGCCGGTGTAGGAGGCCATGATAATCATGATGGTGGAGGGCGGGATGATGGGACCCAGGCAGCCGCCGGCCAGCACCGGGCCGCAGGCCAGGGACTTGTCATAGCCCCGGTTGATCATCTCCGGCAGGGCGATGAGGCCCATGGCGATGGTAGCCGTGGCCGCCACGCCGCTCATGGCCGCGATGACCGCCGTGGTCGCCACCGTGGCCATGGCCAGGCCGCCCCGGATGCCGCCCATCCACTTGTGGAAGAACTCATAGATGTCGCTGCCGATGCCCGATGTCTGGAGGAAGGAGGCCATCAGCGCGAACATGGGAATGGCCAGCAGGGAGTCCGACTGCATCTGGTTGACGAAGGCGGCGTTGAGAATGTTCATCTGGGCCGGGCCGAAGAAGACCAGGAGAATGACGGAGGACACGCTCATCAGCGCGAAACAGATGGGGATGCCCAAGGCCATCAGGGCCACCAGGCCGATCAGCAGAATGATGATTTCGACACTCATGCGTTCTCCTCCTTTCCTTTGGCGTCCCCGCTGTCCGGCAGACGCTCGGTGGCTTTCACCTGCTCGATGGCCTCGGCCACCTCGTCGGTGTTGCTTCCAAGATCAATTTTTCCAAGCAGGGCCGCGGTGTTTTTAATCAGCTCGCTGACGCCCTGGAGGAACATGAGGCTGGAGCCCAGGACCACCCAGAAGCGGATCGTCCACATGGGAGAGCCCCAGACAGAGGAGATGCGCTCGTTGCGGGTGAAGGAGGCGTAAAACATATTCCAGCCGTAGCGGAAGGTCAGCGCCATGCAGATCAGCACCAGCGCGGCGGTGACGGCGCCCAGGGCGTACTTGAGCTTTTTCGGGAACTTGTTGTACAGCACGTCCACCCGGACAAAGCCGCCCTTCCAGTAGCAATAGCCGCCGCAGGCCATCAGCATCAGGCCCCAGAGCTGGATAATCAGCTCCCAGGCCCAGACGGTGGGGCTGTTCAGCACGTAGCGGCGGAACACCTCGATGGAGGTCAGCACAATCATGGGCAGCAGAATCCAGGCGAAGAGCCTGCCGATGAACTGGTTGACCTTATCGATGATATTGGAGACACTCAGCAATATCTTCATACTCGTATACCTTTCCCCTTTTTCCACGATGGAACGCCGGAGGAGAGGGCCCCCTCCCCGGTCAAGCAAGGTCTCTCCGCCTCAAAGGCGGCGGAGGGCCCGAAAGCCCGGCGTGACGGGTTTTCCCGTCACGCCGGAGGACGCCTTGGGATCAGTAATCCACCTGGCGGCCGTAGTCGCGGTTCTGCTGCTTGATGATCTCAATGCCCCGGGCCATGCGGTCACTCTTGGCGGCCAGCTGCTCCCAGACCTGGGTGATGGCGATCTCACGGAGCTGGGCCACCACGTCGTCGGGCAGCTCCACCAGCTCGGTGTACCCGCCCAGGACGGCGTCCCGGACGCTCTTCTCGGTGCCGGCCACGTGGTCCAGGCCGATGATGCCCATGTTGGCCTGGCGGATCGCCTCGTCAACCACGTTCCGCAGGTCCTCCGGCAGGGCGTCCAGGCTGGCCTGGCTGACAACGGTGGCCATCTGGCAGTAGCTCAGAGAGGGGCAGATGGCGTAGTCCGCCACTTCCCGGATGTTGTTGGAGTCGCTGAGGGCGGACCAGCCGTAGTGCGCGCCGTCGATGGTGCCCAGCTGCAGGGCCTGATAGACCTCGGTGCCGGGGATGTTGACGGGGGTGGCGCCGATGGCCGCGTAGTAGTCGCCCCAGACGCCCAGGGCGCGGATTTTCTTACCGGCGTAGTCCGCCAGGCTGTTTACCTTAAAGTTCGCCAGGGTGTTGTAGTTGGGCTCGTGGGCATTCCAGTAGTATTTGATGTTCAGCTCGCCGTAGGCTTCCTGGATGAGGTCCAGCAGACCGTAGTTCTCCATGGCGTCATAGATTTCGGAATAGCTCTCCCAGGCGAAGGGCAGGCCGCAGCCCAGGTCCGCCTCGGGCAGCACGCCGGAGTAGGTGGAGCCGAAGATCACGGCGCAGTCAAACGCGCCCTGGGACAGATAGGTCACGATGTCGGAGGCCTGGCACAGCGCGCCGGGCTCGTACAGCTCGATCTGGAGGCGGCCGTTGGTCACGGTCTCCACCACTTCCTTCAGGTTCTTGGCCATGTCGCCCTCCAGGGAGTCCAGGGCGTAGTTACTCTGGAGACGCCAGGTGATGACCTCTCCGCTGGGGACGCTGCTTCCACCGGAATTTCCGCTGTCGCCGGAGGCTCCGCCGTTTCCGCCGCCGCAGCCGGACAGCAGGGCCAGCAGCATGGTCAGGCACAGGACAGCCGCCAAAAGTTTCTGATGCTTCTTCATTTCCGTTCCTCCTAAATTTTTTATTGAAATGGAAGTTGCGCTCTCTCGGGCAGGGCAATCACTCGCCCTTGTACTGGGGCTCCCGCTTCTCCAGGAAGGCGGTCACGCCCTCTTTGAAGTCCGCGTGACGGGCCATGTAGCGGGTGTAGGTGACCTCCAGCTCGTTCTTCCGGTGCATCTGGAAGTCTTCCTGCTCGTTCATGCAGGCCTTGAGATACCGCAGCACCAGGGGGCCCCGTTTGCACAGCTCCCGGGCCTTGTCCATGGCGGCGGGCATCAGCTCCTCCAGGGTGTCCACCACCATGGTCACGCCGCCGTATTTGTCGTGGAGGTCCTCGGCGGTGATGAAGGTGCCGCAGTAACACATGTCCCGCTGAATCTGGGGGGGAATGATCCGGGCCAGGTGGCCGCAGCCGCCCACCACGCTGAGCTTGGCCTCGGGAGAGCCGAAGACCGTGCCCTTCACGGCGATGGAGATGTCCGCCCCGGCGGGGTAGCACAGCCCGCCGCCCAGGCAGTGGCCGTGGACCGCGCAGATCAGAGGGACCCGCAGGTCGTACAGGGCCTGGGCGCCGTCGTAGTAGACCTCCTGGACGTTGGTCACGTCCCTGTCCAGGATGCTCTGGTGGAAGCGCTTGATGTCCACGCCCACGCAGAAGGTTTTCAGGTCCGAGTGCATGACGCAGACCCAGATGTCGTCGTCGTGGTTGATGTAGTCGCACAGCAGCAGGATCTCTTCCTGGACGGCGCCGCTGGCGGCGTTCACCGGGGGATTGTGCAGGGTCATGACGGCAATGTGGTCCTCCACAGACAGGAACACCTGCTGGAGCTTGTGCTGGCCGACGGCCTCAATTTTTCTCTCAGACATGATTTACTCCTCCTCCTCGCCGTAGCGTTCATGATACGCGGCCCAAAGCTGGTCGCGGAATTTGGGGTGCGCGATGTTGATAAGCAGCTTGGCCCGCTGGCGCAGGCTCTTGGCCCGCAGGTTGGCCACGCCGTACTCCGTGACGATGTAGTGTACGTCGGTCCGGGTGGTGGTGACGGTGGTGCCCGGGTCAAACACGGGGACGATGCGGGAGACCTCGCCGTGCTTGGCGGTGGAGGGCATGGCCAGGATGGCCTTGCCGTCGGGGCACATGGCCGCGCCCCGGACGTAGTCCAGCTGGCCGCCGATGCCGGAGAACTGCTTGGGGCCCATGGACTCGCTGTTCACCTGGCCGTTGAAGTCCACCTGGAGGCAGGAGTTGATGGCCACCACCTTGGGGTTCTGGCAGATGACGGCGGGGTTGTTCACATAGTCCACCGTCCGCATCAGCACGTCCGGGTTGTTGTCCACGAAGTCATAGAGCTTTTTGCTGCCCATCAGGAAGGCGGCCACCATGCGGCCTTTGTCCAGGGTCTTGTTGGCCCCGGTGATGACGCCTTTGTGATAGAGGTCCACCACGCCGTCGGAGAACATCTCGGAGTGAATGCCCAGGTCCTTCTTGTCCCCCAGGTACTTCAAAACCGCGTCGGGGATGGTGCCGATGCCCAGCTGGAGGGTGGATCCGTCCTCCACCAGGCCGGCCACGTTCCGGCCGATGGCGTCCGTGACCTCGTCGATCTCGCCGCCGCCCAGCTCCGGCAGGGGCGTGGACGCCTCCACGCAGTAGGTCAGGTGGGACACGTGGAGGAAGGAATCCCCCATGGTCCGGGGCATCTGGTCGTTCACCTGGGCGATGACCAGCTTGGCGCTGAGGGCCGCGGGCCTGGTGCCGCCCACGCTGACGCCCAGGGACACATAGCCGTGTTTATCCGGCGGGGTGACGGAGATCAGCACCACGTCAATGGGGAAGGTGCCGTCGGTGAAAAAGCGGGTGGACTGGTGATAGAAGAAGGGGGTGTAGTCCGCCCGGCCCTCCTGGACGGCCTTCCGGGTGGAGCCGCCCACGAACATGGCGTTGTGCCGCAGGTGGCCCTTCATCCTGGGGTCGCAGTATTCGCCCTTGCCCATGGGGACCCAGTGGACAATCTCCACATTGTGATACTGCTCGTAGTTCCGCACCAGGGCGTCCACCAGCACGGGGGGCTCGTTGGCCGCGTGGCCGAAGAAGACCCGGGACCCGTCGGGAATGTGCTTCACGGCCTCGTCCGCCGTGACCAGCTTCGATTCATAGAGCTTCCGCCAATCATCCATAACGCAAGATACCTCCTGGTAAAATATATAAGCGTTCAAATTCGGCCCGCTGGCCCTGAACGTTGTGACGCCTTACTATTAAGCAATTTCCATGCCAATTCGTCTGTTCAGACGCCGCCGGGCCGCCGGGCGGGCAGTTTTTCGGAATATTCCACAGAGGGAGGCACGTTTTTTGTCGCAAAATGAAAAGTAAATTTCTTTTTCCCCGCTGCCCTCTCCCTCCCCTCCCGCCGGGGAAACCCGCCGGACAAGGGTCCAAGCGTTCCAAATCTGAAACAGCAAAAAGGCAATCTGCCCCAAAAATGAACCTTGCGTGCCGGGGGTATTTGTGATATAGTTGAAATCGTTAAACATTAGACAGAATTCTTATGCACTATGCCATGCTTCCGCCGGACGTTCCGCCCCGTGGGAAAAACGCGGCGCGGGAAAAGAGAGGAGGATTGCTCCAAAAATGGAACAGAGGTATTCAGGCGCGGAGGAGCGCTGTCCGAAAACGCCGCGGGAGCGGCTGAGGGACCTGGAAGAAGAGAACCGGCTTTTGAACATCTTCATCGAAAACGCCACGGACGCCGTCCAGATATCCGACCGGAACCTGGTCACCCTGCGCATCAACCGGGCCTATGAAAAGCTGACGGGCATCCGGCGGGAGGAGCTGGTGGGCGTCCCAGTGGCCGAGCTGGTGGAAAAGGGCCTGATTTCGGAGTCCTGCGGGGCCATCGTGGCCCGGACGAAAAAGCCCTGCACCATCGTGCAGACCTTTTCCAGGACGGGGCGCAGCGCCCACGTGTCCTGCAACCCGGTCTTTGACGAGAAGGGGGAGATTGAGTATTTCATCTGCAACGACCGGGACCTGGACGAAATCAGCAGCCTCCAGTCCGAGCTCCAGGAAATCAAGGTGCTCAACGACCGCTACCGCTCCGAGCTGGAGGCCCTGAAGGCCCAGATGTCCAATTGGGGCGAGCTCATTGTGGAGGACAAGGCCATGCTGAAGGTCCTGGACCTGGCCAGCCGGGTGGCCAGGGTGGACTCCACGGCCCTGCTGCTGGGGGAAACCGGCGTGGGCAAGGACGAGATCGCCCGCTTCATCCACCGCAACAGCCGCCGGGCGGAGAAGGCCCTGGTGTCCGTCAACTGCGGGGCCATCACCGAGTCCCTCTTTGAGAGCGAGCTTTTCGGCCACGAGGGCCACGCCTTCACCGGCGCGGGCAGCAAGAGCCGGGCGGGCCTCCTGGAGGTGGCCGAGTACGGCACCATGTTCCTGGACGAGATCGGCGAGCTGTCCCTGAACATGCAGACCAAGCTGCTCCACGTGCTCCAGAGCAAGTCCTTCATCCGGGTGGGGGGCACCAAGCCCATCCAGATGGATGTCCGCATCATCGCCGCCACCAATCGGGACCTGGAGACTATGGTGCGGGAAAAGCGCTTCCGGGAGGACCTGTTCTACCGGCTCAGCGTGGTGCCTATCCAAATCCCGCCCCTGCGGGAGCGGCGGAACGACATCCTCCCCCTGGCCCAGCACTTCCTGGACTACTATAATCAGAAGAACGGCTGCCATAAGCGCCTGTCCCCCGCCACCTGCGTGGCCCTGGTGGACTACGACTGGGCGGGAAACGTCCGGCAGCTGAAAAACGCCATAGAGCAGGCCATGATTATGACGGACGGGGATGTCATCCAGCCGGAGAACCTGCCGGTGAACGTGGCCCGGAACGCCGTCCCCTTCCAGGAGCCCCAGGAGGGCATGAGCCTGAGCGAGTTTCTGGAGCGGACGGAACTTCAGTACCTGAACGTCTACTATCACAAGTGCGGCAGCATCCGGGAGGCGGCCAAGCGGCTGAAAATGTCCCCCACCACCTTCCTGCGGCACCGGGCCTGCCTGACCCAGAAGTACGGCTGAGGGGGCTTTCCGGGCGGGGGCGGTCCTTGCCGGGATACACTATAAAATAAGGAAACGCCCCGGCGCATTTTCTCACCCGCGCCGGGGCGCCGGTTTGTCCGGGCCCGGGAATCCTTTTTCCCTTTTGTGTTGATGAGAGTTCCATCTCTTGGTTTTCGTCAAAAGAAAATTCGGGCGGTTATCCATCTCGAATAACCGCCCGGTAAATCTTTTTTTCCTATAAAGGCTCAACAGGGAAAAACAGCCTGCTTTTTCCTGTCGCGGGCTCAGTGTAATCACACACCGCCCCTGCCAGTTTCATGCCTTTTTCTGAAATGGTATTATTGATTACCTCGTCAAATATTTCGCCGTATCTGTTTGGTTCAACGTCCACGACAATATATTTTCGTGCCGGCATAACCCATTTAATCCATCCTTCAGGCGCAATTGCAGCGGCATAAGTTTCAACACCCGCAAGGTACAGTCCTCTTGTAAACTGATGGGTCCACGGACGGAAAGACCTGCTCTCATCACTCATTGCTCCCCAAAATCCTACATATGTCCCATCCGAGTTTTTCTTTCCAAGAGCAGCCACCTCATTAAAATGAGAATTGGCTTCTTGCCATAACTGTTGAACAATATTTTTTTCTGCGGTACATAAACCTTCTTTTCCAATAACAGTAATCGCCGGTAAATCTACAATCTTTATTTCCATAAGCAACACCCCGCCTCCGGCTATTTATTAAATAAAGGTTTGTCGCACTGATTATATCATGGTCAATTTCCAGCTTCAACCTGTGATTTATCAAATTACCAGAGCACGTCTACCGGAAGAAGGGCAGTCCCGTGAGAACGGGCGGACACATAGGTCCGCCCCTACGCCCCATATTTGTTATAAAATGCGCGATAGGACACTCCCCAAAAAGCCCCACTCATTGACAGCAACGCCATCAAATGCTACAATACCCCAAATCCGCATATTAGAATATTTTATAAAATATTGGAGGACACCACCATGCAGAGTCTTTCCGCCCGCACCGCCGGCTTCACCGACTCGGTGATCCGCCGCATGACCCGCGTCTCCAACCAATACGGCGCGATCAACCTCTCCCAGGGCTTCCCCGACTTCAACCCGCCCCAGGCCATCCTGGACCGGCTGGCGGAGGTCACCCGGGAGGACTTTCACCAATACTCCGTCACCTGGGGGGCCCAGAACCTCCGGGAGGCCCTGGCGGAGAAGCAGTCCCGGTACATGGGCTTCCCCATCGACCCCAACGGGGAAATCACCGTCACCTGCGGAAGTACCGAGGCCATGATGGCCGCCATGACCGCCGTGGCGGACCCCGGCGACAAGGTGGCGGTCTTCTCCCCCTTCTACGAGAACTACGGGGCGGACGCCATCCTCTGCGGCGCCGAGCCCATTTACATCCCCCTGACGCCGCCGGACTTCCGCTTTGACCCGGAGGTCCTGGAGGACGCCTTCCGCCAAAAACCCAAGGCCCTGATTCTCTGCAACCCCTCCAACCCCTGCGGCCGGGTCTTCACCCGGGAGGAGCTGGAGGTCATCGCCGCCCTGGCGGAGAAATACGACGCCTACGTCATCACCGACGAGGTCTACGAGCACATTGTCTACGCCCCCCACCGGCACACCTACTTCGCCGCCCTCCCCGGCATGCGGCAGCGGACCATCTCCTGCTCCTCCCTCTCCAAGACCTACTCCATCACCGGCTGGCGGCTGGGCTACACCATCGCTTCGCCGGAAATCACAGACCGCATCAAAAAGGTCCACGACTTCCTTACCGTAGGGGCGGCGGCCCCCCTCCAGGAGGCGGTGATTCCCGGCCTGAAATTTGGCCGGGACTACTACGATGGCCTCCAGGCGGAGTACACCCGCAAGCGGGACCTGTTCCTCCGGGGCCTGGACGATTTGAAGCTGGCCCACACCGTGCCCGAGGGGGCCTACTACGTCCTGCTGGACATCTCGGAGTTCGGCTTTGACAGCGACCTCCTCTTCTGCGAGGAGCTGGCCCGGAAAGCCGGCGTGGGGGCAGTGCCCGGCTCCAGCTTCTTCCGGGAGCCGGTGAATCACCTGATCCGCTTCCACTTCGCCAAGCGGGACGAGACCCTCCTGGAGGCGCTGAACCGCCTGGACAACCTCCGGGTAAAAATCCCGGCGCGGCGGAGATCACTTACCTAAGAGCCAGTTTTCCGCCGGAAAACTGCCGGATAATCGGTGAATTATGGCATTGAAAACGGCTGTGAATTCGGCTATAATGGGGAAAAATCTCTGATGGGCCGCGGTGAATTCGCGGCGGATTCTCTTGGAAGGCGGTTTTCCATATGTCATACAAAACCGAGCGCGACCTGCGCAAGATGCTCCTCCACCAGGAGCTGATCGAATCCTCCCTCTCCTTTGTCAGCGGGTCCGAGGACTTTATTTTAGAAAACGACATCTTCCCCTCCTCCGGCCGGGACGACAAAGACGTGATGCGGGGGCTGCGGTACCCCAACGGAACCGGCGTCATCGCCGGAGTCACCAGCATCGGCGACGTGGACGGCTATGACCTGGTGGACGGGCAGAAAATTCCCCGGAAGGGCCAGCTCTTCTACCGGGGCATCAGCATCGACGACCTGATTGAAAGCTGCATTCAGGAGGACCGGTTCGGCTTTGAGGAGACGGTGTATCTCCTCCTCTTCGGCCAGCTTCCTACGGCCTCCCAGCTGAAGGACTTCCAGTACCTCATGGCCCGGTGGAGCCAGCTGCCCGGCTATTTCACCGAGGACATGATTCTCCGCTCCCCCAACAAAAACATCATGAACAAGCTGGCCAGCTGCATCCTGGCCCTCCACTCCCACGACGGCGAGGCGGAGAACATGGCCCTGGAGAACGAGCTGTTCAAGTCCTTCCGCATGGTGGCCCGGACGCCCACCATCGTGGCCCACTCTTACGCCGCCAAGTGCCACTACTTCGACAAGGACAGCCTCTACCTCCACCGGCCCCGGACAGACATGAGCGTGGCCCAGAACTTCCTCTACTCCCTGCGGAAGGACACCCAGTTTGACGACGATGAGGCCAAGCTGCTGGACCTGTGCATGATTCTCCACGCGGAACACGGCGGCGGCAACAACTCCACCTTCGCCTGCCGGGTGCTGACCTCCTCGGGTACGGACTTCTACTCCTCCATCGCCGCCGCCGTGGGGGCCCTGAAGGGCTTCCGCCACGGCGGGGCCAACATCAAGGTGGTGGAGATGATGAAGCATCTGAAACGGGCCGTGAAAAACTGGAAGGACGACGGCCAGGTGAAGGACCAGCTGGTCCGCATCCTCCGCCGCCAGCTGGGGGACGGCACGGGCCTCATCTACGGCATGGGCCACGCGGTCTACACCCTCTCCGACCCCAGGGCGGAGATTCTCAAGCGCTTCTCCCGCCACCTGGCGGAGAAAAAGGGCATGGTGGACGAGCTGGACCTCATCGAATCCGTGGAGCGCCTGGCCCCCCAGGTCTTCCAGGAGGTCCGGGGCAGCGACAAGCCCATCTGCGCCAACGTGGACCTCTACTCCGGCTTTGTGTACACCCTGCTGGGCATCCCCACGGACCTGTACACCGCCATCTTCGCCAGCGCCCGCATGCCCGGCTGGTGCGCCCACCGCATCGAGGAGTGCTGCACCGAGGACCCCAGGATCATCCGGCCCGCCTACAAGACCATCTGCAACCGGATTCCCTACGTGCCGCTGTCTGAACGCTAAACCGTTGTACTACAGGAGGTTTCCGCTATGATTACTCTTCACGACAAAGGCGTTTTCCTCTCCCAGGGCACCCTCCATGATTCCGCCCCCGTCTCCCCCCAGGAGGGGCGGCAGAGAACCCTGGCCTGGAGCATCCTCCAGGCGCACAGCGTCTCGGGCGACCGGTCAAAGCTCCAGATCCGCTTTGACGCCATGGCCTCCCACGACATCACCTACGTGGGCATCATCCAGCAGGCCCGGGCCTCCGGCATGCGGGAGTTCCCCATCCCCTACGCCCTGACCAACTGCCACAACTCCCTCTGCGCCGTGGGGGGCACCATCAACGAGGACGACCACGTCTTCGGCCTCTCCGCCGCCCGGAAATACGGCGGTATCTACGTCCCCGCCAACCAGAGCGTCATCCACTCCTACGCCCGGGAACAGCTGGCGGGCTGCGGGAAGATGGTCCTGGGTTCCGACTCCCACACCCGCTACGGGGCCCTGGGGACCATGGCCGTGGGCGAGGGCGGGCCCGAGCTGGCCAAGCAGCTTTTGAAAAATACCTGGGACGTGCCCTACCCCAAGGTGGTGCTGGTGTACCTCACCGGCGCGCCCCAGCGGGGCGTGGGGCCCCACGACGCGGCCATCGCCCTGGTGAAGGCCACCTTTGAGAACGGCTTTGTCAACAACTGCGTCCTGGAGTTCGCCGGGCCCGGCGTGGCGGGTCTGCCCATCGACTTCCGCAATGGCATCGATGTCATGACCACGGAGACCACCTGCCTCTCCTCCATCTGGGAGACCGACGAAGAGACCCGGGGCTTCTACGAGGCCCACGGGCGGGGAGAGGAATACAAGGAACTCCGCCCCGGCGACTTCGCCTACTACGACAAATACATCGAGCTGGACCTGTCCAAGGTTGAGCCCATGATCGCCCTGCCCTTCCACCCCTCCAACGCCTGGACCATCCGGGAGTTTCTGGAAAACGCCTCCGACATTCTGGCCACGGTGGAGGCCGACGCCCGGAAGCGCTGGCCCAAGGCCAAGGTGAACCTGCTCCAGAAGGTCCGGGACGGCGGCGTCTGGGCGGACCAGGGGGTCATCGCCGGGTGCGCCGGGGGCCTCTTCGACAACATCACCGAGGCGGCGGACATCCTCCGGGGCCAGAGCTGCGGCGACGGGTACTTCGTCCTGGACGTGTACCCCACCAGCGTGCCCGTCAGCCTAGAGCTGACCAAAATCGGGGCTACGGCGGAACTGCTCCAGAGCGGCGCGGTCATCAAGCCCAGCTTCTGCGGGCCCTGCTTCGGCGCGGGGGACGTGCCCGCCCACAACGGCCTGAGCCTCCGGCACACCACCCGGAACTTCCCCAACCGGGAGGGCTCCAAGCCCGGCGAGGGCCAGTTTGCCGCCGTGTGCCTGATGGACGCCCGGTCCATTGCCGCCACGGCCAGGAACGGGGGGAAAATCACCCCCGCCACGGACATCGACTACCAGCCCGTCCGGCGGCCCTACCACTTCGACAAGGGCGTGTACGAAAAGCGGGTCTACAACGGCTTCGGCCATCCCCGGCCGGAGGAGCTGATTCTGGGCCCCAACATCACCGACTGGCCCAAGATGCGGCCTCTGGCGGAGAACCTGCTGGTGGAGCTGGCGGCGGTCCTCCGGGACCCCGTCACCACCACCGACGAGCTGATCCCCTCCGGGGAAACCTCCAGCTACCGCTCCAACCCCCTGCGCCTGGCGGAGTTCACCCTCTCCCGCCGGGAGCCGGAGTACGTGGCCCGGGCCAAGGCCGCTGCGGAGATGGAGGAAAAGCGCGTGGCCGGGGAGACGCCGGAGAGGCTCCAGGCCCTGCTGGACCGGGTCGGGGCCAAGGCGGAGAACACCCAGTTCGGCTCCTGCGTCTTTGCCAACCGGCCCGGCGACGGCTCCGCCAGAGAGCAGGCGGCCTCCTGCCAGAAGGTGCTGGGGGGCTTCGCCAACATCTGCTACGCCTTCGCCACCAAGCGCTACCGCTCCAACTGCATCAACTGGGGCATCCTGCCCTTCACCCTGGACGAGGGAACGGACTTTCCCTATGAGGCGGGGGACTGCGTGTTTGTGCCGGGTGTCCGGGAGGCTATTCAGGAGGACCGGGAGGACATCCCAGCCAAGATTCTAAAAGCGGACGGCAGCGCGGAAGACATCCTGCTCCACGTCCGGGGCCTGACGGCGGAGGAAAAGGAAATCATCCTGGACGGCTGCCTGATGAACTACTACGCGAAAAGAATGGACAATTGACAATTGATAATTGACAATGAAAACGGCTTGGAA
The DNA here is from genome assembly GCA_910586735.1 of uncultured Oscillibacter sp. Taxonomy (GTDB): domain Bacteria; phylum Bacillota; class Clostridia; order Oscillospirales; family Oscillospiraceae; genus Oscillibacter. The sequence goes on along the minus strand of CAJUJW010000001.1, from coordinate 21,257 downwards.
AGTGTGCTCTCGCCCCTCATTGTCAATTTTCAATTATCAATTCCTTTGGGAGGGACTTTTATGGAGAAGATCAAGATGACCACCCCCCTGGTGGAGATGGATGGGGACGAGATGACCCGTGTCCTCTGGGGCATGATCAAGGAAAAGCTCATCCTGCCCTATGTGGACCTGAAGACCGAGTATTACGACCTGGGCCTCCTGAGCCGGAACGCCACAAAGGACCAGATCACCGTGGACGCCGCCCGGGCCACCAAGCGCCTGGGCGTGGCGGTGAAATGCGCCACCATCACCCCCAACAAACAGCGCATGGAGGAGTACCCGGAACTGACGGAGATGTGGAAGTCCCCCAACGGCACCATCCGGGCCATCCTGGACGGCACGGCCTTCCGGGCCCCCATCGTCCTGCCCTGCATTAAGCCGGTGGTGAAAAACTGGGAGGCCCCCATCACCATCGCCCGGCACGCCTATGGAGACATGTACAAGGCCGTGGACATGACCACGGAGGAGCCGGGGACGGCCACCCTGACCTTCAAAGGGGAGAGCGGGGCGGAGAAGACGCTGAATGTCCAGACCGTGGACGGCCCCGCCGTCTGGCAGGGGCAGCACAACCTGGAAAAGAGCATCCGGGCCTTCGCCCGCTCCTGCTTCCAGTACGCTCTGAGCCAAAAGCAGGACCTGTGGTTCTCCACCAAGGACACCATCGCCAAGGTCTACGACGGGGAGTTCAAGCGCGTCTTTGAGGAGGAGTACGAGACCTCCTACAAGGCCGAGTTTGAAATGCTGGGGATTACGTACTTCTACACCCTCATCGACGACGCCGTGGCCCGGGTCATCCGGTCCAAGGGCGGCTTTATCTGGGCCCTGAAAAACTACGACGGGGACGTGATGAGCGACATGATCGCCGCCGCCTTCGGGAGCCTGGCCATGATGACCTCCGTACTAGTCTCCCCCGACGGCACCATGGAGTTCGAGGCGTCCCACGGCACCGTCACCCGGCATTACTACCGCTACCTCAAGGGGGAGAAAACCTCCACCAACCCCATGGCCACCATTTTCGCCTGGTCCGGGGCCCTGAAGCGCCGGGGCGAGCTGGACGGGCTGGAGGACCTGGTCCGCTTCGGCGAGCGGCTGGAGGCCGCCTCCCTTCAGACCCTGGAGGACGGCGTCATGACCCGTGACCTCCTGCCCCTGACAGAGCCGGGCTTCCAGGCCCGGGGCGTGGACAGCGGGGAATTTCTGGACGCCATCGCGGCGCGGCTGTGAAATAACGAAACCGGAAACGGCGGTGGCAGTTGCCACCGCCGTTTTTTAACGCAGTCGGGCATTCCCTGGAAACCGGCGTACAAAGCGGCTGGAGAACGCTCTATGCCTTGACTTTTTCCCACAAGGGTGTATAATCTTCATAGATTCGACATATTTCGCTCTCCGTCCGGCGGAAGCTCTTATTCTATTCGGAGTTGGTGTACGCATGGCCTTTCATTCCGCGCCCTTCCTGTTCTTCTTCCTTCCGGCGGCGTGGCTGCTCAGCCTGGCCGCCTCCGGCAGGGGGAGAAAATACGTGCTGATTGCCGTCAGTCTGACCTTTTACGCCTGTGGACAGTGGCAGGGTCTCCCCTGTCTGCTGCTGTCCGCCGCCGTGAGCTGCGCTGCCGGCTTTTTCATGCCCCGGGTCCAGGCGAAACAGGCGCTGCTGGCCGGGACGCTGGTGTTCCATCTTCTGTTGCTGGGGGCCTTCAAGTATCTGGACTTTTTTACAGGCAGCCTGAACCAATTTCTGGGAACCGCCATTCCGGCGGCGGGGCTTCTTGCCCCCCTGGGCGTGTCCTTTTTCACCTTCAAGTCCATGTCCTACGCCGTGGATGTCTACCGGGACGAGACCGCCGGGGCCCGGCGTTTTTCCGACGTACTGCTCTACATCTCCTTCTTCCCCCAGGTGACTTCCGGCCCCATCTCCCGCTTCGGTCAGTTCGCCAAAGGGCTGGACTGCCCCCGGGTGGGGGCGGAACAGACCGCCAGGGGCCTGCGGCGCTTCATCGCGGGCTTTGCCAAAAAGGCGCTGATCTCTGAGATGGCCGCCACGGTGGTCAACACCGCCTTCTCCCTGGGGGAGGGGCTGGACGTTCGCATGGCCTGGCTGGGGGCGATTGCCTACACCCTGCAAATCTACTTCGACTTCTCCGGCTACAGCGACATGGCCATCGGCCTGGGGACCCTGCTGGGCTTTGAGACCCCGGAGAACTTCGACTATCCCTACATCTCCGCCTCCATCACCGAGTTCTGGCGGCGGTGGCACCTGTCCCTCTCCCACTGGTTCCGGGACTATCTGTACTTTCCCCTGGGGGGCGGCCGCCGGGGCACGGCCCGGAAGTGCCTGAACAAGGCCATTGTATTCCTGCTGTGCGGCCTTTGGCACGGGGCCAGCTGGACCTTCGTCCTCTGGGGCGCATGGCACGGGCTCCTCTCCGCTGTTGAGAGCGCCCTGCCCATGGAGCGGCTCCAGGAAAAGCCCCTGGGCCGCTGCCTGGGGCATGTGTACACCCTGCTGGCCGTATGCGCGGGCTTTGTGGTTTTCCGGGCGGCCAGCGTCGGTGAGGCCGCGGTGGTCCTCCGGGCCATGTTCACCGGCTTCGCCCTCTCCCCCGCCTCCACCCTGGCCCTGGAGCGCATCAGCCCCGCCGTGTGGTGCGCCCTGGGGGCGGGCGTCGTTCTCAGCCTGCCGGTGGGGCCCTGGCTGAAAAAACGGCTGGACGGCCCCTGGCTGGAGCTCTCCTCCTACGCCGGGGCGGCGGCCCTCTTCGTCCTCTGCCTCCTGGTGGCGGCGGGCAGCAGCTTCCAGCCCTTCATCTACGCACAGTTTTAGTTACTTTTCTTGAAAGAAAAGTAACCAAAAGAACTTTAATCTCGCTCTGATAGTTTGGTGTTCCCTTTAGCCGAAGCGACGGCAACTTAGATTTGCGAGGCTTTGCCATGAAGAAGAACCTTCCCTACGCCGCCTTTACGGCGCTCATCCTGTTGCTGTGCCTGGTTCCCTCCCTGGGGATGCTCCTGCCTGAGCAGGAGGGCGCGGCGGGCGGCAATCAGACCCTCTCCAGGGCCCCCTCCCTTCGGGACCCGGAGGGGAACTGGAATCCCAATTACCTCTCCCAGGTTCAGGACTACGCCGGGGACAACTTCTACCTCCGGCAGGACATGATCACCGCCTGGTCCGCCCTGAACGCCAAAGCCCTGGGCAGCTCCATCACCGAGGACGTGGTGCTGGGCGCGGACGGCTGGCTCTACTTCGCCGACACCCTGCCGGACTACGTGGGGCTGAATCCCATGTCGGACCGGGAGATTTTCTCCGCCGCCCGGAATCTGGCCCTGATTTCCGAATACTGCGCGGAACAGGGGGCGGAGTTCCTCTTCACCATCGCCCCCAATAAGAACTCCCTCTATCCGCAGCATATGCCGGCCCTCACCCTCCCCGCCGCCCGCCGGCCCCACGACGCCAAGCGGCTGGCGGAGGAGCTGGATCAGCAGGGCGTGCGTTATCTGGATTGTTTCGCCCTCTTCCGGGGGCAGGAGGAGACCCTGTATTTCAAGACCGACTCCCACTGGAACAGCAAGGGCGCGGCCCTGGCCGCCGACGCGCTGAACGACGCCCTGGGCCGGTCCTCCGGCTACTTCGGCGGGCCCTTCGCCCCCCAGGAGGTCCACAAGGGGGACCTCTACGACATGCTCTACCCCGCAGGCAGCGTGCTGGAGACCGACCAGGTCTACGGCGGAGAGCTGAGCTTTGACTACGACGCGCCCATCCGCTCGGCGGAGAATCTCACCATCATGACCCACGGCGGCGGGGAGGGCTCCCTGCTGATGTTCCGGGACTCCTTCGGGAACAATTTCTACCCCTATCTGGCGGACAGCTTTGACGCGGCGTTGTTCTCCCGGTCCATGCCCTACCGGCTGGACCTGGTTTCCCAGCGGGAGGCGGACTGCGTCGCGGCGGAGCTGGTGGAGCGGAACCTCCGGTATCTCATCCAGAACGTGCCCGTCATGCCCGCCCCCTGCCGGGGGACGGAAAGTCCGGAGGGCTTCACCGTCTACGGAAGCGGCGTGAATTTTGACCTGGAGCCGTCGGAGGACCTGCCAGGCTATACGCTGGCCGCCTTTTCCCCGGCTCTGTCATTCCGGGACTTTCCGGCGCCGGACGCGGATTCCCCCATGCTGGTCTCGGCCTCGGACGGAAATTACTACGAGGCGTTCCTTCTGGAGGACGGGGCCGTGGGCCTCTACCTGCCGGAGGGCGTCCAGCCTCTGGGCGTCGCCTGCCGCAGTCCGAAAGCCCCCGGTTTATGACGCGCACAGTTCAGCGTAAATAAAGGAGAACACGAGTATGGGAAAGAACAGTTGGATCGCGCTTCTGCTGGCGCTGGTGGTGCTGATCACCACCGTACCCGCCTGCGCCTACGAGGCGGAGAACCTGGGCGTGGAGGTCTACGGCGAGGACGATTACGGCGGCCTGGCCCCGCCCCCGGCCAAGACTCCCAAGGCCCCCGGCCTTCCCTCCGGGGAGGATGAATACGGCGGCCTGGCCCCGGACACGTCCAAACCGGCCAACCCCACCAAGCGCAAGCAGGACAGCACAAACGCCTCGGCGGCGGTGGCCGGCAAGATTCCGGCGGGCATTTCCCTCATCACCGCCTCCCACCCGGCCTACCTTCTGGGCAGCGGCGAGACCTTCCCCTCCTTCCACCCGGACCGGGAGGTCACCCGGGCCGAGGCGGCCCAGATGCTCTACCGGCTCCTGCCCCCCTACACGCCGGTGCCCTCCGCCTCCTATGCCGACGTGCCGGACGGCGCCTTTTACGCCAACGCGGTGAAAACCCTGGCGGGCCTGGGCGTGATGGAGGCCCAGGACGGCATGCTGGACACCGGCAGGGCCGTCACCCGGGGGGAGTTCGTCCGGTATATCGCCAGCTTCTTCCCCCTGCGGACCGACGGGGCGCTGTTCGCCGACGTGGCGGAGGACGACCCCAACGCCCCCTACATCCTCTCCGCCCAGGCTTACGGCTGGGCCCAGGGGGGCAGCGACGGGCGCTTCCGCCCCGGCGACTCCATCAGCCGGGCGGCGGCGGTGGCCCTGCTGAACCGCTGCCTGGGCCGGACGGCGGACCGGGCCTACATCGACCAGAACCACCCGGTTTTCTATGTGGACGTGTCCCCCTCCAGCTGGTACTACTACGACGTGTGCGAGGCCACCGTGGAACACCAGCACCTCGCCTCCGGCGGCGCGGAACAGTGGACCGCCCACACCCCCAGGGGCGAGGCCCCGGCGGGCGGCTTCCAGCTGGTGGACGGCTGGCTGTACTATTATGACAGCGCCCAGGGCGTCCTGGTCCGAAACGCCAGGGTTAACAACCATGACTTCAACGACATGGGCCGCTTCACCACCGGGAGCAACGAGCTGGACTCCTGGCTCCACAAAATCGTTCTGGCCCACACCGACCCCTCCATGACCCAGGAGGAGATGCTCCGGGCCGTCTACCTCTACACCCGGGATTCCTTCACCTACCTCCGCCGCCCGCCCTACGAGATGGGCGTGTACGACTACATGGAGACCGACGCCCTGCGCATCCTCACCACGGGCTACGGCAACTGCTACTGCTACGCCGCCCTGCTCTGGTATCTTACCCGCTGGATCGGCTACGAGCCCCTCATCTACAACGGCACCGTGGGCGTGCGGAAGTCCCCCCACAGCTGGGTGGAAATTGAGCTGAACGGCAAGACCTATATCTTCGACGCCGAGCTGGAAATGGCCTACCGCCGGAAGAAGCGCTTCGACGTGAACCTCTACAAATTCTACGACGCCTCCAACAGCTGGAACTACCGCCGTCCCAAAACCGGCGGGGCCGCCGGCTGAGACAAACATCAGAATAAAGGAGAATCGACCACATGATGAAGAACGTATGGACCATCCTGCTCTGCGCCGCCCTGCTCTGCGCCCTGTGCGCCTGCGGCGGAGGCCAGCCCAGCGCCCCCGCCGCCCAGGAGCCCGCGGCGCAAAGCGAGCCCGCCCCTCAGGAGACCCCCAAGGCGGCGGACCCCGCCCCCAAGACGGAACAGCCCGACGCCGCCGACGCCGGTCAGGAACAGCCGGACGCCTCCGCCGAGAACGGCGAGACGCCGGAAGACGGCAAATCGGAGACCGGCGCGGCGGAAGCCCCCCCGGCGGAGACTGAAAAGCCCGCCGCCCAGGCCAAGCTGCCCAAGGAACAGCCAAAAGAACAGCCCAAAGAGCAGCCCAAGGAACAGCCCGAGAATCCCCCGGTCCCCAAGGAGGCCGGCAAGCCGGAGGCCAACCCGGAACCGGCTCCTGAACCCGCTGAGACCACGGAACCGGAACCCGCCCCGGCGGCGGACCTGAAGGCCATCGCCGAGGGGCTGGTGGGCCGCCCGGTCAGCGAGCTGTACGCCGCCATCGGCCGCCCCATCTCCTCCGACTACGCCCCCAGCTGCCTGATTGACGGCGAGGACGGCGAGCTGATCTACGACGGTTTTGTGGTCTATACGGAAAAGGGCGCGGACTATGAGACGGTCTACGCCGTGTTCTGACATACTCCGCGCCCCGGAGGGGTTATGATGCTTATGGACCAGTTTGACCCTTGGAGGACACAGCTCTCATGAATCGAAAACTCATACTGGCTGGAGCCGCCGCCTTCGTGCTGGCGGCTTTGGCCTTGGCAACGGCTTATCTGTACATACCCGGCGGCGTCCGCCCCAGCTTCTCTGAGGGGGATGTTCGGGTCTACCTGGGCGACGGCGGGACCGTCCAGCTGCGCTGGCCCCAGGCCAGGGTGGAAAACGACACCGGCGGCCTCCCGGACGCTGCGGAGACCGTTCCCGAGGAGGACGGGAAGAACCCGCCGGAGGCCCCGGCGGAGGGCGCCGGAGACCAGGGTCCCCCCGTATCCTACAGCCTGAACGTCAAGAGCGGGGACCAGCACATTCAAAAGCTCCTGAGCAGTCCCGACGCCTTTCTGGGGCAGCTGGCCCTGCCCCTGAGCGTCCGCATCCAGGCCGTGGTGGAGGGGAAGAACCTCCTGGGCCTCACCCGCAGGCTGACCAGCCAGACCCTGGCGGTACAGGTGGACAGCGTGGAGCTGAACGCGCCGGAGGTCGTGGGCACGCCGGGGCCGGGGAACCTCTCCCTCTCCTGGACGCTGCCCGGCGGAACCGCCGGACTCTACGAGGTCTACGCCCAGGGGGGGCTGGTGGCCTCCACCGCCTCCAAGGCCCTGGAGCTGAAGGTGGGCCGGGGGGGCGACGTGCCCCTGCCCGGCTATCACCAGCCCCTGGAGGTCAGCGTCCGGGCGGCGTTCCAGGGGAAGGGCTACGTCCTCTGCGGCCCCGCCTCCAACCTCATCCGGGTGGAGCGGCAGGACCTGCTGGGGGACGATCTGAACCTCGCCTACCACGAGGAGGAGCCCAGGGTTGTCTCCCTGGAGTGGGACGAGACCCGGGGCGAGTTCTACGAGGTCCACGAGTGGCACGAGGGGGGCTGGACCCTCCTGGACACCCTGGAGCCCGCGGAGCACTTCCTGTACGACCTAGGCCGCCTGGGTTCCGGGTCCCACCACCGCTTCCAGGTGGCCGCCTTGGACCGCAACGGCACCCTCCGCTCCTCGGAGGAGGTGGAGTTCTTCGCTGCGGCGGACCCGCTGTACGCCACCGTGTGGCCCATCATTGAACAGCCCTTCTACGAGAAAGCGGACGGGTCCTCCCCTACCCTGGGGAAGATTCCCGGCGGAACCGCCCTCTGCGTCCTGGAGGAGAGCGGGGACTGGTTCTCCGTCCGGTACAAGGACCAGTACGGCTGGGTGGACAGCCGGTTCTGCATGATCAATCTGCCGGAGTACGTGGGGGACCACTGCTCCTATGACATTGCCAACAGCTACCGCTCCGCCTTCAAGGTCCACGAAAACCCCATCGCCCTCATTACGGACCAGGTGATTCAAGGCTTTGAGCACATCCAGACGGCGGACGAGCAGTTCCTGGTCCCTTACCTCTACCCCTGCTCCAAGAAGCTCCTCAGCGCCGCCCAGGCGGCGGAGAAAGACGGCTACCGCCTGAAAATCTACGAGGCGTTTCGCCCCAACGAGGCCACCCGCTTCCTCTACGACACCACCGCCGGGCAGCTGGAGCTGGCGGCCCTGGTCTACAGCTATGAGAATGCCGGGGGCGAGCCCCTGGGAGAGGACGAGGAGCCCCGGATTCTGGACCCCGTCACCGGCTGGGAGGTGGACCTGTCCGACGGCCTTTTGATCGACCCGGAGACCGAGGAGAAGATCAGCCGGGAGGACCTGGCCCTGCGCCAGGCGGAGGAGGAAGCCGGGGAGGCCCAGGAGGACGCGGAAACCGTCCCCCCCGGCCCGGACGGGCAACCGATCCCCGCCGGGCCCCAGGAGGGCGATACGCCGGAAAATCCGCCCTTCTTCACCCTCCCGGCGGAGGGCGAGGGCGGCAGCCTGGCCCCCGCGCCGGAAACGGAATCTCAGCCGGACCCCGAACCCGCGCCTCAGCCCACGCCCCAGACGGAGACCCCGGAGGGCGCTCAAGCCCCGGAGGGTGAGGAGGGCGAAGAGGGCGGGGAAACGGAGGAACCGGTGGAATACGACACCTACTTCACCGTCATGACCAACGGCGGCCGGTTCAGCCTGGGCAGCTTCCTAGCCCGGGTGACCTCCGCCCACAACCGGGGCATCGCCCTGGACCTGACCCTGGAAACCATCGACGGCAAAGAGGAGCTGGAGATGCAGAGCGCCATCCACGACCTGAGCTGGTACTCCGCCGCCTACCTGAACAACGACAACGCCAAGCTCCTGGAGAAATACATGACCGCCACGGGCATGCGGGGGCTCAGCTCCGAGTGGTGGCACTTCCAGGACGACGAGACACGGGAGGCCATCGGCCTGAGCAGCTACCTGTTCAAGGGCGTGAACATGGGCGGCTGGACCAAGGACGACCAGGGCTGGCGCTATCGGGACGAGGACGGAAGCGTCCTCCGGGACACCACTTTCAAGGCGGACGGGAATTTCTACACCGCCGATCAGGACGGCTACGTCCTTCCCTGACGCCCTTTCCCTGACGAAAGAACCCCCCGGAAGCCGGTTGGCTTCCGGGGGGGCTGTCTGTCTTATGGTATCCGCCTCAGCGGCCGATGCTCACGCAGTAGCGGTGGAGAATCGCCGCCGCCTGGCCCCGGGTGGCCCCGCCGGAGGGGTTCAGCCGCCCGTCGGAGGTGCCGTTGACCAAGCCGGTGCCGTTGGCCCAGGACAGGGCGTCCTTGGCGTAGGAGGACACGGAGGACGAGTCGGGGAAGGTGCTCAGGTCCGCCAGCTTGACGATGAAGTAGCCCTTGTTCTGGTTGTACCGGTACAGGAAGGTGGCCATCTGTTCCCGGGTGATGGGGGAGTTGGGCTGGAAGAGGCCCTCGGCGTTGCCCTTGGTGATTCCGGTGGCGGCGGCCCATTTCACCGCCTTCTCACAGTAGGACCCGGCCGCCACGTCGCTGAAGCCCAGGCCGGAGACGGCGGGCTGACCCTCCAGCCGGTAGAGGATGGTCACCAGCTGGCCCCGGGTAATGGGGGCCTGGGGGTTGAAGTTTCCGTTGCCCACGCCGCCCATCAGGCCCTTTTGGCTCACATAGGCGATGTCGGCGGCAAAGGTGTTGTTTGCCGCCACGTCGGAGAAGGTGGTGGGCCCGGCGGGCCGGGTGACGGCGAACTGGACGGTCAGCTTGGCGGTCTCCCGGTTGCTGGTGATTTCCACGGTGCCGGAATATGTACTCGCCGGGAGGCCCGTCCGGGGCCGGATGGTGAAGGTGGCGCTGGCCCCGGCGGCCAGGGCCGTGTGGCTCAGCGCGCCGATCTCATAGCTGTAGGACGAGGGCTGGTTCAGCTGGATGGCGTATTCCGTGTTGTTTTTCAGCGTGACCGTCTGGGGGGCCGGGGCCGCGTAGCCCTCCTCCAGGGTGCCGAAGTTCAGGGCGGCGGGCTCCACGCTCAGGGAGGCCAGCTTTTTCTCCACCACCACAGTGGCTTTCAGGGCTGCGGTGGCGCCCTCCTTGGTCTGGAAGGTGATGGTGTCCGTGTAGGTTCCCACGGCCAGGTCCTTTTTGGGCACGACCTTATAGTCCGTCTTTTCCCCGCTTTTCAGGGTTTCGTTTTCGGTTTTTACGGCGGTGACTGTGAAGTGGTCGCTGCCCTTCACGCCGTTCATCTGGAGACTGGAGACGCCCTTGTTTTCCACGGTGACGGTGATTTCCTTTTCCTTGGCGGCCTTGTCGTCATAGCCCTCGGCCAGCTTGCCCAGGTCCTTGGTAGAGGGGTCCACGGACAGGGAGAGGCCCTTTCCGCCCACCACGGCGTAGAGGGGGAGGCTGAAGGTCTGGGAACTGCCCTGGACGCCGTTGTCCTGATAATATCCGCTGATCTGGAGAGTCCGGTTATAGGTTCCCTCTGTGGCGGTGCTGTCCAGATAGACCGTCACCGTGGCGCTGCTGCCCGGCGCCAGGGTGGAGGGCACGCCGCTGACGGTGTAGCCGGAGGGATTGGAGCAGCTGAGATACATGACATAGAGGGAGGACCGGTTGGTGATGGAGAAGGATTTGCTCCGCCCGCTGGTGGCGTCCTTCGCCAGGGTGCCCAGGTCCACGTAGCTGACGGAGAAGGACAAGTCACCGGTGCCGGGGGTCAGCTTCTTTTTCAGCTCGGCCTCGCTGTTGGACGCGGCCTCTTCCTCCGCTTTTTTAATATCCGCCTCCAGCTGGGTTACGCGGGAATTTGCGGTGTCAAGCTCCGTTTTTTTAGCCGCGATTTCCGCACGCGCCGCGTCAGCCGCTTCTGTTGCTGTCAAAAGCTCTCCTGCCGCCGCGTCCATTACTCCTTTTAATCTCGCCAGCTCCTCTTCGCTGACTCCGCCTTCTGTACCGCTCCCCGGGACAGCGGCATTATAAGCGTCTTTCGCAGCAGCATACTCAGCTTGTTTACTGCTCTCGATATCTAATATACTCTGTTTAGCCGCCTGAGTATCCCTCAGCGCCTGTTCAGCCGCAGTGACTGCGGCCTTTGCCTCTTCCAGCTGAGTTTTCAGCTGCTCTAAATCCGCCGCCGAGGCGGGAACGACAAGGACGCTCACCGCAAGGCAAAGCGCCATCAGTAAAGCCAATATCCGGTTCCTTTGTTTCATGATATCTCCAGAGTCCTTTCCTCGTTTTTCGGGGGCTGTCCCCTATGCTTTTCTACTTTACCACTTCCCTGCGGAAAAAACAAGCGGTATTCCGGGATTGGAGGTGTCTAAAACAAAAATTTTATGACAGCATAGGGATTGATTGGAAGGAGGACAGTAGAGGCGTGGAAGAAATGATTGAGACGCGGGAAGACTGAGGACCAGATCGAGGCAGGCAGCGCTGAGAAAAGAGTGGACGCGGCCGCGCAGCTGTGATAAAATAAAACAAGGAAAGTGAGGAGCGGCGGACAGGGAAAGAACCGCTGTCCGCCGTCATGCTGTAAAATACAAAATGAGACAAGGAGGTGTCCGGGATGCGGCGGTTTTTCATCCTGGGACTCCTCCTGCTGTTTTTAAGCGCCTGCGCCGCCCCTGAGCCCGGCTTCTCCTTCGCCCCGGCGGAGGAGGACCGGCTGGTCATCTACACCTCCCACAGGGAGGCGGTCTATGAGCCGATTATCAAGGAGTTCGAGGAGCGGACCGGCGTTTGGGTCCAGGTGGAGACCGGCGGCAGCGGCGATCTGCTCGCCCGGGTCGAGGCGGAGGCGGAGGCCCCGGTATGCGACCTCTTCTTCGGCGGCGGGGTGGACAGCCTCCAGTCCCGCGCCGCCCTCTTCGAGCCTTACGTCAGCCCTTTGCAAAATCAGCTCCAGCCCGCCTTCCGCTGTGACAGCGGGACGTGGACGGCCTTTTCCTCCCTGCCGGTGGTGCTGATCTACAACCCCGTGCTCATCCGCGCCAACCCGCCGGACAGCTGGCAAAGCCTCCTGGACCCCGCGTGGCGGGGGAAGATCGCCTTTGCCTCGCCCACCGTCTCCGGCTCCAGCTACACCACCCTGGCCTCCCTGCTCCAGGTCCTGCCGGAGGACGACCAGGCGTTGCTGGAGGCTTTTGTGGAAAACCTGGACGGCCGGATTCTGGACAGCTCCACCCAGGTGGCCGACGCGGTGGCCGGGGGCTCCTGCTACATCGGGGCCATCCCGGAGGACATCGCCCTCCAGGCCATAGCCAACGGCCGGGACGTGGCCCTGCTGGGCCCCAAGGAGGGCACCTGCACTCTCCCCGACGGCATGGCGGTGGTAACGGGCTGTCCCCACGGGGACAACGCCCGGCGCTTCATCGACTTCGCCCTGAGCGAGGATGTCCAGCGCTACCTGATGGACCACTGTTCCCGGCGTTCCGTCCGGGCGGACCTGCGCCAGGAGGAGGAGGGCCGCTTCCTGGCCTTCGATTCCTTCGACTACGACGCCGTCTGGGCCGGGGAACAGCGGGAGACCCTGCTGGCCCAGTGGCGGGCGCTGTGCGGGGAGGAAGGCGGCGGGATATGAGGAAATGGATTCGCGGTTCCTTCCGCAACCGGATATTCGCCGTCATGCTGCTCACGGCCCTGGTCCCGCTTCTGCTGGGCGGCGCGCTGACGCTCCGTCTCCAGGTGGAGCGCATCGAAAGCGGCCTCACCCAGCAGGCGGAGCGGCAGCTGGACGCTCTCCAGGCCGCCCTGGACGAGGTGTGCGCCTCCTGCGCGGACATCGCCGGGGACCTGTCGGGCAGCACCGTGGTCCACAGCGCCCTCCACCGGGGCGGCGGCGGCTCCCGGACGCTGTACCAGGTCCTCTACCGGACCTCTGAGCCCCTGCGGGACTACGCGCGCTTTGACGTGGCGGACAGCGGCGGGCACTGCCGCTACACCACCGGGGCTGCCCTGCCCACCCAGGCCCTGGATACCCGGTGGGGCCTCCTGCCGGCGGCGGGGGAGGCGGAGTCCCTGGTCTTCCGTTCCGAGACCGGCGGCGGGCTCTCCGCCGCCCAGGCCGTCCGGGGCCACGCCGGGGAGCTTTTGGGCTACGTCATCGCCTCCGTGGACCAGGCGGGCTTTGTCAAGCTCTTCGGCGGGCGGTATGACGCCACCTGCGAGGTCCTCCTGCTGGACCGGCAGTGGCGGATGATCTACTACTCCCGCCCCGCCCAGGCCGGGGAGACCGTGGGGGCCCTCCGGGCGCAGCTGCTCTCCGGCGCGCCCCTCACCGGGGCCGACGGAGACTACCGCTTCCACGCCGCCCGCCATGACCCCACCGGCTTCACCCTCATCCTCCAGCAGCCCCGGACCTTCACCGGGCGGGTCATGGACACCATCTATGTGGTCAGCATCTTTGTGGGCACGCTGTGCGTACTGCTGAGCCTGCTGTCCACCTGGCTCCTCAGCCGCTATCTCTCCCAGCCCGTCCACCAGCTGGACCAGGCCATGGGCCAGGTGGAGCAGGGCCGGTTCGATGTCCGCCTGGAGACCGGGCGGGAGGACGAGCTGGGCCGCCTGGCCGGGAGCTTCAACCGCATGACCGAGGAGTACCGGGCCAATCTGGAGCGCAGCGTCCGCCGCCAGCGGGAGCTGAACGAGACGAAGCTGCGCATGATGCAGGCCCAGCTGAACCCCCACTTTCTATACAACACCCTGGACACGGTGAAGTGGCTGGGCGTGGCCCACCACGCCCCCCAGGTGGCGGAGCTGGCCACCAACCTGGCCGCCGTCCTGCGCTCCGCCATATCCGGGGACGAGATCATCACCCTGGACCGGGAGCTGGACCTGATCGAGCGGTATCTGGCCATCCAGTCCATCCGCTTCGAGGACCGCTTCACCTGCGAGATCGACGTGCCTGAGCGCTTCCGAAGCTGCCTGGTGCCCAAGCTGGCCCTCCAGCCACTGGTGGAAAACGCCATCCTCCACGGCGTGGCGGACCTGGAGGAGGGCTATATCAAGCTCACCGCCCAGGAGGAGGAGGGGGACCTGCTCCTCACCGTCTCGGACAACGGCCCCGGCATCCCCCAAGACATCCTGGAGGCCGTCAACAGCCCGGAGAAGCGGCCCCCCGGCGGGCACCTGGGACTGTTCAACGTCGACAGCATCATCCGCCTGCACTACGGGCCCCGCTACGGCCTCTCGGTCCTGCCGGGAGAGGGGAGCCGGGTCCGGCTGCGGCTTCCCATCAGACGAGAGGAGGCGCTTCCATGCTGAAGGTTCTGGTTATTGACGACGAGGCCGTGGTCCGCCGGGGCATCATGCTGGGCGTGGACTGGGCGGCCCGGGGCTGCGTCCTGGTGGGGGAGGCGTCCAACGGCGAGGAGGGCCTGGCCGCCGTGGAGCGCTACAGCCCCAACCTCATCATCACCGACGTGCGCATGCCCCGGCTGGACGGCATTGAGATGCTCACAAAACTCCGGGACCAGGGCTGCAAGGCCCACGTCATCCTCCTCACCGCCTACAGCGACTTCGCCTACGCCCGCAGCGCCCTGAAGCTGGGGGCCGACGACTACCTCCTCAAGCCCTTCCGGGACGAGGAGCTGACCGCCGCCATCGACAAGGTCCGCCAGAAGGAGCGGGAGCTGACGGGCCTGGCCCCGGCGGACCTCCTGCCCCTGACCAAGGGAGACAAGAGCAAATACGTCCTCCAGGCCCTCCAGTATATCGCCGGACACTACGCCGACGAGGACATCAGCATCACCACCATCTCCCAGCACCTCCAGGTCAGCGAGGGGCACCTGAGCCACGTCTTCAAGAAGGAAACCGGCTACACCGTCATCAACTACCTGACCCAATACCGCGTCCACAAGGCCATGGAGCTGCTCCGGGACTGCCGGCGGAAGGTCTACGAGGTGGCGGACCAGGTGGGCTACCGGGACGTGACCTATTTCGGCAGCACCTTCAAAAAGCTGGTGGGCATGTCCCCCTCGGAGTACCAGGACCGCTGCCGGTAGGCGCTGTAAAAATTATACAAAAACGGCGGCTGTCTTTTGACGGCTGTCGTTTTTTTGACAGGATTGGCGGAAGAATCGCAGTTCTGCCCGGTTTCCTTCCGGCGGCCTTTCTTGTATACTGTGACTATAGAAGCCTCGGATTTCCCACGGATTTTTAGACAAGGAGACGATGAAATGAAAAAGATTCTTGCGACCCTGCTGGCTCTGGTCATGGCGCTGTCCCTCGCCGCCTGCGGCGGCAAGAGCGGCGGCGACACACAGCAGCCCGCCAACGGCGGCGACCAGAAACCCGCCGACACGGCCCAGCCCGCCGACGATGGCGGAGAAAAGGACTACTCCGGCTACACCATCCGCATCTATTCCAACTCCAACTCCACCGAGCGCACCACCTGGCTGATCAACGAGGCCAAGGACGCGGGATTTACCATCTCCATAGACGACAACTCCGTCATCTCGGGAGACACGGCGGCCATCCAGGCGGCCAATGAGAACAAGGACGGAGACATCCTCTTCGGCCTGAATGAGACCCGCTGGTCCCAGGTCATCAACGGCCAGTATGAGAACCTGAAGCTGGTGGACTGGACGCCCTCCTGGGGCGGCGACGTGGGCGAGTACGTCTATCCCGGCCAGGCTTACGGCCTGGTTATCCAGAACGTGCTGATGCTCTACCGCAACGACGAGCTGGGCACCAACGGCGAGGCTCTGAAATTCGACCACTGGGCCGACATCGTGGACTGCGGCTACACCTGGTACCGCCAGAACAAGGTGGGAGGAACCACCAACGCCAACATCAACTCCGCCATGCTGTACGCCTTTGTGGACCCCTCCTCTCCGGCGGGCGGCATCACCGTGGACGGCTGGAAGACCCTGTGGAAATACTGCGCCGAGGGCAAGAGCGGCGGAGAGGACTATAAATACGGCTTCGATCCCCTGAACAAGGGCGATGTCCAGGTCTCCTCCTACTATTCCTCCTCGCTCTACGGCCAGATCGACGGCGCCGCCGAAAGCTCTCCCAATCCGCTGATGGGCACCATGCAGCCTGAGAACTGGGCCCTGGTGGACATCGCCGACGGAACCTATTACATCGCCGAGTACATCGGCATCCTGGACAAAGCCGGCCGCTCCGACGAGGAGACCGAGGCCGTGAAGGCGTTCGCCGAGTGGTTCGGCTCCGCCGACGTGCAGGCCGCCTGGGGCGAGGAGTTCGACTCCTATCCCTGCAACACCGAGGCCGCCGACCTGCTCTATCCCGACGGCATCCCCGGCATCTACCAGCTCAAGAACTTCGCCCTGACCCAGGTGGAGGGCGCCAACATGACCTACGCCGAATACGTGGCCGCCCACTCCAGCGAATGGACCAACATCATGACCAACCTGGGCTTCTACTGGGCCGACGCCAGCAAGCCCGCCCCCACTCCCGACTGGGATAACCTGGACTGGGCCACCCTGACCCAGGAGGCGGCGGCGTAACGCTTCATCTTCCAGACCAACTGCCTGATTTCTATGGCGGGCCGGATTCCGGCTCGCCATAGGCTTATAGACGAAACCAAACAGAAAAGGAGAGGACCGCTCTATGATCCGGCTCAATGACATCGTCGTCAAATTCGGAGACTTTACCGCCCTTCATGACATCAACATCCATGTGAAGGAGGGGGAGTTCTTCACCTTCCTCGGCCCCTCGGGCTGCGGCAAGACCACCACCCTGCGGACCATCACCGGGTTCATTGAGCCGGTCTCCGGCACTGTGGAGGTCAAAGGGAAGGACATCACCCATGTGCCCATCGAAAACCGAAACATCGGCATCGTCTTCCAGAGCTACGCCCTATTCCCCACCATGACGGTGTATGACAACATCGCCTTTGGACTCAAAGTCAAAAAGGACAAAAAGGCCGAGATCGACCGGAAGGTCCGGGACATCGCCAAGAAGGTGGACCTCAGCGACGAGCAGCTGGCCAAGGCCGTCTCCCAGCTCTCCGGCGGGCAGCAGCAGCGGGTGGCCATCGCCCGGGCCCTGGTGACGGGCCCCGCCATCATCTGCATGGACGAGCCCCTGTCCAACCTGGACGCCAAGCTTCGGGTTCAGCTGCGCAACGAGCTGAAAAAAATGCAGAAGGACTTCGGCATCACCACCATCTACGTCACCCACGACCAGGAGGAGGCCCTGACCCTCTCGGACCGCATCGCCGTGTTCAACAAGGGCGTGGTGGAGCAGATCGGGACCCCCAACGAGGTCTACAACCACTCCGCCACGGAGTTCGTCTGCAACTTCATCGGGGACATTAACCAGCTCACCCCCGCCGTGGTCCAGGAGCTGAACCAGGCGGGCGGCAGCGTGGATCCCGCCGCCCACAACTACATCCGCCTGGAGCGCATCCACGTCAACGCCGAGCCCAAGCCCGGAAACGCCGTGCTGGAGGGCACGGTGGAGAGCCGGGAGTATTACGGCCTGTACATTAAATACTACATTACCGTAGACGGACAGACCATCAAGGTCATAGAGAAAAACGACGGCGTAAATATCTACGAGGCGGGCCAGAAGGTCCAGGTCATCATGGACCCCCGGGACGTGATGGCCTACCCCGCCGGGAAGGACTGAGGGGGGTGTGCTCATGAACGCGAAAATCCGTTCAAGGGGCCTGAATCCCTCCCTGCTGGTGAAGGTTTTCGGCGTCGCCTTCTTCGCCTACCTTTTCTTCGGCTTCATGCTCCTGCCCTGCCTGAACACCCTGGCCAGCATCTTCAACACCACCAACGCCGCCGGGGAGCGGGATCCCTTCGCCGTCATCCGCTTCTTCTTCGCGGGCAACATGCGCTCCTTCGTCTGGAACTCCCTGAAGCTGGCCGTGGGCCTGGTGGTCACGGTCAACGTGGTGGGTGTGTCCATCGTCCTGCTAACGGAGTATTTTGACATCAAGGGCGCGAAGATCCTCCGCCTGGGCTACATGACCACTCTGATCTACAGCGGCGTGGCCCTAGTCACCGGCTACCTCTTCCTCTATGACAGCGACGGCATCATCACCACCATGCTGGTGAACACCTTCCCCGGTATGAACCCGGACTGGTTCTCCGGCTTCAACGCGGTGTGGTTCACCATGACCTTCGCCTGCACCAGCAATCACGCCCTGTTCCTCCGCAACGCCATCCGGGGCATAGACTATAACACCGTGGAAGCCGCCCGGAACATGGGCGCGAAGCCCTTCAAGGTCCTCTGGAAGGTGGTTTTCCCCACCCTGGTGCCCACCATGTTCTCTCTGACGGTCATGACCTTCATCACGGGCCTGTGCGCCATGTCCGCCCCCACCCTGCTGGGCTATGACTCCATCAACCCGGAGATCGTCCGCCTGGCGGGCTCGTCGGTGGCCGACGAGGCGTTCCCCCAGGCCCGGGCGGCGCTGCTCAGCGTCATCCTGGCCATGTTCACCATCGTGCTTTTGACGGTCCTCTCTGCCTACGAGCGCAAGGGGCACTACCTCTCGGTCTCCAAAACCAAGGCCAAGCTCCAGAAGCAGAGGATCGACAACCCCGTCGCCAACGTCCTGGCCCATCTCTACGCCTACATTCTCTTCATCATCTACATGATCCCCGTGGTGATGATTATCATTTTCTCCTTCCAGACCTACGGGGCCATCCGCATGAAAAAGCTGGACCTCTCCAATTGGACCCTGGTGAACTTCTTCGGTTCCGAGGACTACCAGTACCTCACCAACCGGGGCACCTACAAGACCCGGAAGGGCTCCATCTCCGGCCTCTTCGCCAACGAGTCCACCCTGGGCGGCATCCGCCTGAGCTTCATCCTCTCCGCCATCGCCGCGGCCCTGGCCTGCGTCATCGTGGTGGCGGCGTGCAGCTACATTTTTAAAAACCGGAACAAGAAATCCGGCGTGGTCCTGGAGTACGCCCTGCTGTTCCCCTGGCTGCTGCCCACCATCCTGATCTGCTACTCCTACCGGACTTATTTCAACAGCGAAAGTGTCTGGTATGTGGGCAATACGAACCTCTACTACGCGGAAAACGTCCGTCTGCTCATCATCATCGCCTACACGGTGGTGAAGCTGCCCTTCTCCCTGCGGATGATCAAGGCGGCCTTTTACGCCATCGACGAGGAGCTGGAGGACGCGGCCCGGAACCTGGGGGCCGGCAGCGCCTTTACCTTCTTCAAGGTGAAGCTGCCCATCATTCTGCCCTCGGTGCTGGCGGTGTTCGCCCTGAACTTCAACGCCCTCTTCACCGAGTACGACATGTCCGCCACCTTCGCCAGCTCCTACGGCACCTCCTACGCCATGGTCATCCAGTCCATGTGCGCCGAGGAAGGGCTCTACGGCTACAATGTCAACGCCTCGGGCCGCCGTTGCGCGTCCACGGTGTTCATCATGATTGTCTCGGGCATCATCCTGTACCTGGTCTACGGCGTCGGCTCCCGGGACCTGGGCGAGCGCCTGGAGATCAAGGACAAGCGACGCAAGCGCATAGAGAAGCTGAGAGCGAAGTTTTCCAGGCAGTCCGCTTAACAAATTGAGTGAGCCCCGTTTTTCGAACTGGTCTGTCGAAAAACGGGGCTGATTCTTCGTCTGACCGCTGTGAAACGTCAGGCGGCATAAATGACCTGACCGCTCCACTCCGGGATTACCTCTGCTTTTATAACAATAGGCCGTCCCACTCCAGCATCGGAGGCAAAACCCCAGTAGAGGCCGAAAACGAATATTTCCAAAGGCTAAGCGCAGTCGATGCAACCGGCTGTGCTTTTTAGGCGCAAAAAATAATGTGTGGCCGATTCTGGAACGCGAAAAAAGATTCCAAAAAATCGACCACGCATCACATCGGATAAGCATCAGCGATCCAGAAAATTTCCCGGATTTTCTTCGGGTTAGGTAAAAAGGGCGGTCATGGAGGAGGCTCCTTGGCGGCCCAATACATTTGCTTGTTTTCAAGTCCAGGCGTCCGAAAAAAGGGTGGACGCGTCCGCAAAGCTGTGATAAAATGAGGCAAAGAAGGTGAGGAGCGATGGACGAAAAAACCACAATGGCCCAGGGTCTGCATAGCACAGATGACGGAGCGGGCTACGACGCGGCCTGTAAACGGGTCCTCTCCGAAAAAACGATTCTGGCGAGAATTATGAAAGCCTGCTTAGCGGAGTACCAAGACTGCCCGGTGCGCGATATCGAGGAGAAGTATATTGAGGGCCAGCCCCAGGTGTCCAGCGTTCCTGTGTTGCCGGACGAGGAAGGAAGCGTTATCAGCGGCCTGGATACGGAGGACAAATCCGTTCACGAGGGAACTGTTACTTACGATATCCGCTTCCGCGCCATTGCCCCTGACTCCGGGGAGCTAATCGGCCTGATCGTGAACGTAGAAGCTCAGAACGATTTTTACCCAGGGTATCCCCTGACGAAGCGGGGAATATACTATTGCAGTCGCATGATTTCCTCTCAGTATGGCCGGGAGTTTACGGGCTCTCATTACGAGAAGCTCAAGAAGGTCTATTCCATCTGGATCTGCATGAATCCACCAAAGAACCGGGAGAATACCATCACCCGGTATCATCTGACCGAGGAGCACCTTGTAGGCGAGGCGGTGGAGCCGGTCCAGAATTACGACCTGCTGTCCATCGTCATGCTGTGCCTGGGCGGGCCGGACGGTGAAAATTACGACGGCGTACTGCGGATGCTGGATGTGCTGCTCTCACATGAAACCAGCGAGGCGGAGAAACGGAGGATTCTGCAGGACGATTACGATATTCAAATGACGCGGGCCATGGAAAGCGAGGTGTCGGTTATGTGCAATTTGAGCAAAGGTGTTATGGAAAAGAGCTGGAAAAAGGGCGTGGAGAAGGGTATAGCTGAGGGCTTAGAGAAGGGTATCTTGTCATCTATCGAAAATCTTATGGAAACGATGGGTTGGACACTTGACCAGGCTATGACCGCGCTAAAAGTGCCGGAAGCTGAACGGCAGTT
The DNA here is from genome assembly GCA_910586735.1 of uncultured Oscillibacter sp. Classification (GTDB taxonomy): domain Bacteria; phylum Bacillota; class Clostridia; order Oscillospirales; family Oscillospiraceae; genus Oscillibacter. The sequence continues at coordinate 291 of CAJUJW010000001.1, read as the reverse complement.
CTACCGGAACCTGCTGGAAAAGCAGTGATAAATCAAACGCTGGGAATCAATCATGGTTCCCAGCGTTTCGCTGTAATTATAAAAAAACGAGAATGCGATAGAACAAAATTGCCAGAAAAGCAGATAAAGAAAGGTTGGAGTCAAAAAATGTGTGGAGTCATGAACCACACCCCAATTTTTTACAATTTTTCAAATATCTCTAGAAAAATCGACAGCAGGGTGCTATAATATAGTTACAGGATAATCTGCAATTATCCGCTTTTTCGACACCCTACATGAAAAATATTTTTA